>PMAF01000156.1 GCA_003152455.1 Hyphomicrobiales bacterium
CTACAATTGAAGCGTGCCCCTGCGCCAGCAGGCAATCACATACAATTTGAAATGAAAAAGACCGCCAAGTGCGCGCATATAGCTGGCAACGGCAGCAATTTGGCGATCCGATAGCTTCCAGTCGAAAGCTGGCATGGATTCGGCCGTCGGTCTCTGACTTGTGGTTGCAGCGTGCTTTCCTCGCCTGTTCGTGCTGGCTGGCGGATTGTTATAAGATGCAGGGCCGCGACGATAAGGCGGCTGCACTGCTGGAGCGGGTGATCGGGCTTTCAAACGATGTGGGCCTGCTCAGCGAGGAGTATGATGTGCGCAACCGCAACCTGACCGGCAACATTCCTCAGGCGTTGACGCATCTGGGCCTGATCAACACCGCCTTGTTCCTTTCCGGCCCCGTGATCCAGCGAGCCGGCGGATGAAAGTATCGCGCGGTCGGCCTCTCCTTTTCGCAATTCCGCTGCTTTTCGTGCTCAGCGGATGCGACGTGCTGAAGCTCAGCGTGATGAATTACGCCGGTCCGATCGCCGCGAGCCAGTCGCACCTCTACGTGATCGTGGGAATCGTGCTGGTCTTCGTCGCCGGGCCGGTGCTGCTGCTCACCCCACTCATCGCCTGGCATTATCGGCTGTCCAACAAGAATAGCGCGTTCAGGCCGAACTGGAATTTTTCTTGGACGCTCGAAGGCTTTATCTGGATCCCGCCGATCGGAATCGTCATCGGCCTCGGCTTCGTGCTGTGGCACTATACGCATACGCTCGACCCCTATCGGCCGATCGCGTCGAACCTGCCGGCGCTCAAGGTTCAGGCGGTGGGGCTCGACTGGAAATGGCTATTCATCTATCCGGACCAGCGTATCGCGGCCGTCAACCAGCTATTCATACCAGTCGGCCGGCCCGTCCATATCAGCCTGACCAGCGGCACGGTGATGCAGGCATTGCTGATCCCTCAGCTCGCAGGCCAGATATACGCGATGGCGGGGATGACGACCCAGCTCAACCTCGCCGCATCCCGACCGGGTGTCTATCGCGGCGAGAACACGCAGTTCAATGGAACCGGCTTCCAGAACGAGAAGTTCAACGTGATCGCGCTCTCGCCTTCCGACTATGACCGTTGGGTGGAGCACGCGCGCGCGTCTGCTCATCCGCTCGACGCCGCAGCCTATGCCGAACTCTTCCGGAAGTCGTCACCGCCGCAACCGATTGTCTTCTCGTCGGTCCCGCAGCGTCTGTTCCAGAATATCCTCGTCCAGTCTCAGGAGCCCCGATGATGACTCAGGGCATCTGGCCCGCGGTGCTGGGTCGCTTCGACTGGCACGCGCTGCCGTTCGTTCGCGCCTGGGAAAATCCCACCGCCAGCGAGATCATCGGCGCCGGCGCCGCGTTGCTCGTCATCATCGGTGCTGTCGTGGTCGTCGTGCTGATCACGCGGCTCGGCAAGTGGCGCTATCTCTGGTCCGAATGGCTCACCAGCCTCGATCACAAGAAAATCGGCATCATGTACATCGTACTGGCCTTCGTGATGCTCAGCCGCGCGTTGATCGAGGCGGTGCTGATACGGATGCAGCAGGCGGCAGCGATCGACAATGCTGGCTTCATTGCCCCCGATCATTTCGCGCAATTGTTCAGCACGCATGGCAGCATCATGATCTTCTTCATGGCGATGCCGTTCCTCGTCGGCCTCATCAATTATGTCATGCCCCTCCAGATCGGCAGCCGCGACGTCGCCTTCCCTTTGCTTAACTCGATCAGCCTGTGGCTGACGGGCGGGGCCGCCGGGCTGATGATGGTGTCGCTCGTCATCGGCGAGTTCTCGACCGGCGGCTGGAGCGGCTACCCACCTTATACGGAGCTCGCCTTCAGCCCCGGCGTGGGGCCCGACTACTGGATCTGGGCGGTGACTCTGGGGTCTATCGGATCGACGCTGACGGGGATCAATTTCGCCGTCACCGTCTACAAGATGCGTTGCCCCGGCATGTATCTGATGCGGATGCCGCTGTTCGTGTGGACGTCGCTGTGCACCAGCATCCTGATGATCTTCGCGATGCCGGCGCTGACTGTCGCGACCGCGCTGCTCGCGCTCGACCGCTATCTGGGGTTCCATTTCTTCACGAACGACCTCGGCGGCAACATGATGAACTACGCCAACTTGTTCTGGCTGTTCGGCCATCCGGAGGTCTATATCCTGATCCTGCCCGCCTTCGGCGTCTATTCGGAGGTTGTTTCCACCTTCTCCACCAAGCAGCTTTACGGCTACACATCGCTGGTCCTCGCGACGATGGCAATCGCACTGCTGTCGTTCACGGTGTGGGTCCACCACTTCTTCACCATGGGCCAGAACGCCGACATCAACGCTGTGTTCGGCATCGCTACGATGACGATCGGCGTGCCCACGGGCGTCAAGATCTATGACTGGATTTGGACAATGTTTCGCGGGCAGGTGCGGTTCACCGTGCCGATGCTCTATTCACTCGCCTTCATGATGACGTTCGTGCTGGGCGGCTTTACCGGGATACTCCTCGCCTTTCCCCCGCTCGACTATTTGGTTCACAATACATTGTTTCTCGTGGCGCATTTCCACAACATGCTTATCCCGGGGCTGCTCTACGGGATGCTCGCGGGCTATCATTACTGGTTTCCTAAGGCGTTCGGCTTCCGGCTCAACGAGAAATGGGGCCGCATCTCCTTTGCCTGCTGGGTGGTTGGCTTTTATATCGCCTTCATGCCGCTCTATGTATTGGGCGCGGCCGGTGTGGCGCGGCGAACGCAAGGGATGTTCGATCCGATATTTCGGCCATGGTTCTATCTTGCAGGGGTCGGTGCGTTGATCCTGGTTGCCGCGCTCGGCGCTTTGTTCGTCCAGCTCTGGGTTAGCATTCGTGAGCGCGACGCCAACGGCGTGTTTGCAGGCGATCCCTGGGATGGGCGTGGGCTCGAATGGTCGACCTCCGCTCCGCCGCCGGAATATAACTACGCGTGCATCCCGCGAGTCCACGGCCGGGACCCGTTCTTCGATGCCAAGCGAAGGGATGATCCCTATGCGCCGCCTGCATCCTATGATGCCATCGAGCTTCCCAAAAGCAGCATGACCGGTCCTATGATCGGGGTGGTCGGCGCGGCAACGGCATTCGGCCTCGTCTGGCACATGTGGTGGCTCACGATCATCGGCGTGCTGGCGATCATTGCCACCGTGATCGCCCGCAGCTTTGCCCGTCATGTCCACCAGATCTTCCCCCCCGACGAAGTTAAGCGCACCGAACGGCGCTGGCTACGCGCGGTGGCCGAGGCGACGCCGACCTCGCGAGAGGTCGAGATGACATCCGTCAACCAAGGCGTGGCCGAGGTTTCGAGTTGAGCGCTAACGAGATCAAACACGCGGGCCTCAATCTCGGCGACACCGACGAGCTGACGCATGGGCAGGCGGGCAGCGCGGTATTCGGTTTCTGGGTATTCCTGATGAGTGACGCGGTGATCTTCGCGCTGCTCTTTGCCACCTACGGCGTCATGTTGCCCGCGACCGTCGGCGGGCCGACACCGGCTAGCGAGTACAAGATCCTTTCCGCCTTCCTCGAAACCCTGACGCTGCTGACCAGCAGCTTCACCTTCGGCATGGTGTCGGTCGCGATGAAGCACGGAGCGTCGCGCAGACAGTTACTCAGCTGGATGGGCGTGACGCTGGTTCTCGGGGCCGCCTTTCTCGGCATGGAGCTGCACGACTTCACGACGATGTTCGGCGATGGCGCCTATCCGACCCGCAGCGGATATCTTTCGTCCTTCTTCGCTCTGGTGCCACTGCACGGGCTTCACGTCTTCTTCGGAAGCGTCTGGATAATCGTGATGATGGTTCAGGTGATGACGTTCGGGCTGGACGCTCGCGTCAAGATTAACATCTTGCGGCTCAGTCTGTTCTGGCATTTTCTCGATATCGTCTGGATAGCAATCTTTTCGGTCGTCTATCTCCAGGGACTGATCCGATGAGCGGCCCGAACGACAGCAAGCGCGACGAGATTCGCTCTTACGCGATCGGTTACTGCGTCGCGCTCGCGCTCACCGGCGCGGCCTTCGCGGCAGTGCACTGGCCTAGCTTCGCCTCGACGACGACTCTCGCCATCGTGCTCGGGCTGGCGGTCGTCCAAACGGTGGTCCACTTCCGTTTCTTCCTGCACATCAGTCTCCGGAAATCGGCGCGCGACGATCTTCAGCTGATCCTGTTCTCGATGTTGATCGTGATCCTGATGGTCTCGGGAACGCTTGTCATCCTGTTCAACCTGCGAGCAAGGATGATGTAGCGGCTGTCCCTGCCGGAAACTGACCTGACCTGGCTTTTTTGGACCAAGCGTTGTGAGAGAATAGCTTGGAAAGGAGCTGGTCATGCCGAAGAAGAGGTTCAGCGCGGAGCAGATTGTGACGCTGCTTCGCCAGATTGAAGTATCGATGGCACAGGGCAAATCTGCCCCAGAGGCCTGTCGGACTGCAGAGATATCGCAGCAAACTAAGGGATGAGCTGCTCAACGGTGAAATCTTCTACAGCCTGAAGGAAGGACAGATTGTCATCGAGCAATGGCGGAAGCATTACAACACGGTCAGACCGCACTCGTCGCTCGGATATCGACCACCTGCGCCGCAGACGATGAACCCATTCCTGACGCCGCTAGATCAGGCCGTGCAAANNTCTCAACCGCGCTGGTACAAAATATCCGTCAGGTCACCGCCGCCACGCAGTCCACTCAGTCCCTAAAGTCTCTAACCCAGGCGCAAAGGCCTCGAACCTGCGGGCTTTTGCGGGGTTGAGAGCGGCGAGGCGCGGTCCCTGCCAATCGGCAAATGCGCATACCAGAGGTCTCGTCATGCGACCGCGGCCGGCAGGGCGATCGGCTCTTCGGCGATGAATTGCGCCCGGGCAAGGCTGGCGAAGCGACGGGCCTGC
>PMAF01000083.1 GCA_003152455.1 Hyphomicrobiales bacterium
TTTGCCTCCCCCGAGTGCCCGAGGCACCATATATCAGCGATGCAATTTCGTTTGAAGGGCAATGCACAGGCTTTAGTTTTTTGCAACGCAACAACACTCTTATGATAAATGATGGCGCCCGCGACCCACAATTTTGTCAAGATTGTGAGCGACAAGCCCCCGCGTCACATACACGGCTCTTCGCCCGTGTTTCCATATCGGGGGCGGCGTTGCGGCGGGACCTCTCGTGGGGGAGGCCCCGGAGGAGTCGCTCGCCATGCCGATACGTTTTCTCGCGCTCATTATTTCATTGCTCGCGCTTGCGGCGCCCGCCTTCGCCGCCGACACCAATCACGACATCAAGGGCCTCTACCTGCTGACCGACTATCCGGCGGTCACCGTGCAGCCCGGCACTACCTCCACGGTAAGCTTAAAGCTGCGTAACTACGCACTCGTGCCTGAGCGGCTCACACTCTCGGTAGCGGGCGTCCCGCAAGGCTGGACGGCGACGCTGCTCGGCGGCGGGCAGCCGATCGCGGCGGCCATGCCGGCAACCGACGACAGCGTGTCATTCGACCTGCGGCTGGATGTGCCGAAGGACGCAAAGATCGGTACGCAGACGCTCACCGTCAGCGCGGATGGCGCCACGTCCCATGTCGCGCTGCCGGTGGCGGTGATGTTGGCGAAGGAATTGCCGGCCAAGCTCTCGCTGCAGCCGCAATTGCCCGAGCTGCGCGGCTCCTCGCGCTCGAGCTTCGAATATACCCTGACCATCAAGAACGACAGCGGCAAAAAGCTTCTGGTCAGTCTTGCCGCCGACGCGCCGCGCAATTTCGACACTTCGTTTACCGAGGCCTATGGCAGCCAGCAGTTGACCGCGATCCCAGTCGACGCCGGCAAGTCGAAGGACGTGAAGCTCAAGGTGAGCCCGCCGGACACCGTCGATGCCGGACATTATCCGGTGGTGGCGCGCATCGGAGCTGAGGACGCCAAAGCCAGCGCCGAGGTCAATCTCGACATCACCGGCGAGCCCAAGCTCACGCTGGCCGGCCGCGAAGGGCTTTTGAGCGCGCGCGCAACCGCCGGCAGCGAGAGCTCGATTCCGGTGGTCGTGACCAATACCGGCACTGCTCCGGCCGAAAATATTCAGCTGTCAGGCAACGCGCCGAACGGCTGGAAGATCACGTTCGAGCCGAAAACCATCGACCGCATTGCGCCCAACGAACACAAGGAAGTGCAGGCGTTGATCAGCCCGCCGGAAAAGGCCATCGCAGGCGATTATGTCACCACACTCACCGCCTCCACCCGTGGCGAGAACGGCACCGCGGATTTCCGCGTCACCGTGACCACTTCTACCATGTGGGGGATTGCCGGCGTCGGTATTATCGGTGCGGCGCTGCTGATCATGGTGGGCGCCGTCGCACGGTTCGGCCGGCGATAAGCGAACCCGTCATAGAGGCCAAGGGCCTCACCAAACGTTACGGGGCCGCACTTGCGGTGAACGACGTGACGTTCACGGTCGACGCCGGTGAAATCTTCGGACTGCTCGGTCCGAACGGCGCCGGAAAAACCACCACCATCCTGATGTTGCTCGGCTTGAGCGACATCAGCGCCGGCCAGGTTCGCATATTAGGGCATGATCCGATGCGCGAGCCTTTGGCGGTCAAGCGTCGCGTCGGCTATCTGCCGGACTCGGTCGGCTTCTACGATTACCTGACGGCCGCCGACAATCTGCACTACACCGCGCGGCTGATGGGCATAGCTGCCGAGACGCGCGGTGAGAAGATCGCCGCCGCGCTCTCCCGCGTCGGCTTGAGCGAGGTAGCGAACAAGAAAGTCGCGACCTTCTCGCACGGCATGCGCCAGCGCCTGGGGCTTGCCGAAATCGTGATGAAAGACGCCCGCATCGCCATCTTGGACGAGCCGACCAACGGCCTCGACCCGCAGGCCAGCGTCGAGCTGCTGGAGCTGATCCGTTCGCTCAAAGCTTCCGGCGTGAGCATCCTGCTTTCGTCGCATCTGCTCGATCGGGTGCAGAGCGTGTGCGACCGGGTAGCGCTGTTCAATGCCGGCCGCATCGTGCTGATGGGCACCGTGCCCGAGCTCGGCCGCCAGGTGCTGGGCGGCGGTTACGCCGTCGAGGTCGAAGCGGACGGCGGCAACGGCATCGCCAGGCATCTTTCGGCGCTGCCGGGCGTGCGCAGCGTTGCGGAGCCCGGCCCCGGCCGTTTCCGCATGACCTGCGATCGCGATCTGCGGGCTGAGGCCGCGGCCGCGGTGGTTGCTGCCGGCGGGAGGCTCAAGCAGCTCTCGCTCGATCAGCCTAGTCTCGAGACCATCTACACGCGCTATTTCCAGAACGCGGAGGAGGGCCGTCATGCGGCGTGAAGGCTCAGCGCTCCAGGGCTTGGGCGTGGTGACCCTGAAAGAATTGTCGGACCATCTCAGTAGCGCGCGCATGCGTGTGCTGGAATGGCTGGTCGTGCTGACCGCGCTCGCCGCGGTTTTCGGCGCCATCCAGCAGATCCGCGCCGTCACCGCCGAGGACCCGTTTTTGTTCCTGCGGCTGTTCACCACCGCGCGCGAGCCGCTGCCGTCTTTCGTGGCGTTCCTCGGCTTCCTGGTGCCGCTGATGGCGATCGGGCTCGGCTTCGATGCGGTGAACGGCGAGCATAACCGGCGCACATTGTCGCGCATCCTATCGCAGCCGATCTATCGCGACGCGCTACTGTTCGGAAAATTCCTTGGCGGTCTGGCCGTCATCACGATCAGTTTGGTGTGCTTGTGGCTCTTGGTGATCGGGCTCGGGCTGATCATGCTGGGCGTGCCGCCGGGGGGCGAGGAGATGGCGCGCGCGCTGATCTTCCTCTTGGTGACCATCGCCTATGCCGGGGTCTGGCTGGCGCTGGCCATGCTGTTCTCGGTGATCTTCCGCTCGGCCGCCACCGCGGCGCTGGTGACGCTCGGCCTGTGGCTGTTCCTTTCGGTGATCTGGCCGGCGCTGGCGCCGGCGATTGCCGAGGCTTTAGTGTCGCCCGAGCACCAAGCCACGCTGGTCACCACCGCGCAGATGCTGACGCGGCTGTCGCCCTCCACGCTGTTCGGCGAATGTGTGCTGGCGCTGCTCGATCCGACCACCCGCACGCTCGGGCCGGTCTATTTGAGCCAGTTGGAGGGGGNNGCGGCGAGTATCCTGCTGTTCGTCGGCAGCTATGTCGCGTTCCAGAGACAAGAGGTGCGAGCCTAGCGAGCAGCGTCTTTATCGAAAGAGGTGGCGAGGGCGTAAGCCCTCACCACGGCCGCTACGGCCGAATGTACGGGCCCGCCGCCGCCGCCGTCGTAGACCCAATTAAATTGAGCAGATC
>PMAF01000313.1:0-2393 GCA_003152455.1 Hyphomicrobiales bacterium
GCGATCACGTCGACCCACAGCCGCGCCACGCTGCCCTTGCTCACGCCGCGGTCGAACAATTCGACACCGGCCGGAATGTCCTTGAACACCGGGTCGAGCGCCTCGTCGAGCAGTTCGAGCCGCGCCAGTTCGGCGTCGCGCAAGTCGACGACCACGGCCGACCGCTCGGCCGNNTTGAGCGCATTCGGCGCTTCGGGCGGCCGCGAGCCAATTTTGTTGCTACGTCTCCACATGCGCGCAATCTAGCGATTTGCGGCGCCCGCGCAATGCGGAAAGGCAAAGGTTTTCAATAAGTTTGATGGTTAATCAAACGTTAATGCGCCGGCGCCACGCCATAGGGCCAGGCCCAGCCCAAGCCGTCTTCGGTGCGCCCGCGCGGCCGGTATTCCGCACCAATCCAACCGCGGTAGCCGAGCCGGTCGACCGCCTCGAAGATCGAGCGGTAATTGATCTCGCCCTCGTCCGGTTCGTGGCGGGAGGGAACCGCGGCGCATTGCAGATGGCCAATGACGGCCATGTGTTTTTCAAGGCGATAGAGCAGATCGCCGCCTACGATCTGCACGTGATAGAAATCGAACTGTAACCGGACGTTGGGCTTGCCGGTCTTGCCGATAATGTCGGCGGCGTGCTCGACGCGGTTGAGGAAATAATTCGGCCGGTCGCGGCCATTGATCGGCTCGATCAGAAGTCCGATTTTTTTCTCGGCGGCAAGATCGGCGGCCGCCTTGAGATTGTCGATAAACACCCGCTCGGCCGCGGGACGCTGCTCGGGCGCAACCTTGCCGGCCAGGCAATGCACGGCGCTGCCGCCGATTGCGGCGGCATAATCCAGCGCGCGGGCAAACAGCTCCCGAAATTCTCGTTCGCGGCCCGGAATTGCCGCCAACCCGAATTCGCCGTCGCCCTCGCCGGGCGGCGTATTGAGGCCGAGCATGGTGAGCCTATTCCTGACGATTGCCTCCTTCACCTCCGAGGCCGGCACGTCGTAGGGAAATTGCAGCTCGATTGCCTTGAAACCGCTGGCGGCGGCGGCGTCGATGCGTTCAAGCAGCGGCCGGTCGGTGAACAGATAACCCAGATTGGCGGCAAAACGGGGCATAAGCGAACCTCGGCCAGCTTCCCTTGCGCGCAAGCGCTCCGGCGTATTCATTAGCCACCTTGCGTCCATAATGCCATCCCGGAAGCTCCCTCATGTCCGCCAATACCGCCTTCCATATCGCCGTGCTGCCCGGCGACGGCATCGGACCGGAGGTGATGGCGCCCACGCTCGACATCCTGCGCCGGATCGAGGCGACGACGCCGAGCCTGCAATTCCGCTTCACCGAAGGCGCCGCCGGCGCCAATCACTACCGCGAGACCGGCAAGTCGATGCCGGAGACGACGATCAAGCTCGCAGAAGAGGCCGACGCCATCCTGCTCGGCGCCTGCGGACTGCCGAGCGTGCGCTATCCCGACAACACCGAGATCATGCCGCAGGTCGAACTGCGCTTTATCTTCAACCTCTATGCCGGCGTGCGCCCGGCACGGCTAGTGCATGGCGTACCGAGCCCGATCGTCGGCGCGCAGGAACACGGCATCGATTTCGTGTTGATCCGCGAATCGACCGAAGGGCTGTTCGCCTCCATGGGCAAGGGCATCACCACCCATGACGAAGCGCGCGAGACACTCGTCGTGACACGCAAGACCACCGAGCGGCTGTTCGACTTCTCGCTCAAGCTGACAGAGCGGCGCAAGAAACGCGGCAAGCCCGGCCGCCTCACGCTGGTCGACAAGGCCAATGTATTCAAAGCCTTTAACTGGCAGCGCAAGATATTCGCCGAGCGCAAAGCGAAATTCCCGGATGTAAAAACCGATCTGCTTTACGTCGATGCCTGCGCTGCGATGATGGTGAAGCGGCCCTGGGATTTCGACGTGATGGTAATGGAGAACATGTTCGGCGACATTCTCTCCGACCTCGCCGCCGGGCTGGTCGGCGGATTGGGTATCGCGCCGTCCGCCGACATCGGCGACAAGCACGCAGTGTTCCAACCCTGTCACGGCACTGCACCCGACATCACGGGCCAGGGCAAAGCCAACCCGACCGCGATGATCTTGTCGGCGGCGATGATGCTCGACTGGTTGGCAGATAAGCACGATCACCCGCCCGCGGCGGACGCTGCGCTTCGTATCGAGCGCGCGGTCGACAAGGCCTATGCCGGCGGCACCAAGCCGATGGAATATGGCGGTAGTGATGGCACGACGGCCATCGCAAATGCGGTGCTGAAGGCGCTTGGCTAATCAAAAGACTGTTGGAGGAAACAAATGTTGTTCGCGGTTTACGCTCTCGACGACCCAGGTGCCGGAGCCAAACGGCAGGCCGTCCATGCCGAGCACGTCGCCCACCTCAAAACCGC
>PMAF01000313.1:2450-14686 GCA_003152455.1 Hyphomicrobiales bacterium
TCGCCGCCAGGAACGCCTGCGGCTGCTCCAGCGGCGGGCAGTGACCACAGCCGGGCAATTCCACGTAAGCAGCCCCCGCGACCTTGTCCGCGATCGCTTTGTTGAGCGGCGGCGGCGTGGCCTGGTCAAATTCGCCGCACACCACCAGCGTCGGCACCTGCATGCGATGCAGCAGCAGCTCCAGGTCGGCTTCCTGCAGTATTTTGCAGGCGGCCTGGAACGCCTTGGGATCGATCTGCAACAACACGGCTTTGCGCTGCTCGATCGCCTCCGGATGGGCGGCAAGGTAAGCCGGCGAAAACACCCGCTTGGCGGCGATCTCCGCGATGGAGCCCAAGCCCGCTTCGGCGACCTTGGCCGCCATGATTTCAAACTGCTTGCGTCCCTCGGGCGGAAAGCCGGCGGCGGCATCGCTGAGCACCAGCTTGGCGACCCGTTCGGGATGGGCCAAAGCGAAGGCCAGCGCGACCGTGCCGCCGAATCCGTTGCCGATCAGGATCGAGTCGTTGGCGACGCCGAATTCCTGATAGCCGTCTTCGATCGCCGCCACGTAGGCATCCATCAGCGCCAACGGCGTCGCCTGCGAGCCGTGGAAGCCCGGCAGGTTGATCAGGGTAACGCGATGCTTGGCCGCCAAAGCCGGCAGCACCGGATCGAAGGCGTGGCGGTCGCTGAGCAGCGAATGCAGCACCACCAGATCGCGGCCTTGGCCGGTGCGCACCGCCGTGAGCGAGCCGTGGCCGGCGGTCAGTTGCTCAAATTGCATGGTATTCTCCGTCCGCATAAACGAACGGCTGCGCCGCAAGCGGCGCAGCCGTCACTATAAGAACGCTGTCGACGTCGCTTCAGTTCCCTTCGCGCCAGATGCCGAGCGCTTCCTGCGCCGGCCGGTCGGAGATCGAGAACAGCACCGATTCGGCCGCCGCGTTGTGGAAATAGCGCTTCCACGGCGGCACCACGAACACGTCGTTGACGCCCCACTCGAACGGCTTGCCGTCGATGATGGTGGTGCCCCCGCCTTCGGCAACCGCGAAGATGGTGCCGTCGGTCGAGCGATAGGGCTCGCCCTTGAAGCCTTTCGGCAGCAGTGCGAGATGGGCGCCCATGGTCGGCAGCACCGGCCCGCCATTGATCGGATTGGCGTAGCGCACGCGTGCGCCGTGGCGCTTGTCGATGTCGCCGGTCTTCTTCAGCCGCTCCAGGATCGGCCGCATCTTGGCGTAAGGATAGTTGATCACCGGCGAACGATTGAGATGGGCCGGCGCGCCGTCCGGCAACACGCCGGAAGCGTAACGGTCGAACGAGTCGCCGTCGGCGTGATTGGTCTTCTGCATCTTCTCGTCGAAATGCGAGGCGAACGACGCCTGGAAATGGTTGACGGTCGGCATATCGAGCACGTCGAGCCACATCACCGGCTGTTTGCCGGGGTTGCCGTGGTCGTGCGGCGCCCAGTTGGCGGTGATGATGAAGTCGCCATGCGACATCATGGTTTTCTCGCCCTCGACCGCGGTATAGGCGCCCTCGCCTTCCAGCACGAAGCGGATGGCGGACGAGACGTGCTGGTGAACGTCGGCGATTTCACCGGGCAGAATCAGCTGAATTCCGGCGAACAGCGAATGCGTGATGCGCGCGTTGCCGGTCTCGCCGGGATTTTCCAGCACCAGCACGCGACGCTCGGCTTCCTCGGCGCTGATCACATCGCCGGCTTCCAGCATCAGCCGCTTGACGTCGGAAAATTTCCACAGCGCCGGCCGGCAGTCGGTCTTCGGTTCCGGCGTCACCAGGTCCTTGAGCACCTCCCAGAGCGGCGCCATGTGGAATTTGGAAATCTTGTCGTAATAAGCCTGCCGGGCTACCTGCACGTTGTGTTTGGAGCCTGGTTGGGTTGCGGTTGCGACCGCCATGAGCGTTTTCCCTTCAGTCCAATCGTTAAATTTGCGGTTTTATACCGCAATTGCCCGGCCGCAGGAATATCCCCGCCGGCAGGCACGGCGTGGGGCTTCTAGCTGACTATCATGTGGGCTGGCGTCCTAGNNCTAGGAGGACCAGCCACATTTGCCGCCAGAGCCGCGCCATGCGAATATACCAACTTCTCTGGCGTCGGCGGCAAAGGTGGTTCCATTGGCGTCAAAGCGCCGGTTTCAGCTCATTCTCCTAAAACCCTCGCATTACAACGATGACGGCTACGTCATCCGTTGGTGGCGGGCCCTGATTCCGTCGAATTCGCTCGCCGCCCTTTACGGCTTGGCGCTCGACTCGGCGCAGCGGCACGCCTTGGGAGAGGACGTCGAGATCGACATCGACGTCATCGACGAGACCAATACCCGCGTCAACGTCAAGAAGCTGATCCGGCGCTTCCGCGAGCATGGCAATTTCGGCCTGCTCGGGCTGGTCGGCGTGCAATCGAACCAGTATCCGCGCGCCCTCGACATCGCCAAGCCGTTTCGCGACGCGGGCATTCCGGTGGCGATGGGCGGCTTCCATGTATCCGGCTGCCTGGCCATGCTCGACGGCACTGCGATCGACCTCGATTCCGCCCGCGCCATGGGCATCTCGCTGTTCGCCGGCGAAGCCGAGGGACGCTTCGACGGCCTGCTGCGCGACGCCGCCGCCGGCGAGTTGAAGCCGCTCTACAACTACATGAACGATCTGCCCGGCCTCGGCGGAGCGCCGAGCCCGTTTCTGCCGCGGCAATTCGTGCGGCGGACCGCCGGCACCAACGCGGCCTTCGATGCCGGCCGCGGCTGTCCGTTCCAGTGCTCGTTCTGCACGATCATCAACGTGCAGGGCCGCCAGTCGCGCTACCGTTCGCCCGACGACATCGAAAAGGTCGTCCGCGACAATTGGAAGCAGAACATCTCGCGCTTTTTCATCACCGACGACAACTTCGCACGCAACCGGGAATGGGAGGCGATCTTCGATCGCCTTACCAAGCTACGCGAGGTGGACAAAATCCCGCTCGGCCTGATGATCCAGGTCGACACCATGTGCCACAAGATTCCACGTTTCATCGAGAAGGCGAAAAAAGCGGGCGTCACGCGCGTCTTCCTCGGCCTCGAGAACATCAATCCCGACAATCTCGCCGCCGCCAAGAAGAAGCAGAACAAGATCACCGAGTACCGCAAGATGATGCTGGCCTGGAAGGAACAGGGCATCTTTCTCTATGCGGGCTACATTCTCGGCTTCCCCGGCGAGACGCCGGAATCGATCCGGCGCGACATCGAGATCATTCAGCGCGAGCTGCCGGTCGATCTGCTGGAATTCAATATCCTGACGCCGCTGCCGGGCTCCGAGGACCACAAGACCATGTGGACCAAAGGCGTCGCGATGGACAGCGACCTGAACAAATACGACCTGGAGCATCCGGTCACCGAACATCCGAAGATGAGCCGGGACGAATTGCAGTCGATCTACGAGGAAGCGTGGAACCTGTATTACACGCACGCGCACATCGAGACGCTGCTCAAGCGCGCCGCCGTCACCAAGGTCCCGATGTTCAGCCTCGCCAAGGTTCTGGTGCAGTTCTCGACCATGATGCAGTTCGAAAAGGTGCATCCGCTGCAGAGCGGTCTGATCCGGATGAAGCACCCGAGCGAATTGCGTCCCGGCCTGCCGCCTGAGAACGTCCTGACGTTCTACGCGCGCTATTTCCGCGATTTGATCGTGCGCAACGCGGCATTCGTCCGGACCATGCGCTGGATTCTGGCGACGGCGTGGCGCATCGCACACGATCCGAACCGGCACAACTACATAGATATCGCCTTGACGCCCATCGAGGACGACGAGGACGAGACGTTCGATTACCTGACTAAGACGGATGGCGCCAAGGCGGCGATCGACCATCTGAAAAAGGTCGCCGAGCTGACGCATCGCGTGCCCGCCCCGCCGCTTGCCGCGGATCTGGCGGCGGCGGTGCCGATCGCGCCAACACTTTAATTATTGACCGAGCCGCCGTCCACCACCAGCGATTGGCCCGTGACGAAATCGCTGTCGCTCGAGGCCAGGAAAACCAGTGCGCCGAGCAGGTCTTCCGGATAAGCGTCGCGCTTGAAGGCGCGGCTGTTGCGTACCGGAATGCGTTCCTCCTCCACATGCGTCGCGTTCTCGAGTCCGGTATCGCTTAGGATATAACCCGGCGACAGCGAATTGACCGCGATGCCGTATTGTCCGAGTTCGCGCGACAAGGCGCGGGTAAAGGCGAGCATCGCGCCCTTGGAGGTGACGTAAGGCAGCATGCGCGGCACGCCCTTGTAGGCGGCGCCGGATGCGATGTTGATGATCTTGCCACTACGGCGCTCGACCATATGCGGCGCGACATGGCGGACCATCAGATAAGGGCCGCGCACGTTGATCGCCATGACGCGATCCCACAGGTCGGCGTCCCATTCATTGAAATTTCTGGGATGCAGCGTCGAGTAGAGCGCCGCGTTGTTCACCAGGACGTCTATCTGGCCGAAGCGCTCGACGGTCTGCGCGACCAGGTTCTTGACCGCCTTCTCGTCGCCGACGTCGAACTTGCTGCTGGCCACGCTGTCCGCGCCGTGGCGGCCGGCGATTTCCCCAGCGAGTTCCTTGCCGTCGGCGATGTCGGCGATCATCACGCGCGCGCCCTCGGCGGCGAGCGCCTGCGAATAGTGCCGGCCGATGCCCCTGGCGCCGCCGGTGACGATCGCGACCTTGCCTGCGAGCCTTGCCATGAACGCTCCCCCGACGTAGTCGTCTAGCGCTTGATTTTGGATAATCACGCCGCGCCTAAAGTTAGACAATAAAGACGTGAATGGTCGGGACAAGGCCCGGCCGCGACTGGGGGAGTGAAATGCCGAGAGAAACGGCCGACCGCCTGGAGATCCGCGCGCTGATCGAGAACTGGGTGCTCTGGCGCGATGCCCGGTTGTGGGACCGTTTCCGCACCGTCTGGCACAAGCAAGGCCAGATGTGGGCCACCTGGTTCCAGGGCTCCTACGAGGAATTCATCAAGGTCAGCCAGGAGGGCTACGACCACGGCGTGCGCATCTGGCACATGCTCGGCGGCATGAGCATCGACATCAAGGGCAAGCGCGCCATCGCGCAGACCAAGATGACGATCACACAGCGCGCCGAGGTCGAGGGCGTTAAGTGCGACGTGGTCTGCACCGGCCGCTTCTACGATTTCCTGGAAAAGCGCAAAGGCAAATGGGGCCTCGTGCTGCGGCGCCTGGCCTACGAGAAGGACCGCATCGATCCGGTCGACCCGGCGGCCAAGTTGGTGCTCGACCGCAAGCATTTGGCCAAGTTCCCCGAAGGCTACCGGCACCTCGCCTATCTGCAGAGCAAGATCGGCTACCCGATCAAAATGAACCTGCCCGGCCTCGACGGGCCGGACCTCGATGCGCTTTACGCCAAGGGAGACGCCTGGCTTAAAGGCCGTAAATTATAGCGATTATACGCGACTACCTCCCGAGGGATTGGCGCAAGCGCACAGAAGTGCGATTTTGGCCGAGACGGTAGGGCATCAAACCATCCCAGGGGCACCATGTCATTCGCCGACAAATTCAACCTGCTCAACGAATTCAATATTCTGCGCCTCATCTGCGGCCTGTTCATGATTCCGCATATCTACGGCAAGTTCTATGTGCCGGCGGCCCTCGGCTTCTTCGTCGCCGCTGGATTCAAGCCGCCCAAGTTCTGGATGTATCTCGCCGGCGCCATCGAGGTCGTGCTGGCGCTCGGCCTGATTCTCAACATCTACACCACCATCTGCGCCGCGATCATGACCCTCCACCTTCTGGTCGCCACGGTTGGCGTCTATAAGGTCACCGGCAAATGGCTGTGGAATATCGGTGGCTCGGAATTCTGCCTGTTCTGGGCGATCTGCTGCTGGGTGGTGGCCATGCACTCCTATTACGCCGGCGGCATCTGGGGCTGAAACGAAATCCACTGTTTGAATTCTCCGCGACCCGAAAGGAAAATCGAAAAATGGCTAGCGTCCTGTTTTCTCCCATCACGATGCGCGGCCTCACGCTGCCGAACCGCGTCGTGGTTTCGCCGATGTGCCAATACAATTCCAACAACGGCTCGGCCAACGACTGGCATCTGATGCATCTCGGCAATATGTCGCTCGGCTGTGCCGGGCTGGTGATGGCCGAGATGACCAACGTCAATCCGCAAGGCCGCATCTCGCCGAAATGCGCCGGCATGTATTCCGACGAAAACGAAGCCGCGCTCAAGCGCGTGTACGATTTCTGCCGACAATATGGCGTCGCCAAGCTCGGCGTGCAGCTCGCCCATGCCGGCCGCAAGGGACCGCAGATGCCGCCCGGCGCCGGCGGCAAGCCGATCCTGGAAGGACCGGACGCCTGGACGCCGGAAGCGCCCTCCGCCATTGCCTACGACGCCGGCTGGCCGGTGCCGCATGCCATGACCAAGGACGACATCAAGCGCTGCATCGGCGAATTCGCCGAGGCCGCCAAACGCGTCGATCGCATCGGCTATGACGTGATCGAGCTGCATGGCGCGCACGGTTATCTCGCGCATCAATTTTTATCGCCGCTCTCCAACAAGCGCACCGACGAATACGGCGGCTCGAGCGAAAACCGCATGCGCTTCGCCATCGAAATGTACGAGGCGGTGCGCGCCGTCTGGCCGGAGCAGAAGCCGCTCGGCATGCGCGTGTCCGCCACCGACTGGGTCGAAGGTGGGTGGACGCCGGAGGAAACCGTCCAGTTGGCCAAAGAGCTGAAGAAACGCGGCATGGACTATATGGACGTGACGTCCGGTGGGCTGCATCCGCAGCAGAAGATTCCGCTGGCGCCCGGCTACCAGGTGCCGTTCGCCGAAAAGGTCAAGAAGGAAAGCGGCATCACTACCATGACCGTCGGCCTGATCGCCGGCTACCAGCAGGCGGAAGATATCGTCGCTTCCGGCAAGGCCGACATGATCGTCCTTGCCCGCGGCGCGCTGTGGGATCCGCGCTGGGCCTGGCACGCCGCCGAGGAACTCGGCGCCGAGACGCCTTACGCGCCGAAGATGATGGCCTGCCATCCCAAGCTGCGGCCGCAGCTGTTCCCGAAGCGCGCGCAGGCAACCTAAACGGTCATGCCCGGCCTTGGGCCGGGCATCCACGTCTTGTCGGCTCTGCTAAATGGAAGGCGTGGATGGCCGGAACAAGCCCGGCCATACGACTTCATATTACTGCTTCATCTTCTCGATGAACTTCGCGAAGGCGGCGAGCTGCTGTTTGACGATGTCCTTGGTCGGCTGATCGGTCAGCGCCAGCGTTTCCTTATCGAACTTGCTTGCCGCGTTGCCGACGAAGATTTCCGGCGTGCCGAAGATGTAGGCCTTTAGGAAGGTCATCGACATGCGCCAGTGATACTGCATGCGGGCGCCGCCGAGCGGGCCCTGGCTCGCCGATTGGATCGCCACCGACTTTCCCTCGAACGGCTGGTTCTTCATGCGCGAGACCCAGTCGATCGCGTTCTTAAGCACGCCCGGCATCGACCAGTTGTACTCGGGCGTTACGAACAGCACGCCGTCGGCGGCGCGGATCGCGGCCGCCAACTCCTCGGCTGGGCCCGGAAAGCCGGAGCTGTCCTGGACATCGGCGTTATAAAGCGGGAACGTGCCGATCGTCGGCGCGGTAATCAATTTCATCTCCGGCGGCGCTAGCGCCGGCAGCGCTCGCGTCAGCGCGGCATTGTAGGAACCCTTGCGCAGCGAGCCGCAGATCACCAGTACGTTCAATTGGTCGGCCATGTTTTCCTCTTTCAATATTTGCGGCGCAGTTTCCGGCGCCTACTGCTTTTGAATCCCGGCCTTCTCGCGCACCGATTCCCATTTGGCAACTTCGGTGGCGATATGTTGGCCGAATTCCGCCGGCGTCGAAACGTGCACAACGGCTCCGACCTTCTCGAGCGCCTCACGAACCGCAGGTCGTCCTAGCACTTCCTTCAGCGCGGCATTGGTCTTGTCGATGATCGGCTGCGGCGTTCCGGCGGGGTAGAGCCAGCCGTACCAACCGACGACCGCATAGCCCGGCACGCCGGACTCGGCGACGGTTGGCACATCGGGAATCGTCGGCCAGTGCGCGGGCGAGCCAACCGCGAGCAATTTCAACTGGCCGGCCGCGACCTGGCCCTTCACCGCGTGCGCGAGTTCGACACCGTAGTCCAGGTCGCCCGAAAGCAAGGCCGCAACCACGCCGGGCGTGTTGCGATAGGGAATGTGCTTGACATCGATGCCGGCCATCTGGCGCATCAGTTCGCCGGCGAAATTCTGGGTCGAGCCGACGCCGACATCGCCAAAGTTGAGCTTGCCGGGCGAGGCTTTGGCTAGGGCTATCAGTCCCTTGATGTCGTTGGCCGGAAAATCCTTTTTTGCGACGAAGACGAAAGCTGAGTCGGCGACCCAGGAAACCGGCGCATAGTCCTTGACCGCGTCGTAGCGGATCGATTTCAGCATTGCCGCCGACACGGTATGGGCGGGACTGGTCATGAGCGCGGTGTAACCGTCCTTGTCCGCACGCGCGACATACTCGGCGGCGAGCGTTCCGCCGGCGCCAACCTTGTTCTCGACAACGATCGACTGTTTCAGCAACTCGGACAGCGGCTGCGCAATGATGCGCGAGACAATGTCGGTGCCGCCGCCGGCGCCGAAGCCGACAATCACATGGATCGGCCGGTCCGCTGGCCACTCGGCCGCGGCCGGCGCGGCCGCGGTGATGACGAAGCTCGCCGCGATAGCCGCTGCGATCATAGTGCGTTTCATGAACCCTCCCCCTTTGTTTCGGCGCTTTGACGCGCGCCGTTCAGGGTTTTTCGTCTTCAATCGGATTGCGTAGCACGCCGATGCCCTCGACTTCGATCTCGATCGTATCGCCCGGCTTCATCCAGACCGGCTCCGGCTTGCGCGCATGGCCGACGCCGGACGGCGTGCCCGTGAGGATAATGTCGCCCGGTTCCAGTGTGATGCCCTTGGTGAGATAGACCAGCGTTTCCGGCAGCGGGAACATCATGTTCGCGGTGTTGTCGGATTGCATGGTGTTGCCGTTGAGCCGGCTCATGATCTTGAGCCCCTTGCCGCCGGGCGGCAGTTCGTCGGCGCTAACCATCCACGGTCCGAAGGCGCCGGTACGGTCGAAATTCTTGCCCATGGTCCACTGCGTGGTGTGGCGCTGGAATTCGCGTACCGAGCCTTCGTTCGAGCAGGAATAGCCGGCGATGCAGCTCAAAGCGTTGTCCATGGTGAGGTGCTTCGCTCGCTTGCCCACGACCGCGACCATCTCGGCTTCGTAGTCGAGCTGGATGGAAACCTTCGGCCGGATTAGCGGCTGCAGATGCGGCACGATCGATGTCAGCACTCGGAAGAAGATCGAGGGGAATTTCGGGATATTGTCGCGCTGCGGGCCTTCCTTGACGTGGTCGAGGTAATTGAGACCGAGGCAGACGATCTTGCCGGGCCGCGCCACTGGCAGGCCGAAGGTCAGGCCCGCGAGCGGGCGGCGGGCTGAGGCCGGCGCGCGCTTGGCGAGATCGACGAGCGGGCTCAAATCGCCGTTGCTGCGCCCAAGGAATTCGCCGAGGTCGGCGGGCACGGCGGCATCCACCGCCTGCAGATCGATAACGGCGTCGCCGTCGACGACGCCCAGCCGCAAGCCGTTATTCGCTGCAAAACCGACGATCTTCATGAATCCTGTCCCTGCCTTGTCATGACGGGGCAAGCCTTAGCGCAAGGAATTCAATTCGGAAAGGTCAGTTTGCTGCAGACAGCGTAAAGGCCTGGATCGAGAAGTATTTGCGTTCGTCGGTCCACACCGCCGCCGGCTGCCAGCCGGCGCCGCGTGCCAGTGCACCCAGCGACTCGACACTGTATTTGTAGCTGTTCTCGGTGTGGATCGTCTCGCCGGCGCGGAAATCGATGGTTTCGCCGGCCACTTTCACCTTCTGCCGCTTCAGGCTGGCGAGNNGTGTCGAGCTTGAACGTGCCGCGCAGTTCGCGATTGATGCGCACCAGGAGATTGAGATTGAATTTGGCGGTGACACCGGCCGCGTCGTTATACGCGGCGTGTAGCACATCTACCGGTTTGACCAGATCGGCGCCGACGATCAGCGTTGCGCCCGCACCAAGGATGCGGGCGGCATTGCGCAGGAAGGCGGCCGCTTCATGCGGCTCGAAATTGCCGATGGTGGAACCAGGAAAGAAGCCGATCCGCACGGGGGCAGCCAGCGCTTCTTGCGGCAGCGTGAATTGCTGCGTGATGTCGGCGGTCACCGGCAGCACCTTGAGGCCGGGAAAATCCGGCCGCAGCTCAAGCGCTTCCTGCTCGATCATCTCGCCGCAGATATCGACCGGCACATAGGCGGCAAGCGGCGGCAACGCACGCAACAAGATGCGCGCCTTCTTGCTCGAGCCGCTGCCGAATTCGACCAGCGTCGCGCCTTGCGGAACGAGCCGGGCGATGTCGCGCCCGTGGTCGCGCAGGATGCGCATCTCGCATCGGGTCGGGTAATATTCCGGCAGATCGGTGATGCGCTCGAACAACTGGGAGCCGACGCCGTCGTAGAAATACTTCGGCGGCAACCGCTTGGGCGTTGCATGCAGGCCGGCGAGCACGTCGGCTTCGAAGGCGGAGGTCTCGTCGGTTTTCGGCTGGATACGCGGGGAACGGGCAAGCGCGACCATGACGTCTCCTCACACAAACTCGGCAAGCCGCAGCCCGCTGAACTGCCAGCGCGCCGGCGGATAGAAGAAATTTCGGTAGCTCACGCGCTCATGACCCTCGGGTGTTGCCAGCGATGAGCCGCGCAACACCATTTGGCTGACCATGAATTTACCGTTGTATTCGCCGAGCGCCCCTTCGGCCGCGCGGTAGCCTGGATACGGTAGATAAGCGCTGCGGGTCCATTGCCAAGCGACGCCGAAAGCATCGGCGATCACGCCTGCGCGAGCGGCGACCTCCCATTCGGTTTCGCTGGGCAAATGCTTGCCAGCGAAGCGAGCAAAGGCCTCGGCTTCGTAATAGCTGACGTGTGTCACGGCGGCGGCGGGATCGACCGGTTTGAGACCCGAGAGCGTCATCGAATGCCAGGCGCCATCTTGTCTGCGCCAATAGCCGGGCGCCTGCCAGCCTTCCGCTTGCACCGCTGCCCAGCCGTCCGACAGCCAGAGCGACGGCGTCGCGTAGCTGCCGGCATCGATGAATTCGAGCCATTCGGCATTGCTGACCAGATGGCGGGCGATGCGGACGTTGGGGATCAGTTCGTCGTGGCGCGGCGTCTCGTTGTCGAAGCAGAACCCCTCCCCGTCGTGGCCGACCACGTGGATGCCGGCCGGCACGTCGACAAAGCCGCGTGGCCCGAGCGCAGCGCGCGGCGGCTGCCAAGCCGGGTCGTAAATCGGATCGGTCGGGTTCTGCGCGAAAGCGTGCAGGATATCGGTGATGAGGAGTTCCTGGTGCTGCTGCTCGTGGTGCAGGCCGATCTCCATGATCAAGAAAACCTGCGCGGCCTTGTCCGCCGGCACGGTCTCGATCAGCCGCTCGACCGCCGCGTCGACATGGGCGCGATAGGCCGTGACGTCCTCGGCGTTCGGCCGGGTGATCAGGCCGCGCTGCGGGCGCGCGTGGCGCGGCCCGGCAGCGACGTAGTAAGAATTGAACAGGAACGGAAAACGCTCGTCGAAGATTTGGTAGCCGGGCTCGTTCGGCACCAACAAAAACTGCTCGAAGAACCAGGTGACGTGAGCGCGATGCCATTTGGTCGGCGAGGCGTCAGCCATCGATTGGACGATCTGGTCCTCGGCCGATAAATGCGCGGCACGCCGTTCGGTCTCGCCGCGTACCCGGCGGATGGCGTCGCGCCAGCCGGTGCGGGATGCATCGAGCGAACGAGATTCAGCTACAGACTGTCCGATAGCGGCACCGCGCGGAGCGAGTGAAATAACGGCGCGTGGCACAAATCGTCTCCATTGCGATATACAAAGGGTCGCTGCAGTCGGACTTGATACGATTACGAATTATTGGCGCAATTGTTCCATCGCCGACAGCCGGGAGCAACCGTAAATTAGCTTGTTATCTCGATCTGACGCGGATGTGATAGGGACCCGTTGTTCGCCTCGCACTATGCCGTAATCATCGCATGTTGGCTGCGAGCATGGGGTCTGCGGTGCCTGCACGGTACCGGCTGGACCGCGCCAGCTTCGCCTGGCGCACCCAGGCGGGCACCAGGGCCGCCGCCATTCTCGTCGATGAACTCGACGCC
>PMAF01000159.1 GCA_003152455.1 Hyphomicrobiales bacterium
ACCAACTTCCGCGCATAACTCCTGGCCAAACGGGGAACAGATCATCTTAGTGAACTCCTTAATCTTCCGTGGACTCTGATCTGCGGGGAGACGCGCCGCCGCGGCCGAGACCGGCGTGTACTGGGGCAGATACGGCCTTGAAAGAAAGGGAGCGCGATGACCGTGCATTGGAGTCCGTTTCTGTAACGTAACTTCAGGTTAAATGTTTCTTAGGGCAGCCGAGTTTAGCTTCGCCGCGAGCGCAAGCGAGGCTCGCATGCTGATGGTCACCTACGAGATGTCCGCGGCACACGGCGCCGACACCAAGCGGGCGCCGCCGGTGGAGCTTGTCTATCCTGCCCTTTTGGTGGCCGACGGCGTTTATCTCACCATCTCCAACTTTGACGGTACCTGCCGCCTCAGCCGCGTGCGCGATTTCCTGGCGCATGAATTGGCCGGCATCGGTTTGGCCTGCCCGCTGATCCTGATTTTCCTATTCGTGAAGCCGCCAGTCAGCTTCGTCGCTGTTCTCGTGGTGGCGGCACTGATAGTTCGCCGCGCGTTGGCGTCGCGGGGCGTCGCGATATGAGCCGACAAGGGATCGCCCAGAACTATGCTCAGGTCCCTGACACGCTGTCGTTGCCGGCCGCGCACCTCATCTCTCTGAACAGCTTGACATTGGCGCCCGCTGCCGAGCTATCTATTATCGTACCCACCTTCAATGAACGAGATAACGTCACAAATCTGATCGCGGCGATTTCCGAAATGCTTCCAGGTATTTCGTGGGAAATTATTTTTGTTGACGACAATTCGCCCGATGGCACCGCGTCATTTGTGCGTGAGATCGCCCGGGCCGATCCACGCATAAGATGCCTGCACCGCTTCGGCCGCAGGGGTCTATCATCTGCTTGCGTGGAAGGCATAATGTCGACCGCTTCGCCAATAATTGCCGTCATGGACGCCGATGGCCAGCATGATGAACGCGCTCTTCGACGGATGTTCCAACTCCTAGCTGCTACCGATGCAGATATTGTAGTCGGCCAGCCGCTATGTTGAAGGTGGAGGCGTGAGCGACTGGGGCCGGAGTCGACTTGCAATGAGCCGATTCGCCACGCATATCGCAAATTGGATCACCGGCACTAAGCTCAGCGATCCTATGAGCGGTTTTTTTATGATGCATCGCGATGCTTTTCTTGCGTCGTTACCCAGACTGTCTTCGATCGGCTTTAAAATCCTGCTAGATATCTCCGCAAGCAGCGACCGAGTATTGAAGATTATTGATGTTCCATATCAATTTCGTTCGCGTCAGCGTGGAGAAAGCAAGCTTGATTCAATGGCACTGTGGGAGTTCCTTTTGCTGCTTCTCGATAAATCGATCGGTCGTTATATTCCGGTGCGATTTATCAGTTTTGCGCTGATCGGAGGCAGTGGCGTGCTTTTACATGTCGGTATATTGACGCTGCTGTTCAAATTCTTAAACGCCAGTTTTGTTGCCGCTCAAACGGCGGCGACATTTACTGCCATTACAACAAACTTTCTGCTCAACAATGCACTTACATATCGTGACCAAAAGCTGAAAGGCGTAAAGCTGTGGGTCGGATGGATCAGTTTCAATTTAGTCTGCACAATCGGCGCTGTTGCCAATGTTGGTATCGCGAATTGGATGTTCGCAAGCAATTCGATGTGGCTCGTCGACGGACTCGCCGGAATCGCAGTTGGTGTCGTTTGGAATTATGCGATGTCCTCAATCTTCACTTGGAATAAGAAGTAGAATGGGTGATTCCTCAGATATAGAAATCGATGAAATGTAGATCAAAAATCATTGGTCGCAATCTGTTAATTCACGTCTCAATATTGATGGTGCCGATAGTCGGATTCTCAATTGTGCTGTAGCACGCATTCGTGCCGATGTTGCCTTGCAGATTAATCGGCGCACGCTCATGTCATCGGCGACCAAAGACGCTTGGCCGACGCCCTCATCGCCGGGCGCAGCTTTCATCCTCTACCCACGCGGCTCGTGATTGACTGGAGGACCGGCGAGGGCGCGCACCGTCAGGTTCTGCGTTTTCTCAGTCATTCGTCGCAGCACCGCTGCGAACAGCAAGGCCGCGGCGACGATGACACCCAGCTTCATCGCGTTGTCGAACAGTGTCACCTTGAACAGGACCGGGGCCAGATATGCTCCCAGCAGGGCCGCGCGCTCCCCGCGCCGGAAGCCGTCGCGCAAAGCCTCACTCAGCAGCCAGGCCATCGGCACGGCCAGGATGACCAGATCGTATTCCAGCATGAAGGGCGAGCAAAATGGCACACAGGCTGCGATCGCCGCTCCCTCCGCCCTGCCTGACCGCGCGCCGGGCGGTCGCCGCAGCAACGCGCGCACAAGCATGAATGCTGCCGCCACACTAACCACCGCCTGCGCCACATAGGCCAGCGCCAGCGGCCCGCCATGCAGACGCACCGCGCCATAGACGGTGATCCAATACTGCAAGTAGGGCGGGTTAATCGGCTCCATCCAATTGCGCCGCGCTTCTGTCATGGCGGTATTGAACGCCGGCCAGATGTCCGGCCCGAAAGCTAATGTCGCCGCCGCCGCCATGGCCAGCACGGTCGTACCTGCAACGGCGAAACATCGCCACCGTCGGGCCGCGGCTAGTGCTAGCGGCACGATGATACCAAGCTGCGGTTTGTAGGCCAAACAACCCAGACACATGCCCGCCAGCACCGGCCGCCGGTCTAGCCAGACCGCCGCTCCCCCCAGCAGCGCTGTGCTCAGGAATCCATTTTGCCCGAACCCCGCATTCACCATTACCGCGGGATAACCCAGGAGCAGCACCCAGACCGGCTCGCCCTGACGCAAGCCCTTTGGCAGCAGAGCTCGCAGCACGGCTGCATAACAGGCGCAGCTCGTCGCCAGCCACAGGCCGAGAGCGGGAAGATAGCCCAGCAGCGCGAAGCCTGCGCACAGCAGCAGGAAGAACGGGGGATAGAAGAACCCGAGGTATCCCCAGCCGGGGTCCCCATGCAGGGCCACTTGCTTAAAAAAGTGTGGTACCTCCTGATAGGCATCAGCGGCGTTCCCCTCCAGCGCCAGTTGCCCGGCGGTCCAGAAACTTACAAAATCGCCTGATACCTTGGAAACACCCGGCGCGGACTGCCACTGCACCCACATCACGCAGAAGCTCAGGAAAGCCACCAGCGCCAGCGCCTCGCCCATGCGGAGCATATAAAACTCTAGACGCGATCTCCTCGCGAACCTTGGCACCTTTAATGGCGACAATGTGTCGGCGCGTAAGGGAGGGTCGATTGTCGACATGAATGCCGGCTGATTGTTTCCGCACGTACCATGAGGCGTTAGCTTTAACATTGATTTAAGGGGACCTCGAATAATCGCCGTAGCTAGCAATCCTGAACATCTTTGGAGTGAACAGCACGGAATCAAAACGAGAACAAAGCGGAATCATTCGCGGACAAATTCGGGGCGCCTGACGATCGGTGGCAATTATTCGAGGTCCCCTTAACGTATTGATCGGCTTCAGCATGGCGCAACAGATCGGGCGTCTCTCGAACGCGGACGGCCGCCCCAAAAAGGGAGCGTCTCATGGCTCTAACATTGACCAATCTGAATTCCGTTTAAGAGCAATAGGTTCCTGGCGACAGCGGTGATGCGTGGCACTAGACCTGAGGTCCTGGCACGCAGCGTGCGACGCAGCGCCATCAGGGCGATGAGTGCCGTGAGGCGGCGGCCGATCCGTGTCCAGATGCCCTACTGGCCTTCGGGATCCTTGACGCTGTAGGAGATCAAGGTGGGTTTCGTCGAGCTAAGCAGGAATTTGGGTGACGAGGCGATCAGGCGGCGTGGTTTGCCGGCACTTCGATGACCTCGATGCCGTCTTGGAATCTGACACCTCCGATAACCTTCGGCAACTGATTTTCACCGTTGAGCCGCCGCCAGGTCTTCGAGGCGGCGATGATCAACTTGAATACCATCAGCTTGGCGGTCGTGGACGATAACGAACCTCTCGTCCGCACCGTCCTGTGGCGAACCGTTGCAAACACGCTTTCGATGGGATTGGTCGTTCTCAAGTGATCCCAATGCTCGGCGGGGAAGTCGTAGAAGGCCAGCATTGTTTCGCGATCCTTCGTCAGACATTCGACCGCCTTGTCGTACTTCGTCCCGTATTTCTCGGCGAAGACATCGATCGCCACCTCGGCCGAAGCTCGGTTCGGGGCCAAGTAAACTTCGCGCAAGTCCTTCTTCATGTTCGCCTGCACCGACAGCGCGACCTTGTTCAACACGTTCGCCGTCTTGTGCACCCAACACCGCTGGTGCCGTGTTCCTGGAAAGACCTCGTCGATTGCCTTCCAGAAGCCGAGCCCACCGTCACCGACGGCGATTTCCGGGGCGATCTTCAACCCGCGCCGCTTCACCTCGACCAACAGCTCACGCCAGCTCTGGGCGCTCTCACGAGCGCCAACCTGGAAGCCGACGAGTTCCTTCCTGCCCTCCGGCGTCGCACCGATCAGCACCAGCATGCATTCGGCGTTGTCTTCCATCCGGGCCTGCAAGTAGACCCCGTCCGCCCAGACATACACGTATCGCCGCGCCGACAGGTCGCGCTTCTGCCAGCGGTCGTATTCGTCCTTCCACTCGGCCGTCAGTCTGGAAATCAATGCCGCCGACAGGTTCGGCGCCTCCTTGCCCAGGAGCGCCGCCAGCGCCTCCTGGAAGTCGCCCGTCGAGATGCCGCGCAGATAAAGCACTGGTAGCAGCGCATCCAGGCTCTTCGTCCGCCGAGCCCATTTCGGCAGGATCGCCGAGGAAAAGCGGATCCGCTCGCCGTCAATCGCGGCACCACGATCCCGGATTTTCACCGAGCTGACCTCAACCGGCCCGATCCCTGTCTGGATCGTGCGCTCGGGACCATGACCATGCCGGACGACGCGGTCGCGACCATCAGCCAGCTTGAAATCCCTCATAGCGGCGAGGAACGCCTCGGCCTCCATCTCGACAGCCTGCGCAAGCAATTGTCGGGCGCCGGAGCGAAGGATAACGGACAGCTGCAATCATTGCGTAGCGAGTCTTACGAATTGTTTAACCGTAAATTTGAACTGACGCCGTTCTGCATCCAATAAGTCTCGATTTAACTAATTCCTGCGAAGGAAATGCCAGGAGGCGCCGCTCGCGCAAGCAAACAGGCGCGACTGGTTCGGACCACCGGGGCGATCGCAGGATGATGGCCGGAAAATTCACCTACAGCCGCGACGACGGCGAGCCGACGCCCACGTTGGTCGAAGCGGACAAAATCCGACAATTGGTGCAACGGTTTCCGCGGCCATTGCGCTTTCTCGCCATCGGTACCCTCGGTTTGACCACCGATATCGGCTTTTTCACGCTCATCGCATCGTTCGGGGCACACCCGATGGTCGCGCGCGCGCTGTCGCTCGGCATAGCGACACTAGTGACGTGGCGTCTCAATCGGCACCTTACTTTCGACCACAGCGGCCGCAATCAGAGCTCGGAGGCCATGCGTTACGTCGCGGTGACGGCAACCGCGCAGGGCGCGAGCTACGCCATTTTCGCGGTTCTCGTCTTGAGCGTCATGTTCTCGCTGCCGCAGCTCGCGATCATCATCGGCGCCGCGGTCGCTACTCTGATCTCATACAACGGCCATCGCCTGATCGCGTTCGCGCCGCACAAGCCTTCTGCGCGCGGTTCACATTCCTAACAGGTACGCCAGGGGTTGCAGTTATGACAGTCGACGTCGAGGTGTTTGTCATCGGCGCGGGCCCAGCGGGCCTCACGGCCGCCTATTGCTTGGTGAAGGAGAATTCGTCGGTTCTCGTCATCGAGAAAGATCCAGTCTATGTGGGCGGCATCAGTCGCACCGTGCGTTACAAAGACTTCCTGTTCGACATCGGCGGGCATCGCTTTTTCTCGAAGGCGAAGGAGGTCGTGGACCTTTGGCACGAGATCCTGCCCAATGAGTTCATCGAACGACCGCGACTGTCCCGAATCTTCTACGGCGGAAAATTCTATTCCTACCCGCTGAACGCATTCGAGTCGCTGGCGAATCTCGGTATCGTCACGAGTGCCGCCTGCATGCTGTCTTACGCATACGCCAAGATGCGTCCGATCCGGGATGCGCGCACCTTCCACGACTGGGTGCGCAATCAGTTCGGTGAGCGGCTTTTCTCGATATTCTTCAAGACCTACACAGAAAAGGTGTGGGGAATGCCGTGCGACGAGATTTCCGCGGATTGGGCGGCCCAGCGTATCAAGGGGCTCGATCTTGGCGTCGCGGTCATGCATGCCCTGGCCCGCGCATTCAAGCCGAAGCGCCCGGCGCGCAACGGCAGCGGGCCTGTCGTAAAAACGCTGATCGAGAGCTTTCAGTATCCGCGCAAAGGTCCCGGCATGATGTGGGAAGCTGCCGCGCGCAAGATCGGGCAGCGCGGCGGCAAGGTGCTGATGGGTCGCGAATTGCAAAGATTGACGTTCGATTCAAACCGCAAGATTTGGCGTATCGAGGTCTCTACCGCCGGGGGCGGAAGCGAGACGTATACGGCGCGGCACGTCATCAGCTCGGCGCCCATACGTGAGCTGTTGGAAAAGATCGCACCGCGGCCAATTTCATCGCTCCATGCGCGTGAGCTGCGGTATCGGGATTTTCTCACAGTCGCGCTGATGGTGAAAAAGCCTGACCTGTTTCCCGATAACTGGATCTATATTCATGACCCCGCCGTCAAAGTCGGCCGCGTGCAGAATTTCCGCTCATGGTCGCCGGAAATGGTGCCGACGGGCATGAGCTGCCTCGGACTTGAATATTTCTGCTTCGAGGGCGACACGCTTTGGAATGCCGCCGATGAAGACTTGATTGCGCTGGCCAAGAATGAAATCAAACGGATCGGCCTCATTGATCCGGCCGATGTTGTCGATGCGTGCGTGGTGCGCCAAGCCAAGGCCTATCCGGTCTACGATGACAGGTATCGTGACAACGTGGCCATGATTCGACTCGATCTCGAGACGAACTATCCGACGCTTCACCTCGTCGGCCGCAACGGAATGCACAAATACAACAATCAGGATCACGCCATGATGACCGCGATGCTCACGGCGCGGAACATTCTGGCCGGCAACCGCTTCTACAACGTCTGGGACGTCAACGAGGATGCGGAATATCACGAAGCGGGCTCGTCCGGCATCCAGGAAGCCTTGCAAAGCGAGCGTCTCGTGCCTCAGCAGATCAAACGGGTCGCGAACGGCCGCTAATAAGACGCGGCCTGAACCAGATCATTGCGGGCAACACTGATGCGAAGCATCATCCGATTTCCTTGTCACTGTTCATCCTGAAGTTCCACTAGACCCTCGGAATCATACCCGCAATTTCCTATTGCTGATGTGGGCCGTTACCGTATTTGCGCTTTGCATATGTTCAGGCATCAACAGCCTTTCCAACGACGATGCCATGAGACTGGTTGAAGTTCGCGATCTTCTCGCAGGACAAGGCTGGTTAGATATGACGCAATATCGCCTGGACCCGCCGGCTCGCGTCGGGTTTTATGTCTGTTGCGCGGTTGCGCAGGCGCCGCTCGAAGCGGCATCG
>PMAF01000143.1 GCA_003152455.1 Hyphomicrobiales bacterium
ACATTCGGTCGCCGATAATATCAATACCGTAATTTCATTTAATCGATGTCAGTATTCACGGCAGAAACGGCATTACATAAAATTGCCGGAAAACAGGCAAAGGTACTAACAGACGACCAGATTAGACGGCCCCTGTTGTTTATTTCTACTACCCGTCGGTGGAATGGGCGCTGTTGGCCGCGTCCAAAATGGCAGCCGCCGATCTGGAGATCGCCGAAATTGGGCACGTTCGGCCGTCCTGCTCAAAGTGCGGCGATTAAATGCTGACGCAAAATACGACTTTGCTCACGTCCGATCTGCGAGCTCCGCCGCATTGGGAATGCCGAAGCCATTTGCATCGAGCTCGTGCATCAGCTGCCCGCGTTGAGCATCGTTGAGCTCGACCAGCGGCGGCCGCACGGTGGCCCATACCTTGTCGCCAGACTTTTCTGCAATTGCTGCCTTCATCGCTGGAATGATCGGAACCTTTTGGAAGATGGCGCGGGTCTTGTTCAGCGCCTCCTGCTGAGCATCGGCATCGACCGCCTGCCACGTTTTGTAGAGTCGCATGATCGCGGTCGGGTTCACGTTTCCGGTTGCGGTGATACAGCCGGCGCCGCCGCCGCGCATGTTCTTGAGAAGAATGGTCTCGGTACCGGCGAATACGTCAAAGCCATGCGGCTGGAAATCCTTGAGCATGGCTGCCGTGTTGTTCCAATCGCCCGGCGAGTCCTTAACGCCGGCGATGATTCCCGGAAACGCCTTCAGCAACCGCTCGATCAACGTCAGGGTGATCGGGACCTGGGACACCGGCGGAATGTGATAGAGATAGATGCGCAGCCTGTCGTCGGCAACGGCGTCGATGACGCGCGCGAAACTGCGGTACAAGCCTTCGTCGCTGACGCCCTTGTAGTAAAACGGTGGCAGCATCAACACGCCACCGCAGCCCGCCTCGACCGCCCTGCGGGTAAGCTCAATAGTGTCTGGCAAAGCGCAGGTGCCGGTGCCTGGCATCATTTTCGCCGCGGGCAGGCCGGCCGCTAACAGCGCGTCGAGGAGCGATGCCTTTTCCTTGACCGCCAGAGAGTTCGCCTCTGAATTGGTGCCAAAGATTGCAAGCCCCACTTCCTGCTTCAACAACCAACGGCAATGCTTAACGAAGCGCGATGGCGAGGGCGTTAGATCGCTGTTAAACGGAGTCAGAACGGGCGACATCACGCCACTCAGCCGCGACACGCGGAGTACTCATTTGTCATTCCTTTTCACATATGATGCGAAGCGGAAGCGGGTGTTATTCACAATGCCGATCATACATCTCCTGCAACGAATAAGTCAGCAACTGCCTAACAAAACGCCATTTCTTATCGACTGTTCATCTCCGCAGGCTGCAATGTTTCCGTTGCGGTCGTGGTCGATGGCCGTATGACGTGACCGGGCTTTTTTAGACCAAGCGATCCGCCGACATGTTTAAGTCGCTAAGAGGATTGTTTGCGTTACGGACAATCTTGGATCGAGGTTTCGGCTTTGATAGTCGTATTGATCGCTGCGGCAGTATTAATAATTGGCGTAGTCTTCTGGTGGCACTCGCACAGAACAGCCGTGTAGGTCGCACCACTCATTGAAACACGGAACTTATGGCAAATTGCGCTACAGGCTGCTCGCTATATTCGAGGATCCGCTGGCTCAAATCGATCCTCAATTAACTGGCTAACAAAAGTGTATTTGTTAGCGAGTTGACGACTCCGGTTTGCTCGGTTCGACTTAACCCATTCTCGAGATCCGCCAAACACCAGGGATAGTGCAACCGGACCGTTATGAGCGGCACGCCCTCTCCGGAAAAGCCGGAAAAATCTGACGATTAGCGTGGCGTTTGACGAAGTTCGATCACGTTTGTTCTTGTTTGGTTGCGGCGTATCGTTGGTCAATCGTTGGTGAAGAACGGTGGCTTCCTGGAATTGGTTTCCCTCATGAGCTGGAGGTCAACGAGCAGCGTGCCTCGGAACCGCGACTTGAACAGGTCGACAACGAACATTCCGAACGCGTGCAGGATCGCAAACATCGCTTTCAATGCCGCGATGATTCTGCTTTACGATGCGAATCTAGGCCGGATAGACTTTTCGGAAGGGACACCTTGTCGTCAGGCTAGCACGCCAGATCGTCGAGACAACCGCCACCAACAGGCTCTTGCCGCGCGTTTTCCTTCAGCCCAATTCAAACAATTCGGATGAATGGCCGCGCGGCGGTCGGATCGATCTCGACCGTGGCGCCGTTCTGGATGGCGCCTGTGATATCGACGTCGAACCCCGAGATCATTGTGAAGTCGGCGAGCGCCGCGCCCTGCACCATGATCGGATTCACCGCGTTGAGGACAAGCGCCGCCGGCACAACCCCACGCGCTTTCATTTCATGCAGCATCCACGCGGTCGCGACTCCGCCCTTGGCAGCATCAAGAACCAGCACGCGTCCCACATAGCTTTGCCCGACGAGCTTGTGCTGCGGGCGCGAGAAAACGCCGCGGATGCGATCGAGATCATAGCGCGCCGAGAATCCATCCTTGGCGACCAGTGCCTGCGCCTGCACTTTGCGCCCCATGCCAGCGCTCGCATAGAACTTCCGTTCGGTCATGAGGTGACTTTGCCCCCGGCGCAGGCGACGTCGACGCAGGCGTCCATCGACATCAACATCGGTCGATAGCCGTAGCCGCCAAGAATGTTGGTCAGCTTTGCCGAATTCGTCGCAAGCGCCTTCCAGCCGTTCGCTTCCGCCATCTCGCGCGCGTAGCTTTGATAGAAGCACATGCCAGCGAGCACGGTGCCGCCGGCACGCTCGATCCGCTCGCTCAAGCCCATGCGGTCGGCATCCGGCTTCACCTGCGGGCTCGTGACCGCGAGAAGCGGGATGCTGGCACGCCGGCCGTCGAGCAGGTCGGCCAATTGCTGCATCTCGATCAGGCTCAGCTGCGGGGCCGAGAACACCACGAGATCGACCTTGTCGATGGCGACCGCGTAGCTCGCGACGAAGGCGCGAATGTCGGACTCGACGATCCTATGGCGGTCTACATCCCGGCCTGCCAGCATGATGTCATCGAGCCGCTGCGCCTCCGGCGTGATACCGGCCATGTGAAACAGCGCGACCGAACCATAGCTCGCGAGTGCGGCGCCGAAATGCTTCATCTCGTCGGAGGTGGGCACACGGTCGATGCCAGTCAGGGCCGGCACCCGCCAGTAGTCGCCGGCGAGACGTCCGACGATGCCGCCAAGCGCGCCCCATTCGTTGAGCTCCTGCGGGGTCCACACGACATCGACCACGGTGGTGGCCTGCCGCCGCTCATCGAGATGATAGCCGTAGCGCGGCGTGCGTCCGGTCAAGCCAGCGCTCAAGGCCGAAGGCCCACCCTCGAAATTGGAGCGTGCGCCGCAGACGCTGTTGGAATAGATCACGACGCCGGTGTCACCATAGGCACAATGCTCGCCGCGCACCGGCGGCATAATCGTCTGATAGTTGATGCAGGTGTCGGTCATCAGGACCCCGAGCGCCTCAAGTGCCGCGATCGCGCGGCGCTCGAGATCGAGCATCCAGGGCTGCTGGCGCAGCCGCGCGGCAGCGGTAAAGTCGGTGCCGCGCGGATCCGTGATGGTTGGAATCCGCACACGCCGCTGCTCGGCAGGAAGCTTGGCCAGCCGTTCGAGCCATTCAACACCGGCAACGCCGAGGGACTCGGTATCGGCCATGATGTGGGCCTGGTTTACCGGGACGAAGTCTTTCGCGCCGAGATACCGGCCCACCTTGATCTGATGGTCGATCGCCCATTGCACCGCCGGCCCAAGCTCGCCGGCGTGCATGGCCGCTTCTTCCTGGGTAAGCCGCATCCTACTTGCTTGCAGCTGTCGATGCCTTGAGCAGGGGCGTCCACTTGTCGACTTCCGAGCTCACGAGCTGACCGAGATATTGCGGGGTGCGCTGATTGGCCGGTGGCAGATCGGCGCCGATTTGTTTGCAGCGCGCGATGACCGACGGATCGTGCATGGCCTTGTCCACTGCCGCATTGAGCTTTTCGACGATCGCCTTGGGTGTGCTTTTCGGAGCGAACAGGGCGGACCAAGCTATCGTTTGCAAATCCGGCATGCCGGCTTCGACTGAGGTCGGCACGTTCGGAATCGACGGGGCGCGCGTCGTCGTGGTGACCGCAAGCGGGATGACCCTGCCGGCCAGAATCTGCGGCGTCGAGGTCACGACCTGATCGAACAGCATGTCGACCTGCCCGGCGAGCAATCCGTTCATTGCTTCGGACAGCCCGCGATAGGGCACGTGCTGAATCTGCGCGCCAGTGAGATGGACGTAGAGCAAGTATGTCAAATGCGAGATCGAGCCGATGCCCGCGCTGCCGCTCGTCAACGAATGCGTCTTGGCATATTCCGTGAATTCCTTGAGCGTCGTTGCGGGAAAGCCGGGTCTCAAATCAAGGACCATCGGCGTCGAGGCAACGAGCATGATCGGCTCGAAATCCTTGCGCGGGTCGTAGGCCAGATTCTTGTACAGCCCCACGGCGGCGGCGTGCGTACCTAGATTGCCCATCACTAGCGTGTATCCGTCCGGCGCCGCCCGAGCCACCCGCGCCGCGCCGATCGAGCCACCAGCGCCGGTGACGTCTTCGATGACGATCGGCTGACCCAGCGTCTGGCTCAGCGACTGACCGAACAGGCGCGCCAGAATGTCGGTGGGTCCGCCGGCCGCAAAGGGAACCACCACTGTGATTGGTCGCGTCGGATAATCCTCCGCCGATGAAATTGCGGCGTGTGCGAACGCCGCAACCGCAATCAGCGGCATCAGAACCAAACGTGAGCTCAACGCCGCTGCGCCCAGCCACCTTCTCATCGTTTCCTCCCGTGGTTGCGCGGTCAGGACTTCATTTTTTCTTTGGTCTTAATCCGCGCCATCAGCCTACGATGCGAAATTTCCGAAATCAACGCGCGCGCAGTCTCGACTCATGGGAAAGCGGCGCGCCGGAGCACCGGCGTTTCGCGCATACGCCGATAGCGGCGGCCACCCTGCGCCTTACTGCTCGGCCTTAATCCCGAGCTCCTTCACCAGCTTCCCGTACTTCTCATAGTCGCTGCGCACCAGAGCCGCAAACTTCGCCGCTGTTCCGCCGACAGGCTCCTGCACGGATTTCAGCAGGTTCTCGCGAACGTTCTTCTCTTCGAGCGCGTTGCCGATTTTCGCATTGAGCTTGGCGACGATTGCCGGCGGCGTGCCGGTGGGAACGAAGACGCCGAGCCATTGGTCGAGCACCAAGCCCTTGATGCCTGCCTCCTGATAGGTGGGCACGTCCGGCAGGCTCGGCGAGCGCGCCTCCGTGCTCTGCGCGAGGATGCGAACCGTGCCGGCTTTGTAATGCGGCACCAATGGCGTCGATCCGAGCGAAGCCACTTTGATATGGCCGGCAATGAGATCGTTGATCGCCTGTCCGCCACCGCGGTAGGGCACGTGCTGCATCTTGATGCCGGCAAGCTTGGCAAACCATTCTGCGACGATCTGCTGCTGCGAGCCGACCCCGGACGTCGCGAAGCCCATCCCTGGCTCGCGTTTGGCCAAGGCGATGAATTCCGCCAACGTGCTCACTCCCAACGAGGGATGCACCGCCAGCACGACCGGTTGGCGCGAAATTTGGATCACCGGCACGAGAGCCGTCATCGGGTCAACGTTCATCTTGAAGATGTGCGGCGCGCTCGTCACGAAGTCGGGCACGACCAGGATCGTGTAGCCATCCGGCGCGGCGTGCGCTGCAACCTCAACCCCGATGACGCCACCGGCGCCGGACTTGTTCTCGATAACGGTCTGTTGGCCCAAGGATCGGCTGAGCGACTCGCCGATCAAGCGCGCGGCGATGTCGGTCGAACCGCCCGGCGGATATGGCACGATGACGCGTATCGGCCGCGTCGGCCAATCTTGAGCGTGTGCCGTAAAGGGGAAAATGACCAGCAGCGCGAGCAACGCACGACGTGTTGCCATCACAAAGAACTCCTGCTTCAAATCCGGTGGTGAAGATCATATCGGTGGGTGCGTTGTGCGCCTAGCCCACGATCAGCAAACAAGGTTGCACATGCCCTATTCGACCTATCTCCCCGAGCACATGGGCTCGGCCAAGCTCACGCCCGCCGGACCTTTCGTCGCCGGCTCTTACGCGGAACTCACGTTGACTTACACGGCTGGGACATTCGGCATCGACGACACCGGAATGCTCAAGGTGTCGTGGCGCACGACGTCGGACATGAGCAAGCCGCAGTTTAGCGATCCCAAGGCGGCGAACTTCACCACGGTCGAAGCCAGCAACGGCGCCAAGCTCGAAATATGGTTCGACCGCCTCAATATCAGGCCATGGGCGAACACGATCCTCATCCGCGTCGGCCGCGGCTATCTGCGCAAAGGCGACACGATCACGCTGCGCATGGGCGACCGCCGGCAAGGTTCGCCCGGCTACCGGCTGCAGACCAATTGCGAGAACAAAGTCGCGCTGAAGACCAGCGTCGATGCCTTTGCCGCCTACGAGTTCACCAAACTGCCGGATCAGCCGTGTTTCGATCTGATCCCGGGGCCGGCGGCGAGCTGGAAGGCGATCTGGCCTTCACTCGCGATCGTCGGCCAGCCGTTTCGGCTCGCCTTGGTCGCCGAAGACATGTGGGGCAACCCGACCGGCGAAGCGAAAGCCCGGCTCTATCTGAAAGCATCGCAACCGCTTCGCGGTCTGCCGGACATGGTGGGGATCAAGCTTGGCGATGCGCCTTACGTGATCGAAGGTATTACCGCCGAGGCGGCGGGCGATGTCGAACTGAACGTGACGGACGAGAGCGGCCAACAGCTTGCGCGGGCCAATGCATTGCGGGTGGTGAAGGAACCGCCGGCCTTGCGCCGCTACTGGGCCGACCTGCACGGCCAAAGCGGCGAAACCATCGGAATGGGCACCGCCGCCGAATATTTCCACTACGCGCGGGACAAGGCCTTTGTCGATATCGTCGGGCATCAGGGCAACGACTTCCAGATCACCGACACGTTCTGGCGCGAGCTGAACGAACTGACCGCGAAGTTCGATGAGCCGGGGCGGTTCGTCTGCATCCCCGGCTACGAATGGTCGGGCAACACCGGAATGGGCGGCGACCGCAATATTTTCTTTCGCCGCGAAGGACGGCCAATCCGCCGCTCATCACACATTCTCGTCGAGGGGCAGACCTCGACTCCGGCACTCTACACCGCGAAAGATTTGTTCGATGCCATCAAGGATGAGGATGCCGCCGTCATCGCCCATGTCGGCGGGCGGTACGCGGACATCAAGATGGCGCATGACGGGCGCCTCGAGCGCACGGTCGAACTACATTCGAGCTGGGGAACCTTCGAATGGCTGCTGCATGACGCCTTCGACATGGGATACCGGGTCGGCGTTGTCTGCCACAGTGACGATCACAAAGGCCGCCCCGGCGCGACGCATCCGGGCGCATCGACGTTCGGCGCGATCGGCGGTCTCTCCTGCTATTTCATGTCGGAGCTGACGCGCGATGCTTTGTTTGAGGCGCTGCGGCGGCGGCGCCATTACGGTACCACAGGCACACGTATCTTCATCGACCTTCATGGCGCGTTCACGGAGCCGGTGACGCGATTCGACGACGACCCGCAACTCGCGCCGGTCGAAGGCGTCCCCACGCGCGAGGCGTTCATGGGCGACATTATCCAGCCCGGTGCCAACGCGATGCAGCTTGCCGCGGAGGTTATCGGCACCGCGCCGGTCGAGCGCGTCGACGTGCTGGAAGGCAAGAGCGTGGTGCACACGGTGCGTCCCTTCACGGCCGCCGATCTCGGGCGCCGCGTCCGCGTTCTCTGGCAAGGCGCGGAATATCGCGGCCGCGGCCGAGAGACGTTGTGGCAAGGACGATTGACCGTTAGCGGCAACCAGATCGCGCGGTTTGCGCCGGTGAATTTCCTCAATCCCGAGCGCAAGGTGATTGAAACCAAACCCGGAGCAGCGCTCTCCTGGACTTCGGTAACGACGGGAAATCTCGCCGGCATCGATCTCTGGCTCGAGGACGCACATCGCGGCACGCTACAGGTGGAAACGAACGTGGTGTCGGGCATGGTCGAACTATCGTCGCTCGCCGACCAGACCATAGCGTTTGATGGCGGCGGCCTTGGCCGCAGGCTGTCGATCTATCGTTTGCCGGAAGCAGACTGGAGCGCGCGCGTCAGCCTCGATCATTCGATCGCCTTCAGCGGCGGTGCTGATCTGCCGGTCTATATCCGCGTGACGCAGAGCGACGGCCATCAGGCGTGGACCAGCCCGATCTACCTGATTGCCTGAATCGGCGACAAACGGCGCCAGCGACAACTCAGCGCTTCTGGCGCGGCATGCCCGGCTTTCGCACCAAGGCCATCAGTTCGTTGAACAGCACATCGATCAGCTTGTACTTGCGCGAGCTTGCCGGCTGCACGATGCCGAGCGTGCGGTAATGCGGCGTGGTACCGAAATTGACGCGGCGCACCTTGAAGAAGGCATCGCCCTCGATCTGCCGCTCCGGAACGATGGAGATGCCGTGGCCGTGATGCACCATGGCCTCGATCGCCTTGAGCCAGTCGAGCTGCATCGTTTCGTCTATTTCTAGCTTCGCCTGCTTGATCGCCGCATCGATCACCCGGCCGACCGCGGCATTGGGACTATAGCGGATGAACGAATACTTTTGCGCCAGTTGCTTCGGATTGTCCTCGCGCGCGCCTGGGGGCGCGATGATGACGAGCCGCTCGCGCAGGAACGGCCGCCAATTGATATCGCGCAGAGATGAGTCGTAATCGGAGATGATCGCGGCATCGAGCGAGCGGCTGTTGACCTGCCGCAGCAGTTCTCCTGAGAAGCCGGAAGCGATTTCGATATGCAGGTTGGGGTAACGCTGACGGATAACCGTGAGTACGGCCGGCATCAGGCCGGTGAGCGTGCTGCCGACCGCGCCCAGGCGGATGCGGCCTTCCACTGAATCGCTGAGCGTAAGGTCGTTCTGAATATCCGCGTAATCGGCGATCAGCGCGCGCGCCTTGGCAATGACCGATTTTCCGGAGTCGTTGAGCACGGGCGGCCGCTTGCTGCGGTCGAACAGCTCCGCCTTCAGCTCGGCTTCGAGGCTCTTGATCTGGGTGCTGACGGCCGACGGGCTCAGATTGAGGACGCGCGCGGCACCGGCAAACGAGCCGGAATCGGCGATCGCGACCATCGTGCGGAGGGCCTGCAGGCTCATCGCTAAACGCGTAGCACAAGTTTAAATAAACTGCAGCAACAATTCACATTAATGCGCTTTTTTTGGAGATCCGTCCGGGCTAGAATGCCCGACCTTCCGCAATTTCGGGCGACGGGCAGGAGCCAAATGAGCGACGTCATAGCGGTTTCGATTTGGCGCGGCCGTGGCGAGGGCCGCTACGTGGATTACGAGGTGCCGCGCCTCGACAGCCAGACCGTGCTCGACGTGGTGACCTACGTGCAGCGCCACCTCGATCCAACCCTGTCCTATCGCTTCGCCTGCCGGGTCGGCGTCTGCGGTTCCTGCGCCATGACGGTCAATGGGCGGCCGCGCTGGACCTGCCGCACGCATGTCGAGAAGGTCGTCGCCGACGGCCGGGTCGAGATCGGTCCGCTCGCCAACCTGCCGGTCGTGAAAGACCTGGCGACCGACATGACCCGCTTCTTCGAAAAATGGCAGCAGGCCAAGGGCGCCTTCACGCCGTCCAAGACACGGCACGACAAGGTCGCGCATATCATGCCGGCGAGCCCGGCGCGCGTCGAGGTCGACAAGGCCATCGAATGCATCAACTGCGGCGTCTGCTACGCGGCCTGCGATTCCGTGCGCTGGAACCCGGATTATCTCGGCCCGGCCGCGCTCAACCGCGCCTGGACCCTGGTGAATGACGAGCGCGACGCGGGCAATAAGGCGCGGCTGGCGGCCGTTGCCGCCGCCGGCGGCTGCCATTCCTGCCACACGCATCAATCGTGCGAGCAGCACTGTCCGCAAGCCATCAATCCTACGGCTTCCATTGCCGGCCTGAAACAGCGCACACTCGGCGCCTATTGGTCTGGAGCGTTGACGTGACGTTACGACTTTATCTTCTGCAGCGGCTCACGGCGGCGCTGATGGTGCCGCTGATCGTCGGGCATCTCGCGACCATCATCTATGCAACGCATCATGGCGTCTCGGCCGCCGAGATTCTCGGCAGAACGCGCGGCTCGCTCGGCTGGGCGTTGTTCTACGGCCTGTTCGTTCTGCTTGCGGCGATGCATGCCTCGATCGGCGTGCGCAGCGTGGCGGCAGACTGGACGTCCCTGCGCGGCCGCCCGCTCACGATACTGATGTGGGGTTTCGGTGTGCTGCTGCTGCTGCTGGGCGCGCGCGCTATCTATGCGGTCGTTGCATCATGAGCGGCCTGAACCAGCGCCTGCACACAGCCGGCCATCGACGCGACCTGTTCTGGGTCGCCGCCATAGTTCATCGCGTCTCCGGCATATTGCTCGCCTGTTTTCTACCGATACACTTTCTGGTCCTCGGGCTGGCGATCGAACGAACGGCGGCGCTCGATGGTTTCCTCAAGTGGACCGAACTGCCGGCGGTGAAAATTGCCGAGGCAGGACTGGTCTTCCTGCTGGCGGTGCACCTGCTCGGCGGCATCCGCGTGCTGCTGATCGAAAATCTCACGTGGCGGCCGAGCCAGAAACGTTTGGCTACCGCTGCGATCGGCACCGCCGGGGTCGTTGCGCTGTTGTTTTTCCTGCGCGCGTTATGAGGCGGCGCAATGATTGAGGATCGCCAAACCGACATTCTGATCCTTGGTTCCGGCGGTGCCGGACTGTTTGCAGCCTTACACGTGCATCAGGCGAATGCCGGTCTCGACATCACGGTCGCGTCGAAGGGGCTGCTCGGAAAATCGGGGTGCACCCGCATGGTGCAGGGCGGCTACAACGTCGCGCTACACAAGGGCGACTCGGTCGAGCGCCACTTCATGGACACGATCGAGGGCGGCAAATGGCTGCCCAACCAGCAGCTCGCCTGGACTTTGGTGACCAAGGCGATCGAGCGAGTGCAGGAACTCGAGAACGAGATCGGCTGCTTTTTCGATCGCTTGCCCGACGGCACGTTGCACGGCAAGGCTTTCGCCGGGCAGACCTTCGATCGCACCGTGCACAAGGGCGATCTCACCGGCATCGAGATCATCAACCGCCTCATGGAACAGGTGTGGGCGCGGCCGATCAAGCGGCTGGAGGAATACCGTGCCCTGGCGCTCATTCCCGACGCCACCGGCAAGGCCGTCGCCGGCGTCCTGTTCCTCGACATGCGCTCGGGGCAGTTCTGTTACGTCGCGGCGAAGGCGGTCCTCCTGGCGACGGGCGGCGGACCGACCATGTATCGCTACCATACGCCGTCGGGCGACAAGAGTGTCGATGGCCTCGCTATGGCGCTGCGCTTCGGCTTGCCGCTGCGCGACATGGAAATGGTGCAATTTCACCCGACCGGTGTGCTGGCGGGCCGAAACACGCGCATGACCGGTACCATCATCGAGGAAGGCCTGCGCGGAGTTGGCGGTTATCTGCTCAACGGCGCCAAAGAGCGCTTCATGTTCGCGTATGACGAGCGCGGCGAGCGGGCGACGCGCGACATCGTCTCACGCTCGATGTTCGCGGAAATGCGGGCCGGGCGAACCACACCGCAGGGCGGGCTTTACATTTCGATGGGTCATCTCGGGCCCGAAAATGTGCGCCGACAGTTCAAGGGCATGGTGGAGCGTTGTGCCGACTGCGGATTTGATCTTGCAGGCGGCCTAGTCGAGGTGGTGCCGACGGCGCACTACCTGATGGGCGGCGTCGTGTGTAACGTCGACACTTCGACCGAGGTGGCAGGACTTTACGTTGCCGGGGAGGATGCCGGCGGCGTGCACGGCGCCAACCGGCTGGGCGGCAACGGCGTCGCCAATTCAACTGTATTCGGCGGCATTGCGGGTGAAACCATGTCAACCGACATCGCCAAGGGCCTCGACCGCCGCAGCAAGGACGCGCAGGCGCTTGCCGCCGAGGTCGCGCGCGCCGAGATGCCATTTGCGCGCAAGGCCGGCGATCTCAACGGCTTGCGCGAGCGACTGCTCGACCTGATGTGGGAGGATGTCGGCATCATTCGCGACGAGCCCGGCCTGAATCGGGCACTCGACGCGCTCGCGCAGCTCGAGGACGAATTGCTGGCGACAGGGGTCGCCGACAGCAACCGTGCCTTCAATCTCACCTGGTCGGACTGGCTCAACCTGCGTTCGCAGATCGACATCTCGAAAGTGTTTGCGCATGCCGCGCTGAAGCGCGAGAATTCGCGCGGCGCACATTTCCGCAGCGATTTTCCGGACCCTGGCGACCTGGCAACCTCCCGTTTCACGATCGTGCGCCAGCGGGATCGCCGGCTGGAGGTCTCGGACGCCCCGGTCGAATTCACCATCGTCAAGCCGGGCCAAACCCTTCTCAAAGGCCAGGAAGCAGCGGAGTGAAGCGATGATCCTACTCTCGACCTTGCAGCAAACAGCCGAAAAGCTGATGGCGACGGCGGCGATCGAAATCCCCGAAGATTATCTCGGCGGGCTGCGGCAGTGCGCCGACACCGAGAAGGGCGATCTCTCCGCCTTCGTTATCAAGGCCATGCTCGACAATTATGAAGCAGCTAAAGAAGATCGCCGCGCCATGTGCGGCGACACCGGCTGTCCGCGTTGGTACGTGAAGATCGGCAACGACGCGCAGGTCGAAGGCGGCCCGGTCGCACTTGAGGCGGCGCTTCGGCGCGCCACCGCCAACGCGACCGCGGACGTGCCGCTGCGGCCCAATCGCGTGCATCCGCTTTGGCGCACCGACCACAACAACAATGTCGGCATCGGCGCGCCTGAGATCGAGTATGCATTTCATCCCGATGCCGACTGGATCGAACTGACGACCGTGCACAAAGGCGGGCTGTTCGGCTCGGATTACCGCATGCTGTTCCCGGCGGACGGTATCGAGGGCATCAAGCGCTTTTATCTCGACACCTTGATTGCATTCGGCAAGCGCGGCCTCGCCTGCCAGCCGGCCATCGTCGGTGTCGGCCTTGGCGGCTCCAAGGATATCTGCATGGTGCTCGGCAAGCAGGCCGCCTGCTTGCGTGTGGTCGGTTCGCGTAACCCCGATCCGAAGATCGCCGCCCTTGAGAACGAATTGAAAGAGCTCGGCAACTCCATCGGCATGGGAGCCATGGGATTCATGGGCTCCTCGATGGTGGTCGACTGCCACATCGAGGTCGGCTACTGCCATACCGGCGGCATGCCGATGAGCGTACATATGTTCTGCTTATCGTCGCGCCGCGCCTGCGCGCGCGTGCACGCCGATGGGCGCGTATCGTTCCGCACCGACCCGATGTGGTTCACTGACTATTTACGCCGGGAAGGCGTCGAGTGGCCAGAACAAGCTGCCGAAGCTGCGGAGTGACGCACGTGACCAAGCTCAACACCGTCCGTCTTCGCCTTCCCGCCTCGACAGCTGATCTTGCCGCCCTTGAGATCGGCACAGTGGTCTACCTCGACGGGCGCCTGTTCACCGCGCGCGAGGGTGTCTATAAGCGTGCGGTCGAAGACGGGTTTGGCTTGCCGGCCTCTCCCGACGAGCTCGGGCGTGCAAATTTTCACTGCTCGCCGGCCGCCTCGATCGGTGCCGACGGCAGCATGACGGTCGGAGCGGTGACTGCAACGGCCTCCTTCCGTTTCGCCAAATACCTGGATGGCTGGTTCGAGGTCTCGCACTGCAATGTGATCATCGGCAAGGCCGGCATGACCAGTGAGGTCTACCGGCGCTCGTTTGTGCCGAACAGCGCCATTTATCTCACCACCGTCGGCTACGGCACAGGAGCTCTGCTCGGCCGTGGCATAAAGCGCGTGCCCGGCGTTTACTGGCGCGAGGAACTCGGGCTCGCGCAGGCCATCTGGGTGCTTGATGTGGAGAATTTCGGCCCGTTTCTGGTCGAAAGTGATCTTGCCGGAAATTCGCTGTTCGAACGCGAGAACGCGAAGATCGCTCCATCGATTGAAAAGCTCTATGCAGGTACACATCCCGCGACGCTTCGCCGCTTCGGCGAAACCGACGACAAGACCGACGAGCTTATTTGAGAAGATGCCGGCACGACTCCACCGTGACCTCAACCGACAGATCACATAGCGCGACGAACGCCCTCTCGCAGATGGGCCACGCCGGCGCCATCGTGACCGGCAATGCCGGCAGCTATGCCGGAAAGCGCAAGGCGCTGGAAGCAGCCGGCGTGGTCGTCGTCGACACCCCTTCGCAAATCGCCGCGGCGCTCGCCGCGCGCCTTAATGCCGGCCGTGCCGGCAGTCAACTCGCCGCCGCTGGTGGGCAATAAGAAACTCCCGTGTCAGCAGAAAATTCGCAAGCTTTGCGGCTATCCATGGCCATGGCCGCCTCATATGCGCCGGGCGTACATCGCTCCTTACGCCGCGACCAGCATCGCGGAGCATTTTATGGAAGCGGGTCGCGACGTACTGATCGTTTACGACGACCTCACGCAGCACGCTCGTGCCTATCGCGAGCTTTCCCTCCTGCTCCGCCGGCCACCCGGTCGCGAAGCCTTCCCCGGAGACATCTTCTACATCCACTCGCGCCTGCTCGAACGCGCCACCCACCTGCGCACGGAACTTGGCAGCGGCTCGCTCACCGCCCTGCCCATCATCGAGACCGAAGCGCAGAACATTTCCGCCTACATTCCGACCAACCTCATTTCCATCACGGACGGGCAGATCTACCTCTCACCGTCGCTGTTCGAATTGGGCGTGTTGCCTGCGGTTGATGTCGGCAAATCCGTTTCGCGCGTCGGCGGCAACGCGCAACGGGCGGCCTATCGTGTGGTGGCGGGCGACCTCAAGCTCGCCTACGCGCAGTTCGAGGAACTCGAGACCTTTGCCCGGTTCGGGGCCCGCCTGGATGAAGACACCCGCAAGATCATCGAGCATGGATGGCGAAATCGCGACGGTGAGCTTCGATCCGAGCCACCCGGAAAGTATCCAAGCCGCAATTGACGCAATGGAAGCGGCGATCGACAGCAAGGTTGCTCCCTATCGGGGGAATGCGTTGGTCGAGGGTATTGTCCCTGAGCTGAAGGAAAAGTATCGGGCTGCGATCTTAGAGCGTGCAAAGGGCACGCCTTCTTCGGAGAGCTAACCCCATTCAATGGCCGCTACCCAGGCCGTAACCGCGCCACGGAGCGATGCAACTGGCTAACAAACACGCTTTTCTTAGCCAGTTGCCCATCAGTGACGGGGCGCCTCCGCGAAATCCATTTTGACATCGAATTCGAGCAATTCCGAGGTCAGCGTCGCATCCGGCTTGAAGCACCGACGCTTGCATAAGAATATCTCCGCCCGATGCCTTTTCTTTCTTGCTCAATTCGGCGGTGAATGGTGAAATCCTAGCAAAATGGGGCCAGGGCGCAGCCGTTCCCATGGCGCTCGGCACGTCGCGTATATAGCATCCAGCGAGATCCATATCGTGGAACCCCAACTCCTGACCGTCGCCGAAGGCGTATATGCCTGGATCGGCGCGGGCGGCGATTCAAACGCCGGCGCGATCGATACACCGCATGGGTTGCTCGCGATCGACGCACAGCAGTATCCCCGGCTGGCGCGCCAGTTTCGCGCCGCAATCGAAGCCACGACCGGCAAGCCGATCCGCATGCTGATCAATACGCATTGCCACCTCGACCACACCGCCGGAAACATTGTATTCGCGGACGTACCGATCCTCGCGCACGATAAAACCCTTGCGGCCATGCATGCCAATCTCGGCCCAAAGAACGGCGAGCATTGGTCAGTTTCGGATTACGGCACCAAGATCAAAATGCTGTTTGGGCAAAACTTGTTTGATCTCGTTCCTGAGAACGACCCGGCACAGGCCTGGTTTCGCCAGCGCATTGGCTTACCGGATTACGACATAATGATTATTGCACCACCGACCAAGACGTTTGCTGACCATTTCACTTTTCATTTGCCCAAAGACGTCATGCGCCTGAATTACTGGGGTCCGGCACATTGCGACGGGGACATCATCATCTCTTTGGAAAAAGCCAAAGTCGTATTTCTTGGCGATCTTTTATTTTATGGAAGATTTCCTTGGCTCGGCGACTGCGATCTCAGCGGCCTGATCGACCGGCTGGCGCGGGTGCTCACACTTGACGTTTCGGTCGTTATCCCCGGGCATGGAATGCCAACTGATCTCGCGCAAGTAAGGCGCTTCCGCGACATGCTGGTCGCCCTGCGAAGTGCGGTTGACAGAGGGATAACGGCTGGCGTTTCGGAAGAGGCCGCCGTTTGCGAAGTGAAGCTGCCGCAATATGCCGACATTCCCCGATATGCGGATTGGCTGCCGCACGACGTTCGGGCGACCTACCGATACTTGCGCGGTTAATAAAGGCACTAGGGTCAGGACTTATTGATTATAGCCAGAAGATGA
>PMAF01000236.1 GCA_003152455.1 Hyphomicrobiales bacterium
TAACTTCTCGGATCGGCTCTAACGGTCTCTTGCGCACGGCCAAAAGTCCACAAAAGCGGGGCTTGCGCCCATGCCTTGGCCGCCGGCCGGGGGCGTTGGGCAAGCATCGCTGCCTGATACAGGGTTACCGGATCGCGTCACCGGCGTTGCCCGTGCCGCGCGGTTGCGGCAACATGCGGCCGAGGCAAAAACCGTCGCATCCACAAGGGTGCGCATCACAATTCTTCGTGGGAGAAATATTCAATGCCGGGACCGCGCATAAGCTACGTCGATCCAACGACGGTCAAAGACCCTGCCATGATCGCCGAGTTCGAACGCTGCGCGCGGGAGGGAACCCCGCGGCCGGAAAGCCAGGCGATCCGCGCGCATGTGCCGGCGACGTTCTGGTCGTTCGCCAATACCTGGCGCGACGTGTTCAAGAATGGCGTGGCCGATCACAACATCAAGGAGCTGTGCCGCATCTATGTCTCGCGCTCGGTGCTGTGCGAATTCTGCGGCAACCAGCGCTCGATCAAGGCGGCCAAGGCCGGCCTCAAAGAAGACGACTACTCGGACCTGATCAATTTCGATAGTTCATCGCGTTATGACGAGCGGCAAAAGGCCGCACTGGCCTATGCCGAGGCGATTACCTGGGATTTGCCGAGCGACGATGCGTTGTGGGCGCGCCTGCATAAGCATTTCAGCGAGCCGGAGCTTGTCGAGATCGGCTATTTTGTCGCCATCACCATGGGCCAGCAACGCTGGCTGCGCACGTTGAACATCGAGCACCACCAGATCCTTGCCGGCACCGACGGCTCGATGGCGTCCGGTTTCGAGACCGCGGAAGCGCTTGCGCGCTCCAAGCAGGCCGATGATTATTGGGCGAAGATCAACAGTAAACCCGCGACACAGGCCGTCGAGTGACAGGTCAACCCATGGCGGCATCCGCCCCCCCGCTCGTCGGCTTCGCAAGCGGCCGAGCCCCGCATCCGCGTCAAGGGACTAGCCAAGCGTTACGGCGCGCTTGAAGTGTTTCGCAACATCGATTTCGACGTGGCGGAACGCGAGATCGTCGCCATTGTCGGACCTTCCGGCTGCGGCAAGACCACGCTGCTGCGCTGTATCGACGGCCTGCTGCCGCACGATGCCGGCGAGATCTGGGTCGGCAATCAGCGCGTCGAAGAGCCGATCGCGGGCGTCGCCATGGTGTTCCAGCATTTCGGCCTGTTCCCCTGGAAAACGGTATTCGACAATGTCGCCTACGGCTTGCGCATGGCCGGCGCCTCCAAGGCGGAAGTCGAGCGCAAGGTGCCGGAGTTCATCAAGCTGGTCGGCCTCGGCGGCTTCGAAACGGCGTTCCCCTATCAGATGTCTGGCGGCATGCAGCAACGCTGCGGCCTGGCGCGCGCGCTCGCGGTCGAACCGAACGTGCTGCTGATGGACGAGCCGTTCGCGGCGGTCGATGCGCAAACGCGGGAGATTTTGCAGTTCGAGCTGCTGCGCATCTGGGACGAGCGGCCGACCGCCATGATCTTCGTTACCCACTCGATCGAGGAAGCGGTGCTGCTCGGCCACCGGGTGATCGTGCTCAAGGGAAGGCCCAGCAGCATCCACGAGACCATCGTCATCGATCTGCCGAACCCGCGCACGCGCGCGACATTGCGCGAGCCGCGCTTTGCCGAACTGCGCGAGCAGGTGTGGGGCACGCTGATGCGGGAGGCGCGCGAAGCCGAATTCGTACTCGAACGCTGAACAATAAAAGCTGAAACAAAAGGGAGGATTCCATGACTCGCAGAACCTTAAGCCTGCTGGCCGGCGGCGCCCTGCTGGCCGCGCTGCTGCTGGGCGCCGCCCCGGCGTCAGCCGAAGGCAAGAAGATCGTGCTCGCGATTCCAGGCGTTCCGCCGATCTATTCGGCGACGATCGCCTATGTCGCAGAGAAACAGGGCTTCTTCGAGAAACACGGCGCCGACGTTGAAATCCGGCCGTTCGACAACGGCACCGCCGCCGCGCGCGCGGTCGTCGCCGGCGACATTGATATGGCGTGGTCACCCACCCCGCCTGTGATCGTGCAGATTTCCAATGCCGACGTGCCGCTGGTCGGCATCTATGGCATGCCAAACCCGGATTGGGTGATCGGCACAACCGAGTCCGGCAAGACCTGCAAGGATATGGCCGACCAGAACGTCGGCGTCGATTCGATCAACGGCGCGCGTTCGATCGCGCTACGCTCGATGCTCGCCGCCGGCTGCAAAGAGGTCAAGATCGACCAGGTCAAGCAGATCGCGCTCGGCTCGAGCCCTGGTCCGGCGCTGCTCGCCGGACGGCTTCAGTTCGCTGTCTTGCATCTCGATGACCTCGCCGAGATCGCACACCAGGGCACGAAACTGAACATCCTGCTGGCGATGAAGAACACCAACCCGACCAGCCACTATCTGACGCTGGTGGTGCGCAAGGACAATCTGGCGAAGAATCGCGACGCCGTCGTTCGCTCGGTCGCCGGCCTGATCGAGGCCGCCCACTTCATGCAGGATCCAAAGAACGCCGACGCGGTGGCAGACGCGGCCGCGGTAACCGGCCACAACAAGGAAGTGAATAAAGAGGCGCTAAAGTCGTTTCTTGCGATCGACTTCTGGGCGGCGAAGGATGACGGCCTGCCGCGCAACAAGCTGGAAGCCACCGCTGCGCTGATGAAGAAGATCGGCTCCATCAAGTCCGACAAGGAGCCGGTGACTTACGAGCACCTCGTCGACACCAGCGTCTGGAAAGACGCCAACGCGATTGTGAAATGACAATCGGGGCGATCCGGCGCAACGCGCCGCTCTGGATCAGCATTGGCGCCGGCGTCGCCCTCTGGGAGATCGCCGGCCGCTTGACCAGCGCGGCCTTCATGGTGCCGTTCTCCGAAACGCTGGTGCGGCTTTGGCAGCTCATTACGCGCGGTGAATTTCTTGTCCAGCTCTTCGATTCCGCCGAGCTTTTCCTCACCGGCTTTGTACTCGCTCTGATCGTCGGCGCACCGCTCGGCATGCTGCTCGCGCGCGTCCGCCTACTGCGCATCGGCATCGAGCCCTACATCATGACGCTCTACGCCACGCCGATGGTGGCGCTGATCCCGTTCATCCTGTCGCTAATGGGCTTCGGCTTCGCGCCCAAAGTGCTGGTCGTCTTCCTGTTCGCGGTATTCCCGGTGCTCTACAATACGGTGGAAGGCGCCCGCAGCATCAAGCCCGAGATGATCGAGGTGGCGAAGTCCTACCGCTCCACCGAATGGTCGCTGTGGCGCGAGGTGATGCTGCCCTACACCTTGCCCTACATGATGACGGGCGTGCGCCAGGCGATCGGCCGCGCGCTGGTCGGCATGATCGCGGCGGAGTTCTTCCTCTCCTCGACCGGCCTCGGCCAGCTCATCATGGGCGCCTCACAGGATTTCGATACGGCCGGCGTCTTCGCCTCCATCCTGGTGATCGGCTTGATCGGCGTCGGATTGACGCGGCTCGGCCTGATGATCGAACAGCACTTCGCGCATTGGAGACAGTAGCGCATGATCCCGAAAAGAGGATACCGGTTTTCGGATAAGATCATGCGCCGGAAAGACAACCGATGACCGAGACCAGCATCGGGGCGTCATCTGCCGTGGTCGCCGCGCCGCCCGCGACCTCGCGTCCTGCCGCTTTCTCCGGCAGCTTCGTGCCGCGTTTGCTCACCGGCCTGGTAATCTTGCTGAGCTGGGAGATCGTGGTCCGCGCCGTCGCGCCTCCTTACGTGGCCAAGCCAAGTACGGTGGTGCTGGCGATCCCGCGCGTGATGACGGACCCCGAATTTCTCCGTGCGCTGGGCGCCACGCTGGCGGCGGTAACCGAAGGATTGGCCATAACGATCGTCGCCGGCACCGCCATCGGCCTGCTGATGGGCCGCAGCGCTATCGTCGACCGGATGATCCGCGTCTACATCAACGGCTTCAACGCCCTGCCGATGATCATCGTGCTGCCGCTATTTTCGCTGTGGTTTGGTTATTCGGGCGCCGCTCGCATAGGCACCATTATCTTCGCCGCAATATTCGCCATCACCATGAATGTCGCCGACGGCGCACGCTCGGTACCGCGCGAATTTCTCGAGGTCGCGCGCTCGTTCCGCTCCGGCCGCTGGCGTATGTTGACCGATATCGTATTGCCGGCCTCCATGCCTTATCTGCTGGCCGGCTTCCGGCTGGCGGCCGGCCGCGCGCTGATTGGCGCGGTGGTGGCGGAGTTCTTCCTCTCGATCGGCGGGCTCGGCTACTACATCCTCTACAATTCGCGCGCCTATCACCACAACGAGGCCTTCGTCGGCGTTCTACTGCTCGCGGCCTTCGGCGTCAGCTTCGAATTGCTGGTGAACTGGTGTACGCGCCACTTCATGCCGTGGTATCGCCGCGGCGCTTAATGCCCAGCCAAGGAAATAACGCATGTCGTCCGATCCCTTGCTCAAGGCCGCGATCGCGCATTGGGGCCCGCGCTTTTTCGCCAATGGCGTGGTGCTGACCGATTTCGAGGAGGTGACCGGCGCGATGTCGTCTTATGACGACTGGTGCCGCGCCTGGTCGGCGCGGGGCGCGCATCACGAGCAGCTCGGCCGCGAGGCGCTTGCCGGCAAGCATTTCCTCACCGCCGGCGAATGTTTGCAGCGCGCCGGCGTCTACTATCATTTCGCGTCGTTCCTGTTCGTGCAGGACCAGGCGCAGATGAAGGCCGCGCACAAAAAACAGATCGAATGCCGACAGGCGGCGCTGCCGCATTTGCGTCCGCCCGGCGAGCGCGTCGAGATTCCCTATGAGGGCAAGACGCTCGCAGGGATTCTGCGCAAGCCGGCCGGTGCCGAGTGCCCGCCGGTCGTCGCGATGGCGGTCGGGCTCGACTCGACCAAGGAGGAAACCGATGCCTACGAAGCGCCGTTTCTCGCGCGCGGCATCGCGACGCTGGTGTTCGAGGGTCCCGGCCAGGGCGAGGCGCAATACGACTTTCCGATCCGGGGCGACTACGAAGTCTCGGTGAAAGCGGTGCTGGACTACATCGGCACGCGGCGCGATCTCGACGCCGCGCGCGTCGGCATGTGGGGCGTCAGCCTCGGCGGCTACTACGCGCCGCGCGCCGCCGCCTTCGACAAGCGCATCAAGGCCTGCATCGCGCTCGGCGGTCCGTTCAACTTCGGCGCCAACTGGGACAATCTGCCGGATCTGACGCGCGAGGCGTTCCGCGTGCGCAGCCATTGCAAGACCGCCAAAGACGCGCGCAAGAATGCGCTGACGCTGTCGCTTGAGGGCATCACGCAAAACATCACCTGCCCCATCTTCATCGTGAACGGCCGGCTCGACCGCATCGTGCCGGCCAAAGATGCCGAGCGCCTGGCGCGCGAAGTGAAGGGCCCGGTCGAACTGATGATGATCGAAGACGGCAACCACATCGCCACCAACCGCGCCTACCGCTGGCGTTCGCAAAGCGCGGATTGGATGGCGGAGCAGCTGGGCTGACTTACGCCTTCTTCGGCAGCGCCACGATCATGTCGAGCTCGATGCGCGCGCCCGGCGACGACAACTGGTTGATGCACACCGTGGTCGAAGCCGGCCGCCAATCGCCGAAATACTTGGCCATAGTGGCGTGCATGGCGTCGGCCTCGCGGAAGTCGGTCAGATATTTCGTCACCTTCACCACGTCGCGCCATGTCGCGCCGGTATGATCGAGAATCGACTGGATCGCCTCCATCGCGCGCATGGTCTGCTCTTCGATCGAATGCGGATGGACGTGCTCGGCCTCCACATGCGGATGCTTGTGGTAGAGCGGCGACGGCGTCGCGCCCGACAGGAACATCAGGTCGCAGGCGCCGACAATATGCACTGCCGGTGCGTAAGGCATGGTGTGCGCCTCTTCCGGCTTCGGATGCACCGGCTCGAGCTTGAAGCCGCGCTGGGGCTCGGTTCTTACGTTCATGCGGGTCTCCCTGACGCTTCGTCGTGGCCGGGCAACCGGGACCGGCCTTTGGCCGGCCCGGCCGTGACACTTGTCCCGGCTATCCCGCTTAGGTTAGCACAGCACCGCTCACTTGAGCTTGCAGGAGAACCGAATGCCCTCGACGATCCTCGATTCCGCGGTATTCCGCGACATTTTCACCACGCCGGCGATGCGCGGAGTGTGGTCGGACGAGAACCGCGTGCAGAAATATCTCGACTTCGAGGCCGCGCTGGCGCGCGCGCAAGGCAAGCTCGGCATCATCCCGACAAACGCCGCCGCTGAGATCGTGCGCCACTGCTCGGCCGACAAGATCGATATGGCCAAGCTCAAGGAGGCGACCGAAAAGATCGGCTACCCAGTGCTTCCGGTCGTGCAGCAGCTCGTGAAGATGTGCAAGGGCACGCTCGGCGAGTGGTCGCACTGGGGCGCCACCACCCAGGACATCACCGACACCGCGACCATCCTGCAGATCCGCGAAGCGCTCGACATCGTCGAGAAGGAAATCGCCGGCATTGGCGATGCGCTCGCCAAGCTCGCCAAGAAATACCGCGACACGCCGATGGCGGGCCGCAGCAATCTGCAACAGGCGGTGCCGATCACCTTCGGCTACAAGATGGCGACCCTGCTCGGTGCCTTCGAGCGCCACAAGCAGCGCCTCAAGGAATTGCGTCCGCGCGTGCTGGTGGGTGAATTCGGCGGCGCCGCCGGGACGTTGTCTTCGCTCGGCAAGGACGGGCTGAAATGCCAAGCCGAACTCATGAAGCAGCTCAAGCTCGGCCAGCCCGATATTTCCTGGCACACCGTGCGCGACCGTATCGCCGAGGTCGGTTGCTTCCTCGGGCTGGTCACCAGCACCTGCGGCAAGATCGCCTTCGACGTAAAGCTCTTGATGCAGACCGAGGTCGAGGAAGTTTATGAGCCATTCCATCAGGGCCGCGGCTCGTCTTCGACCATGCCGCAAAAGCGCAACCCGATCTCATCGGTCTACATCACCGCGCAAACCGCGATGGTGAAGCAACTGGTCGCCGCGCTGTTGGAAGCGATGGTCGAGGATCACGAGCGCGCCACCGGCCCCTGGGAAATCGAATGGATTGCGCTGCCGGAAATCTTCATGTTGTCGGCCGGCGCGCTGGCGCAGACGCGCTTCGTGCTCGAAGGCCTGCAAGTCAACGAAAAGAAGATGCGCGCGAATCTCGACATCACCAACGGCCTGATCATGTCGGAAGCGGTGATGATGGGCTTGGGCGCGGCGATGGGGCGCAACCGCGCGCACGACGTGGTCTATGACATCTGCCGCGAAGTCGTGAAGACCGGCCGCCCGCTGGTCGATTTGCTCGCTGAGGACAAAGAGATCAGCAAGCATGCCAGCCGCAAGCAGCTGGAGAAGATGGTGAACCCGGCCAACTATCTCGGCGTCGCCGGGGAAATGGTCGATCGGGTGCTGAAGATGCGAAAGAAATAGTCCGTCATTAAGCCTTCGGCATCGTCCGCCAGATCGCCAGCGCCACCAGGAACGTCGCCGCGCCGATCATGAGAAACAGCGCCGGTACGGTGACGCCGTATTTCTGCAGGATCGCGACGACGACGGTCGCGCCGTTCATGAACGCCGCGTTGAGCACATTGACCGCCGCCACGGTGCGCGCGCGGTAGTCGGCGCCGGCCCAGGCCTGCACGGCCGCGAAAGCCGGCACGATGAACAGCCCGCCGGCGACCGCCAGCCCGGCGAGGTCAAACGCAACGCGAATCCCGAGCGCCGACGAAAACACCGCAGCCGGCGTTTGCGGCGCCAGCGCGGGCGCTGCGCCATAAGTCGCGATGCCGAGGTCGAGCGCGAACGCGCCCAGCAGCACCGCGCCGGCAAGCGTCGTCTTGAGCACGATGCGCCCGCGCGCGATCGCCGCCGCCAGACCGGAACCGGCGCCGACCGCGATCGAGAACAGCGCGAGGTAGGCGGTGACGGCGTCCTCGTTGCCGCCGATCAATATTTTGATCAATGGCGGCAACAGCGACAGCACGACGATGCCGACCAGCCAGAACCAGCTCGTCACCATGGCGCCCCACCACAGCCGCGCGTCGGCGCGCAGGTGACGGATCATGCCTAAGGTCGAGGCGGCGATATTGACGGAAATCCTAAGCTGCGGCGCGCCTTCGCCGGTCGGCGGGATGAGCAGGCTCGCAGCCCAGCAGAGAAACGCGAAGCCGATCACTAGCGCCGCGAAAGCCGCCACGCTGTCGCCGCCGCGCGCGGCTAGGCCGCCGACGAGGGTGCCGGTGAGAATTGCCACGAAGGTCGCGCCCTCCACCAGCGCATTGCCGGCGGGCAATTCGGCGCGCGCCAAGTGATCGGGCAGGATGCCGTATTTAATCGGTCCGAACAGCGCGCCGATCATGCCGAAGCCGGCGAGCGCGCCGAACAAGATGGACACCGACTGGCGCGCGAAACCGAGAACAGCCAAGGCGGCGACAAACATCTCCAGGAATTTCAGCCATTGCGCCACCCGCGCCTTGTCGTGGCGGTCGGCGAGTTCGCCGCCGAGAGCGGACAGGAAAAAATAAGGCGCGATGAAAACCGCGCTCGCCAAGGTGACCAAGGCTTCCGCACCGGCAGCGCCAGAACGGAACAGAATTAGAAAGACCAGCGAGGTCTTGAGAAAATTGTCGTTGAATGCCGCAAAGAACTGGCACCAGAACAGCGGCGCAAAGCGCCTCGACAACATCAGGGGCGGCGGCATCGCCCCAGTATTGCAAAGTTTCCGCGCGGGGTAGCGCCCTCCCCGCAATAAAAATGGGCGGCCCGTGGGCCGTCCAAGAAGGCTCGTCTCAGACAAAACGCAACTACAGACGGAATTTTCCGCCATTGACGGAATCAACGACGATCGCGGCCATCGTCAGGGCGATGGCGATAACGGCGGTAACGGCAAACAGTGAGGTCCACATGACATAGCCTCCTCGTTGGCGCGACACACGCGGGCAGTCTGGCCGGGGCAACGCGGAAGTCCTGTTTTGGTTCCTGGGTTCCAAAAAACGGATACGGATTTTTTATGGCCAATCGGCATGGTGAAATCGTAAGATTTTGCGCGAAAATGACTTAAGCTCGACGGCGCCAGCATTGGGCTTTAGGGGGGTGTCGTGGCCACGATTTTTAATGAAAGCGCGATCGCCGCCGAGCCGGCGGTAAACGGCGCCGCCCGTCAACACCTGCTTACCAAGGACCGCGTATCGGGAACCCGCATTCTGCTCGACCGGCTGACGCTTCGCCCCGGCGGCGAAGCCCGCCTGGCGGTGCCGGCGCAAGGCCTGGCCTGGTTCCAGATACTCGAGGGCGAAGCGGCGCTGGCACAGGATACCCATCGGGCGACGCTGACCGACGCCCATGTCGCCTTCCTGCCGCCGGGGTATACTGCCACCGTCACGTCCCAAAGCGGCGGCGTTTTGCTCTATGGCGAAATTCCCGACGCCGCCAGCCTCGATCCCAGAATTACAAAAAGTCCGCCCGCATTCCGCGTGGTCGACTGCACACGCGAGCCGGTGCTCGATTCCGAGCACGACGCGCGCAAGCGCATTTATCTGGTGACGCCGAAACTGTTCGGCACCAAAGCGGTGAAGGGCGAGATGATCATCTATCCTCCCGGCACGTCGGCCGCCAATCATCATCACGTCGGCGCCGAGCATTTCATGTATGTGCTGCGCGGGCGCGGCACCGTCTATGCAAACGAAAAGCCGTTTGCGGTGCGCAAAGGCGACGTGATCTATTATCCCGATCTCGAACGGCATTATCTCGAGGCCGTGTCAGACGAGGAACTGGTGTTCGCGGAATACTTCGCGCCCGGCGAATTCAAGACCGTCTGGGTGGACGACAGCGAGATCTGCACCTGGAAGCCGACCGGCCGCGACATTCGCGGGCAAGCGCCCGCGCGCGAAATCAAGGCGCATTCGTCGGCCGACGTGCTCAGTCCGGGGGATGTGTAAAAATTGGTGCCGACGGAGGGATTTGAACCCCCGACCACCCGCTTACGAAGCGAAAATTCGCAATGTTCGGCGAATTAGCTGAAGTACAGTGCGGTACGTCAGAATGCGCGTCAGAACGAGTTTCTCAATAGATCAAATATTTTCCCATAAGCGCACTCCAAGGTACTGCTGCAAACTACAGCGAACCACATGCGAGGCGGGAAACTGTAACCACGATGTAACCCACAAAATTGTCGCTCCAAGCGCGAGGACTAGCCAATAAGGCAACTATTTCGAAGTTTAGCCTCGGCGATCATATTTTTCCCTATTAATCCCACGCGCGCGCGGAGCAAACTTTATCGTCGATGTGGGTAATCAATTGCACCACCGACCCACCGCCAAGCGAATGATAAATTGAAATATTTTCTAATTCGGCGGGACCGCATTCGGGGGCATTGTGGTTACCTGAGTCAGCTTGAAAAGGGCGCGTTCTGTGCGAGCCTCAAAATTATCGGAAAGCTGGCCGTCGTGCTGGAAGTCGAGCCCGCTGAGCTATTGAAGCTTCCGCCGAAAAGAAGCGCGCGCCGCAAATAAGTTGCGGGTGCGCGTCTTATGGTTTCTGTACCGAAGTGACTTACCAGCCGCCCTGACTTACGTCGGCATGACAGCACGGTGCGCAATTTGCTGGCGCGCGCGGGCTCTCTCGGCCCCATGCCCCGCGTCTCTGTTTGCTATGCGTTTGCTAAGCGAATATTTGGCCGCGGGGTTATTTCATTAAGCCTTTGATTTTATTGGCGCGCCCGAGACGATTCGAACGTCCGACCTTTGCCTTCGGAGGGCAACGCTCTAGCCGCCGAATTCGCAGTGGTTGCTGTCCTATCTCGCATTACGAGCGGCTCCTAAGAGAGCCATCAGTTATTGGCTCGTGTTAGAGGCCCTACGATTGAATACGCAAGTGACCACTGCTTAACCGGCGCGGGATTGCTGTGGATGTCGGTCTAATATTTTCCCCCACGATGACTGTAACACTATTTAGTGATTGGACCGACCAAGGTGGAAGAGCTGCAATTGACAAAAAAAGACGATTTGGCCGCCATCATGAGCATCTCATCATCAGAATTGGCGACGCAGGTTGCGTCCGAGATCGTCGGTTTGTCGTCGGCCGAGGCCTCGTCGCGGCGAACCGAATTCGGTCCGAACGCCGTTGTGGAGGAACAGGTCCATCCTCTTATGAAGTTGGCGCGTCATTTCTGGGCACCTGTGCCCTGGATGCTCGAAGCTACGATCGTGCTGCAAATAATCCTCGCCCAGCTACTGACGGCGTCGATGATCGCAGCGCTGCTCGTCCTCAACGTACTGCTCGCAAACTTTCAGGAAAGTCGGGCGAATGCCGCTTTGGCGCTTCTCAAGCAGCGCCTTACCCTGAAGGCGCGCGTCAAACGCGACGGCGCCTGGATCGATGGCCCGGCGGCGGACCTGGTTCCCGACGATATCGTGCAGATTTCTCTGGGGGACGTCGTTCCCGCCGACATCATACTCATCGACGGCTCATTGCTGCTCGATCAATCCATGCTGACCGGCGAATCGATTCCGGCCGAAACGGAGGCCGGAAAGACCGCCTATGCCGGCGGCCTGGTGCGTCGCGGCGCTGCCATCGCGCGGGTTACAGCTACGGGAACCAGGACCTATTTCGGGCGTACCGCGGAATTAGTGAGCACTGCCCATATAGAGAGCGCCGAGCAGAAGGCCGTGCTCAGTATCGTTCGCATTCTGACAGTCATTAATTTTGTCATTGCGATCGGCATTGTTGTGTATGCGCTCGCGATCAGAATCAGCGTTGAGCAGATCATGCTGTTGGTCCTGACGACGCTGCTTTCAGCGGTGCCCGTCGCCTTGCCCGCGA
>PMAF01000204.1 GCA_003152455.1 Hyphomicrobiales bacterium
CCCTCGTTGGTCGGCGTGATGGTGGCGCCGGCCTGCGACAGCACGTCAAGCGCGGCCTGCAATAATTCAGGACGCGCGTTCTCCAATAGCACGTCGCCGCCGGTCATCGCCACCGCCATCGCGTAAGTGCCGGTCTCGATGCGGTCGGGCAATACCGAATGGCGCGCGCCGTGCAGGCGCGGCACGCCGTCCACCACGATGTGCGCCGTGCCGGCGCCGGTAATTTTCGCGCCCATTTTGTTCAGGCAGTCGGCGACGTCGCCGATCTCTGGCTCGCGCGCCGCGTTCTCGATCACCGTGGTGCCGTTGGCGAGGGCTGCCGCCATCATCGCGGTGTGGGTGCCGCCGACGGTCACTTTCGGAAACACGATGTCGCCGCCGTGCAGGCCCTTGCGCGCGCGCGCGATCACATAGCCGCCCTCGATCTCGATCTCCGCGCCCAATTTCTCCAGCGCCATGATCAGGAGATCGACCGGCCGGGTGCCGATGGCGCAGCCGCCGGGCATCGACACCTTGGCCTCGCCCATGCGCGCCAGCAGCGGCGCCACCACCCAGAAGCTCGCGCGCATCTTGGACACCAGGTCGTAGGGCGCGGTGGTGTCGATGATGTGCTTGGCCGAGATGTGCAAGGTGCGGCCGGAATTGGGATCGTCGCCCGGGCGTTTGCCGGCGATCATGACGTCGACGCCGTGATTGCCGAGAATGCGCTGCAACAGTTCGACGTCGGCCAGCCGCGGCGCGTTGTCGAGGATCAAAGTATCCTCGGTCAGCAGGCTCGCGATCATCAGCGGCAGCGTGGCGTTCTTGGCGCCCGAAATCGGGATCGTGCCGTTGAGGCGCGGACCGCCGACAATACGAATTCGATCCATGACGCCCCGCTGGCGGCCCCTTCGGCCGGACGATAGCTAAGAACCGCGCCGGCCATCCCGCAAGGCCAAGCCGCCTGCAGGGTTACTAGCCTTTCGGCTTGTGCGGCGCAATTTCGGGGGTAATTCCGGCGGAATCGTGCTCGGCCGCCTTGATGGCCGCCTGCGCGCGGGCTTTCACCTGCGCCTTGCGGCGCTTGAGATTGTCGCGCAGCGCCGCCTTCAGGCGCTCGACGCGCCTGGGATCGCCGGATTTGCCGCTTCCGCCCGTCATGACCGAAAGGGATAAAAGGCCAAACCGCGGCCGGCAAGCGGGACGCTCGACATCACCGGCATGATCGGATATTCGCTCGCGTCGGCGCTGCCGTAGCTCAGTGGTAGAGCACCCCCTTGGTAAGGGGGAGGTCCACAGTTCAATCCTGTGCGGCAGCACCATCAAGACCGCAAAAATCGGCCAGTTTAGTTCCGGCGCTCGCGGACAAAACGGCATGTCGCCGGCGCGGCGGCGCCGATCAGATCGGACGCGGCAAACGACGGCGGAACTCCGTTGACCTCGTGTTCCAGCATGGCGAACGAGGGGGCGTCGTCGACGTCATACCAGCCCGGCACATTGAACACGGGCAGCCCGATGTCGCGCGCCCGTTCCAACGTCAGACGGTTGACCTCACCGGTGCTCCAGGGAATGTCGTCGAACAGGCGCGAATGCGGCTGCGACAGCCCGATCAAAGTATAGCCGCCGTCGAGCGCCGGACTTAGCACGACATTGTCGCCGCTTCGCACCGCATCGACCGCCGCGCGCAGGATGGCCTTCGGCAAGGTCGGCGAATCCGAATTCACCAGGATCGCGCCGCCGAAGCCGGCGGCGAGCAGGTCGGCTACGCCTTTGAGCAAGCGCGTGCCGAGATCGCCGTCGCCCTGCAAGATCAGATGAAAACCTTCCGGCAGCAGACGGCGCAACCCCGCTTCGGAGCCGAGCGGAGTGTAGAGGGCGCAGCCGGCAACGCCGCCGTCATCCACCAGCGATTGGATCGTCTGCGCCAGATCGCGAATAAAGCAGCACGAGATCGCGGCGCATTCGTCCGGCCGAAGCGGCGGCGACAGGCGCGTCTTGGATTTGCCCGCGGCGGGAGTCTTGCAAACGATCGCAACGGCAATGGGCTTCATCGGGATCCCGCTAAGCGGCAGCGGCAAGAGCAAGCGTCTTATTTATCAGCGATTGGCAGGTATCTCTGGTATTCAATCACTCCGGCGGCACCGGCGTCGCAAATGTCTTAACAAGTCAGCCACGCCGGACAGCAAATGCATATTGTTCTATATCAACAGGGTGCTGCGTCCGCCGTTTAAACTTTCCGATAATTCCGTTAGGCAAGCGGCCAGGCGAATCGCGACGGCCGCCGAAAAAGCGAGGCGACGGCCGACAGGCCTGCACAGGGCGAATGAAAACGGATCTTGCGTCAACCCTTCCTATCGTGGCCGCACAGCCCCCGCCGGGGGCAACGCCGGGAGTGCAGCAGACCGCCCCGCCTCTCCTACCGATAATTCCGGCCGCCGCAGCCAAACCCGCATTTGCAGACGAAGGCGCGGCCGCCCAAATGCAGGATTTCGATCTTGCGCGCGACCTGAGCTTGTTCGCGCGCGTGCTGCGGCGGGCCGAAGGCGGCAAGCTTGTATTGGCGATCTTCGTGACGTCGATCGTCGTTACCATTGCCAACATGCTCGCACAGGTGCGGCTTAACGAGTGGAACGGCCAGTTCTTCGATGCCGTCGGCCGCAAGGACCTGTCGGCCTTCGTCCATTTTATCTGGACGTTCGTCCTCATCATTGCCGTGCTGCTGACACTCACGGTCGCGCAAACCTTTCTCCAGGAGCGCCTGAAGTTCCGGCTGCGCGAGTGGCTCGCCCGTCACCTGCTGGTCGAGTGGCTCAAGCCGATGCGTATCTATCAGCTGAGCTTCGCCGGCCGGTACGGCCGCAACCCGGACCAGCGCATCCAGGAAGATACCCGACTGCTCGGCGATTACACCGCCGACCTCGGCTGCGGCGTTGTCTATGCTCTGCTCCAGATTGCCGCCTTCGTCGGGGTACTGTGGGTCCTGTCGGCGCAGGTCATCTTCCGGGTGGCGGGCTATGACATCGCCGTTCCGGGTTACATGGTCTGGTGTGCTCTCGCCTATGCCCTGATCGGCTCCGGTCTGACCTGGCTGGTGGGGCGGCCGCTGATTGCGCTCAATGGCGAACGCTATGCGCGCGAGGCGGAGTTCCGCTTCGCCCTCGTTCGGGTCAACGAATCCGGCGAAAGCATCGCGCTGCATGGCGGCGAGAAGGACGAACACCGGCATCTCGAAGCCGCGCTCGCGGCTGTCGTGGATGTTATGCGGCGAATATCCACTTCGCTGGCCCAACTCACCTGGATCACGTCGGGCACCGGATGGCTGTCGCTCGTCGTTCCGATTCTGGTGGCCGCGCCGGCCTATTTCGGCGGCGTCTTGACGCTCGGCGGCTTGATCATGGTGGCGGGCGCCTTCGCCCAGGTGCAGGGGGCGATGCGATGGTTCGTCGACAACTTCTCGCGCCTTGCCGACTGGCGTGCGGCGATCCATCGGGTCGCGCGCTTCCGCGAAGCGCTCGACGACCTGCCCGCGATCGAGGAAGGCGCCGAGGAAATCAAGCACGCGCTGCACCCGGACGGGCATCTCGCTTTCGAAGGCGTGCGCATTCTCCTGCCGGACGGGCACATCGTCATCGAGGACGCGAATGTCAGCGTTATGCCGGGCGAACGCGTACTGATCGTCGGCGAGACCGGGGCGGGCAAATCGACGCTGTTCCGCGCCGTGGCAGGCCTCTGGCCGTGGGGCTCGGGGACAATCCTCACGCCCGCGCCGGAGAGCATGGCGTTCCTGCCGCAGCGGCCGTATCTGCCGCTCGGCACATTGCGTAACGCCCTCACCTATCCGGGCGCGCCGGACACCTTTTCCGATACGGAGGTGCGGCAAGCCCTCGAACGCTGCGATCTCGGCAATCTCATCGCCAAGCTCGATCAGGTGGACCGCTGGGACAAGGAGCTCTCGCTCGGCGAGCAGGAGCGGCTCGCTTTCGCACGGCTGCTGCTGCACAAACCGGGCTGGGTCTTCCTCGATGAAGCGACCGCCGCGCTCGACCAAGACAGCCAGAACCGCGTCATGGGCTTGTTCGACGCCGAGCTGAAGAATACCACCGTGCTGAGCATCGGCCACCGCCCGGATCTCGCCGCCTACCACACCAGGACGTTGCAACTCGTCCATGGTGTCAACGGCGACCGGCTCCGGCTCAAGCCGGCAGTCATACCGCCGCCTCCCCGGCGCTGGCTGCAACGGCTCGGAGACTGGTTGAGCGTGCCATGAATATTCTTCGCCTCTACGGCCGCGTACTCGTTCTGCTCGGCTCCGAGGGCCGGCTGGCGTGGGCGCTGGCCTTGGCGAATGTGGCGCTCGCCTCCGCGCAGTTTGCCGAGCCGGTGCTGCTCGGCCGCATCATCGACACGCTGACCGGCGCGCAAAGCCGCGGCGAGCCGCCGTCATGGTCGCAACTCGGCATGCTGCTCACCGCCTGGGCCGGCTTCGGGCTTTTCGCCATCGCCTGCGGCACGCTGATCGCGCTTTACGCCGATCGTCTCGCGCATCGCCGCCGCCACGTCGTCCTCGCCGACTATTTCGAGCACGTGCTGCAGCTTCCGCTCACCTATCACGGCAACACCCATTCCGGCCGGCTGATGAAAGTGATGTTGCAGGGCACCGACGCGTTGTGGGGACTGTGGGTCGGGTTCTTCCGCGACCACCTCTCGTCGTTCGTCTCGCTGCTCGTGCTGCTGCCGATCTCGCTTTTCATCAATTGGCGGCTTGCCTCGCTGCTGATCGTGCTGTGCATCGTATTCGCGGTCTTGACGGCGCTGATCGTGCGCAAGACCCACACCCTGCAAAGCCAGGTCGAACGCCACTACTCCGACCTCGCCGAGCGCGCCTCCGACACGCTGGGCAACATCGCGCTGGTGCAAAGCTTTTCCCGGCTCGAAGCGGAAGTCACCGAATTGCGCCAGATCGTGACGCGGCTGCTCGCCGCGCAGATGCCCGTTCTGTCGTGGTGGGCGCTGGCCGTGGTGTTGACGCGGACCTCGACCACATTGACCGTGCTCGCGATCATCATCGTCGGCACGTTTTTGAACATCGACGGCCAGGCGACCATCGGCGAGATGGTCACTTTCATGAATTTCGCCGGGCTGATCATCGCCCGGCTGGAGCAGACCGTCAGCTTCGTCAACCGGGTAGTGTCGGAAGCGCCGCGGTTGCAGGAATTCTTTCAGGTACGCGACACGGTTCCGGCCATCCGCGACCGGCCGGATGCGGTCGATCCCGGCCGCCTCACGGGACTGGTCGAGTTCAAGGACGTCTCGTTCTCCTATGACGGCGAGCGGATGGCGGCGGCGAATCTGAACTTCAAGGCGTTGCCCGGCGAAACGATCGCGCTCGTCGGCGCAACCGGCGCCGGCAAATCGACCGCCATCGCGCTTCTGCACCGCGCGTTCGACCCGCAATCGGGATCGATCGAGATCGACGGCACCGACATCCGCCACTTCAAACTATCGGCGCTGCGGCGAAACATCGGCGTGGTGTTCCAGGAAGCGCTTCTGTTCAACCGCTCGATCGCCGACAACCTGCGCGTCGGCAAGGCCGACGCGACGGAAAAGGAGATGCGCGAAGCGGCCAGGCGTGCGCAAGCGCTGGAATTCATCGACCGCAAGTTTCAGGGATTTTCCGACCGCGTCGGCGAACGCGGCCGCTCTCTGTCCGGCGGCGAACGCCAGCGGCTGTCGATCGCGCGCGCGCTGCTGAAAGATCCGCCGATCCTCATCCTCGACGAGGCGACCAGCGCGCTTGACGCCGACACCGAGACCAAGGTGATGCGCGCACTCGACGAGGTGATGAAGCACCGGACGACCTTTGTTATTGCGCACCGGCTATCGACGGTACGCAAGGCGTCCCGCATTCTGGTCTTCGAGGCGGGCAGGATCGTCGAGGCCGGCACGTTCGACGAACTCGTGGCGGCCGGCGGCCGCTTCGCAAACCTGGCGCGGGCACAATTCATTGTCGCCGAGCCGGCCGCGGCGCTGGCCCTTTGAGCTTCAGCAGGATCAACCGGTGGCCGCCAGCTTCTTTTCGGGCCCCGGGTCCGCGACCGACCAGATCGGCGTAGTCGGCGATCGGCTTCGGCCGACCGATGAAATAGCCCTGAATTTCGTCGCACGATTCGTCGGCGAGGAACTTAAGCTGTTCCTTGGTCTCCACGCCCTCCGCGACCACCGGCAGATCGAGCCCGTGCCCGAGCGCGATCACCGCGCGCACGATGGTAGCGGCTTGCTGGCTGTGGCCGAGATTGGCAATGAAGGACTTGTCGATCTTTATCTTGTCGAACGGGAACGACTGCAAATAGGACAGCGACGAGTAGCCGGTGCGGAAATCGTCCATGGCGATGCGCACGCCGAGGTGTTTCAGCCGTCGCAGGATCGCGACCCCGCGGTTGAATTCGCCGATCAGCACGCCTTCGGTGATCTCCAGCACCAGGCGCGCCGGCGCCAAGCCGGTATCCAGCAGCACTTCGTGGACCAGCTTCGGCAAGTCGCCGTGCTGGAACTGCACCGGCGACAGATTGATGGCGATGTCGAGCGGCCGCTGCCAGGACGCCGCCTCGCGGCAGGCGGCGCGCAGAATCCATTCGCCGAGTTCGATGATGATGCCGCTCTCCTCGGCCAGCGGAATGAAGGTGTTCGGCGCAATCAATCCATAACTCGGATGGTGCCAGCGAACGAGCGCCTCGAAACCGTTGACCTCGCCGTCGATATTTGCTTGCGGCTGGTAGTGCAGCGCGAATTCGTCGCGCCCGAGGGCTATGCGCAAATCCTGCTGCAGCGCGCGCTTTTCGCGCAGTTGCCGGTCCATCGACTTCTCGAAGAAGCGGATCGATCCGCGCCTTTGCGATTTTGCGCGGAACAACGCGGCGTCCGCATTGGCGACAAGGGTCGACGCGTCGGCCGCGTCCTGCGGGAAAATGGCGACGCCGACCGTCAATCCGACGCGCAACGGCACGCCGTCGATGTCGATATCGGCATCGAGCGCCGCGCAGAGCTTCTCCGCCAGCGCTTCGGCGCTTGCCGGCTGCGGTCCGCATGGCGTGATGACGTGAAATTCATCACCGCCGGTGCGGGCGAGAAATGCGCCTTGGCAGGCCTGCTCCAGCCGCGTTAATTTCGACGCGCGAATATCGTTAATTGGCAATTAGTGCTACGGGGCTGTGAATGCGATCGTTACATTTCGCGTGAATAACGCGATGCCGCAGACTCAGTGCGGCTTGAGGAAGGCGAAATCGCAGCCCTGATCGGCGCCGAGGATTTCCTGGGCATAGAGCTTGGCATAGCCGCGCTCGGGCGCTTCGGCCGCGGGCTTGGCGGCGGCGGCGCGGCGCTTGAGTTCCGCCTCATCGACGACGAGATCGATGCGGCGGTCTTTCACCGAAAGACGGATGCGGTCGCCGTTGCGCACCAGGCCGAGCGGGCCGCCGGAGGCGGCATCCGGCGTCACGTGCAGTACGATGGTGCCGAAGGCGGTGCCACTCATGCGCGCGTCGGACACCCGCACCATGTCCTTGACGCCCTTGGTGGCGAGCTTTTTCGGGATCGGCAGATAGCCGGCCTCCGGCATCGCCGAGGGAGAATGCGGTCCGGCATTTTGCAATACCAGAATGTCGTTCGGCTCGACGTCGAGATCGGGATCGTCGATGCGGGCGGCGAGATCGGCGAGCGAGGAAAACACCACCGCCCTGCCCTCGAGTTCGAACAGATTGCTATCGGCGGCCGAGCGCTTGAGGATCGCGCCTTGCGGGCTGAGATTGCCGAACAGCGCAACCAGCCCGCCTTGCGGCTCCAGCGGCTTTTTGCGCTCCGCGATGACGGTGCGGTCGGTCCAGGCGCCGCTGTCGGCGTCGAGCCGCTCGCCCAGCGTCTCGCCCGTCACCGTCATGGCATCGAGGTGCAGCAAATCCTTCAATTCGCGCATCAGCGCGCCCATGCCGCCGGCCGCGAACAGATCCTCCATGTAACCGTTGCCGACCGGCTTGAGGTTCACCAGCACCGGCGTGGTGTCGGACAATTCATTCAGCCGTTGCAGCGACACCGGCACGCCGGCGCGTCCGGCGATCGCGGTCATATGGATGATGGCATTGGTCGAGCCGCCAATGGCGAGCAGTACGCGCAGCGCGTTCTCCACCGACTTCTGGTTGACGATCTTGCCGGGCGTGAGCTGCGAGCCGATCAGCTTGACGGCCGCGGCGCCGGTCGCTTCCGCCGCACGCAGGCGGTCGGCATGCACGGCGGGGATGGCGGCGGTGCCGGGCAGGATCATGCCGAGCGCTTCGGCGAGGCAGGCCATGGTCGAGGCGGTACCCATCACCGCGCAGGTGCCGGCGGTAGTGGCGAGCCGGCCTTCGACGTCGGCGATTTCCTCGTCGTTGACTTTACCGGCGCGGTATTGCGCCCAGAACCGGCGGCAATCGGTGCAGGCGCCTAACCGCTCGCCGCGGTAGCGCCCGGTCATCATCGGACCGCCGACCAGCATGATCGCCGGCCGGCCGGCCGACACCGCGCCCATGAGCTGCGCCGGCACGGTCTTGTCGCAGCCGCCCATCAGCACCACGGCGTCCATGGGCTGCGCGCGCACCATTTCCTCGGTGTCCATCGACATCAGGTTGCGGAATTTCAGGCTGGTCGGATTGAGGAACACTTCGCCGAGCGAAATGGTCGGAAATTCGATCGGCAGCGCGCCGGCGGCCAGCACGCCGCGTTTGACCGCCTCCAGCAATTCGGGGAAGTGCCGGTGGCAATTGTTGAAGCCGGACGGCGTGTAGGCGATGCCGACCACCGGCTTTTCCAGCATGGCGCTGGAATAGCCCATCGACTTGGCGAACGAGCGCCGCAGGTAGAGCGAGAAATCGCGGTCGCCGTAATTGGTCAGACCGTTCGCGATGCCGGTAGGTTCTTTGCTCATGCGGCACTCTTTTGCAGCCGGGCGAGGCCGGATGCAAGCCATAGCGAGGCCGGATGCGTCGCCAGGCGTTCCGACAGCTCCGGGTAGCGCCGCCGCAGCCAACCGATGCCGACCTCGTGCATGAAAACCATGACCACGACCATGGTCAGAAACCAGGTGAGAAAATGATAGCGGGCGACGTCCCCCCGGTAGAACAGCGCCACCGCGTGTTGCGCCAGCGCCGCCGCGCCCAGCAGCCGCAGCCATGGATCGAAGGTCCGGCCGCGCGCGACCACGTAGATCAGGATGACGAAGCCCGCGGCATTGAGCGGGATCGTCCAATAGGATTCCGCCGGCCCGCTCAGCCAATTGGCGATTTGGATGAGCACCCGCGCGGCGCCGCTGAAATCCAAACTCACCAGCTCACGCGCCGCCGCCAGATAGGCGGCCGGCGGCATTACCAGCAGATTGGAATCCTGCGAATTGGAACTGAACAATACAAACACGTGGCCGAAGATCCAGTTGTGCAGCGCCATCGAAAGCACCGGCAGAAAGCCGATACCCATGCCGGCGAGCCGCCCCCATTGCCGCTGATAGAGCGCGGCGAGGCCAGCGCCGCCGACAAGGATCGCGGCGGCGGGCGCCACGACCGGCCGCATGAAGATCGAAAGCGCGAGCAAAAGCGCGCCGAGAAGAGCCGGCAGAACATTTCTGCTCATGAGCGGCAGAATGGCGCAGAAGAACAATAAATACGCCGCCGGATCGGCAAACCCCTTGCTCGCCAATTTGCTGTACTGCACGAACGTCGTACCGAACAACGTGCCGATCGGGACGGCGACAAAAAGCAAAATTAACGCGAGCGACCAACGCTCCGGCAGGAATCTGCGGAAAATGGCGAGCACGACGAACGGCGACAGCAGAACAAGCGAGAGATAGCCGAGATAACTTTCGCCGAACACGACGTGCTCGATGGCCCGGAAATAGCGCAGGCCAGGGCCGCCGAAATAAAAGACTTTTTCGCCGCCTTCGAGGAAGCCGGCAATGTCTCCGGCTAAAAGTTTTTGCAGGATAAGGCGCCCGATACCGTCGTAGATCAGTCCATCGTCGCCGCCGTCGAACGGCCGTACACCGCCGAGGAAGCTGCCATCGTCGATCGCGATCACCAAGAGCGCCAGGACGATGAGAATGGCCGGCAGCACAAGATGCCGTAGCCTGAAGCGAACAAGCACCCCGACAACGGCGAGCACGGCCAGTATCGTAAGCGCCGCGACCGCGAGCTCCGACAGGCGGACTTGCCACGGCGCCGACACTTGCATCGCCAGCGTGTCTGGCTTGATCGCGATGCCGAAAACGCGCCGGCCGGCGTCGGCCGGCTCAATCGGGCGGCAGCTGTCGCCGGTCCAGCGGGTAAAGCGTTCGCCCGCTCCTTCCCACATCACCTCGCCGCGCCAGCACAGTTCGCCGCCGACATAGGCCGCCGGCAGACGCACCATTTCGAACCACGGCATAGCGAGATGCCAGCGGTGCAATCCCATCCAGAAGCGGCCATCGCGGTCGGCGCGATGGACGTCGGGCGCGACGGCGGTGTACCAGTTGTGACGCAACTCGTTGATGAAGCCGAGCCGGAGCCAGACCGGATCGGAGAAGTCGAGCGCGGTTGCCGGGCGCGACGCCGCTGTCTTATGCCACACGCTGTCGGCGGAAAATGCATAGAGCTTGTCCGGGCGGGGGTCATCCTGCCAACAACCAGCCGAGCCGGGGCGGCAGCGCACGGCCGTCGGATAGAGTTCATCGAATTCTTGCGCCATCTGCCGGTAGACATCTGTGGGAAGCCCGCGCTGCAAGGCCCCGGCATCCGGCAGGAACACGTTGTGCCCCTCCTCGAGGCGCGGCGGCGCCAACAGAAATTGCCCGGCGACCGCGACGGCGACGATGGCGACCGCCGCCGCCCAGGCGCCGGCACGCGCGCTCACCTCGCCGCTGAAAATGACCACCGCCGCCGCCAGCAGCAGGGCGTATGCGCCGAAATCATTGACCGGCAGGCCGACTGCGGCGAGCGCGAGGACGAGCGCCGCCGGCTTGCGCCAGCCGCCGAAAGCGGCCGCTGCGATGTCGCTTGCTGCTACCATGGTGCGGCCCGCGCCTTGCCCGAAACGCCCTTGCGTAGCATGGCGATTTGGCCCAAATCCATGCCGCGCGCGGCAGAATCAATTTTTGTTGCAGGGATTTGGACCGTGATCCGTCTTGGCATTGTCGGCACCAATTACGGACGCACCGTGCAATTGCCGGCGTTCCGCGCCGACCCGCGTTGCCAGGTGGCGGCGCTCGCCGGCAGCGACGCAGGCCGCACGGCCGCGCTGGCGCGCGAAACCGGCGTTGCCAAGGGCTACGGCGGCTGGCGCGCGCTGGTCGAGGATCCGGACGTACAAGCGGTCGCCATCGCCACGCTGCCCAGCCTGCAGCCGCCGATCGCGATCCGCGCGCTCGAACTCGGCAAGCCGGTGTTCATCGAAAAGCCGATGGCCGGCGACTTGAGCGCGGCGCGCGCCATGCTGTGGCAGGCGAGGCTCGGCCGGCAGGCGACCGCGATCGATTTCAACTTCCATCAGATCATGAGTTGGCAGCGCGCCAAGGCGATGCTCGAGACCGGCGCCGTCGGCGCCTTGCGTCACGTCACGGTGCATTGGCACGTGGAGAGCCGCGCCCTACAACTGCGCATGCGCAACTGGAAAACCATGGGCGACGACGGCGGCGGCGTGCTGGGCAATTTCATCAGCCACTGCTTCCACTATCTCGAATGGTTCTGCGGGCCGATCGCGGGATTGTCGGCGCGCATCGGCGGGCTGCCGGACGAAAGCGGCCTAGAAACGACGGTAGCGATGGCGTTGCAGTTCAAGTCCGGCCCGCTGGCGAGCCTCTCCATGAGCTGCGCGTCCTATCTCGGCGCCGGTCACCGCATCGAATTCTTCGGCGAGGACGGCACGCTGGTGCTGCATAATCCGGGCGCCGACTATATGCGCGGCTTCGAACTGCTCCACGCCACGCGACAGACGGCAAGGCTCCAGCGTATCGCCATCAGCGATCCGGCCGGCGCGCGATATCCGGATGGGCGTATCGCGCCGGTATCGCGGCTGGCCAAGATTTTTCTCGACGCCATCGAAAACGGCGGCACGGCGGCGCCCGGCTTTGCCGAAGGCTTTCGCGTGCAGCGGTTGATGGACGCCGCGCGGCGCTCGCATAGCCAAGGCGTGTGGATCGACGTTGCGGCCGAGGATACCAGCGAGGAAAGCGATTCGTGAGCAAAGCCCGCATCCTCGTCACCGGCGGCAGCGGCTTCATCGGCTCCGGCCTGGTGAAGGCCTTCCTGCGCGCCGGTTGCAGCGTGCGGGTGCTCGACGACAATTCGCGTGGCCGCCCGCGCCGCCTCGCCGAAGTCGCCGGGGACATCGAATTCATCGCCGGCGACGTTCGCGATGCGGCGGCTGTAGAAGCAGCTGCCCGCGGCATGGACGAAGTGCATCATCTCGCCTTCGTCAACGGCACCGAATTCTTCTACACCGCCCCCGACCTGGTGCTCGACGTCGGCGTGCGCGGCATGATCAACGTGATCGACGCCTGCCGGAAACAAAATATCGGCAAGCTGGTGCTCGCGTCCAGCTCCGAGGTCTACCAGACGCCGCCGCACATCCCGACCGATGAGTCGGCGCCGCTGACCGTGCCCGACGTGCTCAATCCGCGCTATTCCTACGGCGCCGGCAAGCTGATCAGCGAGGTGATAGCGATCAATTTCGGCCGCAAGTTCTTCGAGCGCGTGCTGGTCTTCCGCCCGCACAATGTCTATGGCCCCGACATGGGCTTCGAGCACGTCATCCCGCAATTCGCGCTACGCCTGCACAAGCTCGCGCAAGCGCAGCCCGCAGGGCGCTTGCGCTTCGAAATCCAGGGCAGCGGCGAGGAAACGCGCAGCTTCTGCTTTATCGACGACCTGGTGGCCGGTGTTATGACGATGTGCGACAAGGGCGAGCATCTCGGCATCTATCACGTCGGCACCAGCGAGGAAGTCACCATCGCCGACCTGGCGCGGCGCATCGCCCGCCATGCCGGACGGGAGATCGAATTGATCGCCGGCCGGCCCGCGCCCGGCGGCACCATGCGCCGCTGCCCCGACATTTCGAAACTCGCCGGACTGGGCTATAAGCCGCGCGTGCCGCTCGACCAAGGCTTACAGCCGACGCTTGAATGGTACCAGCGGAACAGCGCGCTTGCGCCGACAACCTGAGGCCAGAAGGAGAGTTTAGACTTGCGCCCCACCCAAGTAGCGCGCGCGGCCGGCACCGGCGCCAGCGTTCCGGTCGAATGCTGCCAGATCTGCGGCCACGCGCCGCTTGATGACGTGCTCTCGCTCGGCTACATGCCGCCGGTCAACCAGATGGTGCCGATCGGCCAGGGGCCGCGTCAGCAACCGTGGTTTCCGACCAATCTCCTGCACTGCCGCAACTGCGACCTGGTGCAGCTTGGGCTGGCGGTCGACCCGGTCATCATCTTCCCGCCGGAATATCCCTACACCAGCGGCACCACCAAACTGCTGCGCGACAATTTCGCCGACCTGCATCGCGAATCCGCCGCCCTGCTGGGACTGGGCGCGGATGATCTCGTCGTCGATATCGGGTCCAATGACGGCACGCTGCTGTCGAATTTCCAGAACGGCGGCCATCGCGTGCTCGGCATCGAGCCGACCGACGTCGGCGACATCGCCAACGGCAAGGGCATTCCGACACTCAAGCGCTATTTCGGCTTCGACGTGGCGCGCGAGGTCAAGCGCGAGCATGGCGCCGCCAGCGTGGTCACGGCAGCCAATTGTTTCGCCCATATCGAGGATGTGCACGCGATCGTCGACGGCATCGTCGAGATGCTCAAGGACGGCGGCGTGTTCATTTCCGAATCGCATTATCTCATCGGCCTGCTCGACACGCTGCAATACGACACGGTCTATCACGAGCACCTACGCTACTATTCGCTGACGAGCCTCAAGCATCTCCTGGAGATGCACAATCTCGAAGTATTCCACGCCCGGCCGATCCCGAGCCACGGCGGCTCAATCCGCGTCTATGCCGCGCGCCGCGGCAGCCACCCGGTACAGGAAAGCGTGCGCCGCATGCTGGCATCAGAGCCGCGCGGCGATGCCATGGCCAAGCGCTTGGCCAGTTTCCGACGCGACGTGGTGCTCTCGAAATTGCGGCTGTTGTCGATGCTGCGCGATCTGAAGGAAAAAGGCGCCCGTATCGCCGGCATCAGCGCGCCGTCGCGGGCGAGCACGCTGGTCAACTATGTCGGGCTCGACGAAGGCATCATCGACTACGTGTGCGAGATCCCCGGCTCGCTGAAAATCGGCAAATACATGCCCGGCACCGGCATTCCAGTGGTGGACGAGACCCAGCTATTCTCCGACCAGCCGGATTGCGCCGTGGTCTTTTCCTGGCATATCGCCGACGAGCTGACGCCCAAGCTCAGGGCGAAGGGCTTCCGCGGGCAATTGATCACGCCGCTGCCGGTTCCGCGGATGCTTTGATATGAACCCTAGCACAACCTCACACCGCCACTTTATAGTCGCGCGATGATGACAGTCCGACCCGATATCGCCGCGCCTGACGCGCCGACCACCGTCGAAAACGCCGACATCACCGTCGTGGGCGGAGCCGGCCATGTCGGTATTCCGCTTGTGCTGGCGCTGGCAGAGGCCGGCATGCGGGTCAACATCAACGACCTCAACCAGGCGAACCTCGATACGCTGCAAGCCGGGCGCCTGCCATTCATCGAAGACGGCGCGGAGCGCGCGCTGGCCAAGGCGCTTGGCGCCAAGCGCCTGGTGTTCACCAATTCGCCCGACCGCGTCTCGACGCCAGGACCGGTGATCATCACCATCGGCACGCCGATCGACGAATTTCTCAATCCGGTGCGCCGGGTGGTGCAGGCTTGCGTCGACGCCCTGCTGCCGCGGCTGGCCGACGGACAGCTTGTCGTGCTGCGCTCGACGGTGTTTCCCGGCACCACCGACTGGCTGGCAGCTTATCTGGAGACGCAGGGGCGCAAGATGAAGGTGGCGTTCTGTCCCGAGCGCGTGGTGCAGGGCTTCGGGCTCAAAGAGCTGCGCGCGATGCCGCAGATCGTGAGCGGCTGCACGCCGGAGGCAGAACGCGGCGCGATTGATCTGTTCGAGCGCATCACGCCCGAAGTGGTGGTGGTGTCGCCGCTCGAGGCGGAATTCGCCAAGCTATTCTCCAACGCCTACCGCTACATCGAATTCGCCGCCACCAATGAGTTTTACCTGGTCGCCAAGGCCGCCGGCGTCGATTATCAGCGGGTGCTGACGGCGATGAAACACAATTATCCGCGCTTGAAGAGCATGCCGCGGCCGGGCTTTGCCGCCGGTCCCTGCCTGGTGAAGGACACGATGCAGCTCTCGGCCTTCGCGCGCAATCAGTTCGGCCTCGGCCACGCGGCGCTCTTGATCAATGAGGGCCTCGTGCTGCACGTGATCGACGATCTCAAGCGCCGCTTCGATCTCGCCAAGACCACCGTCGGGCTGCTCGGCATGGCCTTCAAGGCCGAAAGCGACGACACGCGCGCCTCGCTCAGCTACAAGTTCAAGAACGTCCTCACCAGCCAAGCGCGCGCGGTGTTGACCACCGACCCGTTCGTCACCACCGATCCGCAGTTGCTGCCGCTTGCCGAAGTGATCGAGCGCAGCGACCTGCTGATTCTGTGCGCGCCGCACGCCGCCTACCGCACCGCCGATTTCAAAGGCAAGCCGGTGGTGGACGTCTGGGGCGAACTCCAGGGCGCCAATATCATCCGATGACGCCGCCGCGGCTCGACATCGTCATCCCGGTGTACAACGAAGGCGCCAATATCCTGCGAACGCTGCATTCGATCGCGCGCGCGGTGGCGACGCCAAAGCGTGTGTTGATCTGCTACGACCGCGAGGACGACGACACGCTGCCGGCAATTCACGATAACCGCGCGGCGCTCGGCGAGCTGGCCGTCGATTTCGTGCGCAACCGCGGCCGCGGCGCCCACGGCGCCGTGTTGTCGGGTTTCGCCGCGAACCAAGCGCCGTTCGTGGTCGTCCTGCCGGCCGACGACGACTACAACGCCGGCATCCTCGACGCCTTGGTGGCGCACGCCGATAGCGGCTGCGACATCGTCTGCGCCAGCCGCTTCATCGCCGGCGGCAGCATGGTCGGCTGCCCATGGCTGAAAGCGTTCTTCGTGCGCGCCGGCAATTTTACGCTCTATCACCTGGCGCGATTGCCGACGCGCGACGCCAGCAACGGCTTTCGCCTGTTTTCGCGGCGGGCAATCGATGAAATCGTCATCGAATCGGACCGCGGCTTTTGCTACAGCATCGAGCTGCTGGTGAAATGCCACCGGCTCGGTTGGCAGATCGGCGAGGTGCCGGCGAATTGGTTCGAGCGCACGAGCGGCTCGAGCCGGTTCCAAGTATTGCGCTGGCTACCGGCTTATCTGCGCTGGTATGTTTATGCGTTCGCCACGACCTATCTCAGGCGGCCGGCGCGAACGGTGCGATTACGCTAGCCGATTGCGCGGCCCGAAAAGGGATGTGAGCCATGGCCGAAGACTGGCCGAAGATCAAAACCCGGCGCACCACGACGATTTCCCCGTGGGTGGCCATCATCGAGCGCGAGGTCGAATTCGCGCCCGGCGCCGCGGCAGAGTTTTATCACGCGGTCGGCCAGCAGGATTACATCGCCATCGTCGCGCGCACGCCGGACGACAAAATTCCGATCGTGCGGCAATACCGCCCGGCGCTGGAGCGGTTCACCTGGGAATTGCCCGCAGGCCTGGTCGAAAAAGGCGAGGCGCCGGCCGAAACCTGCAAACGCGAACTCCTGGAGGAGACCGGCTTTTCGGCGCTGGCCGTGCACGCGCTCGGCAACTATTCGCCCTGCACCGCGCGGCTATCGAACCGGCTGCATTCGTTCTTCGTCGAAACCGGCGCCCGTGCCGAGGCAGCCGAGGCGGCCATCGAGCCCAAGCTGGTGACCGCGGCGGAGCTGGCCGCGCTGATCCGGTCAGGCGAGTTCGTGCTGCAGCTTCATATCGGCGCCATCCTGCTTGCCGGTCTGCGCGGGCATATCGATCTGGCGGCGTTTTCACCCGCCGGCGGCCCGGCCAAGGACTAAATGCCGCCTGGTAATATCCGGCTACCGCTTTGACTTCGATCAATGCGGGTTATCGGGATGTGCGGATTCTGGCCTCGACAAACACCCTGAAAGGCTTCTAAAAAACAGGGTGTTGGGGGCGGGAAAGAAAAGTCACATGGATTACAGCGTATTTTTCGCGTCCGCACTGGCAAAATTGCGGGACGAGCGCCGTTATCGGGTATTTGCCGACCTGGAGCGAATCGCCGGCCGATTTCCGCACGCCTACTGGCACTCGCCGGCCGGCAAGCGCGAGGTGGTGATCTGGTGCTCCAACGACTATCTCGGCATGGCCCAGCACCCCAAGGTGATCGGCGCCATGGTGGACGTCGCCGCCCGCATGGGCACCGGCGCCGGCGGCACCCGCAATATCGCCGGCACCAACCACCCGCTGATCGAGCTGGAGCGCGAGCTCGCCGATCTGCACGGCAAACCGGCCGCGCTGTTGTTCACCTCCGGCTATGTCTCGAACCAGACCGGCATTCCAACCATCGCCAAGCTGCTGCCTAACTGCCTGATCCTGTCGGACGCGCTCAACCACAATTCCATGATCGAGGGCGTGCGCCAGTCCGGCTGCGACAAGCAGGTGTGGCGGCATAACGATGTCGGCCACCTCGAAGAACTGCTGAAAGCCGCCGATCCCAAGCGCCCGAAGCTGATCATGTTCGAGAGCCTCTATTCCATGGACGGCGACGTGGCGCCGGTGCATGCGATCTGCGATCTCGCCCAGCGCTACGGCGCCATGACCTATGTCGACGAAGTGCACGCGGTTGGCATGTACGGCCCGCGCGGCGGCGGCATCTGCGAACGCGACAACGCCATGAACCGCGTCGACGTCATCGAGGGCACGCTGGCCAAGGCGTTCGGTTGCCTCGGCGGCTACATCACGGGCAGCGAGACGCTCATCGACGCGGTGCGCTCCTATGCGCCCGGCTTCATCTTCACCACCGCGCTGCCGCCGGCGATCTGCGCCGCCGCGACCGCCGCCATCCGGCACCTGAAGACGTCGCAATGGGAACGCGAGCGGCACCAGGATCGCGCCGCGCGCGTCAAGTCGGTGCTCAATGCCGCCGGCCTGCCGGTGATGCCGAGCACCACCCATATCGTGCCGGTGCTGATCGGCGATGCCGAGAAGTGCAAGGCGGCGAGCGACCTGCTGCTCAGCGAGCACGGCATCTACATCCAGCCGATCAACTACCCGACCGTGCCGCGCGGCGAAGAACGGCTGCGCATCACGCCGTCGCCCTATCACGACGACGCGCTAATCGACGCTCTGGCGGAAGCGCTGGTGGACGTCTGGGAACGGCTCGATCTGCCGACCCGCAAACGGGCGATGGCGGCGGAATAATTTCCGCTCGTTCCGCAATTACGTAACGGGATCAATCCTCGAACGGCGGCCGCTTGGCCGGCGGCGGCGCCGCGGCCTTGCGTGGACGTATGGCGCGGCGCGCGAACAGCGGCATGGCCAGCGATACGAAGAAGATGCGCACCAGGTGATGCGCGCCGACATAGACCGGGTCGAGATGGAGCGCGAGCGCCAGCAGCATCATGGCGTCTACCGCGCCGGGCGCGTAAGCGATCATCACCTCGCCGATCGGCAGCGCCAAAATGCCGACCAGCCCGGCCGCGAACACCGCGGTGACCGCCACCGCCACGGCGAACGAGCCGAAGGCGGCGCCGATGAAATGCGCCAGCATGCGCAACGGCGTGCCGGCGAAGCGCGAGCCGGTCACCGCGCCGAACGCGACCATTACCGTGTTGGTCACCCACCACGGCATCACCACGTGAATGACGCCGCTGCCGTGTAGCGTCGCCGAGGTGAGCATGGCGCCGAACAGCAGGCCGCCCGGAAACCGGACGCGATAGGCGATGAGCGAGGCGATGGTCGAGGCGACGACCAGAATCGCGAGCTCGCCGAGCCGGGAGGGATCGAACGGCCCGCCGACGCTGCGGGCGCCGCGGCTGACGAGCCCGAACAGCGATAGACCCGCCGGCAAGCCGACCGCGATGATCACCACGCGCACGGTCTGCACGATGGCGATGGCGCGGATGTCGGCCTCGACTTCGGCGGCGAGCCCCATCACCTGCGATAGGCCGCCGGGCGCCGCGGCGAGATAGGCGGTCATTTTATCCCAGCCGTGCACCACGCGCAGATAGGCGGCGCCGCTAACGCTGACGCAGACCATGGCCACGATCAGCACGCCGATGCTCAACGGATAGGCCGTCATGCCGTTGAGCGTCGCCGGGGTGACGACGGCGCCGAGCGAAATGCCGATCAGCACCAGCAGAATGCGCATCGGCAACAGCGGCATCAGCATCGGCCGCCCGGCCAGCGAAGCGGCGGCGACCATGAGAATCGAGCCCGACAGATAGCCGGCGGGCACGCCCAGGAGCCCGAACGTCAACCCGCCGACGGCGGCAAAGGCCAGCGTTTCCGCGAGCTGGCGGGCGATGACGATGCGGTCGATGGCGGGCGGCAAGGACAAGGGCTGGCGGCTTTCGCGGAACCTGCCGGCGCAGGCCCGTTGCGTGCGATCAATGCCGCGCAGCCTCCTTTGCGTCAAATCGGAACAGCTATGCGCCAACGACCCAATCGCCGCGGCCGAAGCCTGTTCGGGCGGGCCTAAGCAGGATAAAATGCCTGCTCAAACCCGGGCTTAGCCCGATCTGGAGCATGCATGCTGCAAGGCTGGGTCGTCATCGCGGTGGCGCTTGCGTACATCGGCCTGCTGTTCCTGGTGGCGAGTTACGGGGACCGTACCCGCGGCCTCGGCCGCGACGGCCGCGACGGCCGCGCCCGGCTGCTGATCTATCCGCTGTCGCTGGCGATCTATTGTACATCGTGGACCTTCTTCGGCTCGGTCGGCTCGGCCTCGCGCACCGGCTATGAATTCCTCACCATCTACATCGGCCCGGCGCTGATGATCGGCCTGTTCTCGCCGCTGCTGGTGCGCATCGTGCGGCTGGCCAAGGCGCAGAACACCACCTCGATCGCCGACTTCATCGCCGCGCGTTACGGCAAGAGCCAGGCGGTAGCCGCCACCGTCGCGCTGATCGCGATCGTCGGCACGATTCCCTACATCGCGCTGCAGCTCAAGGCGGTGTCGTTCTCGCTTGAGACCATCCTCGCCCATACCACGCAGACCATCGGCGTCACCCGGCCGCTGCTCGGCGACATCGCGCTGTTCGTGGCGCTGTCGATGGCTACCTTCGCGGTGCTGTTCGGCACCCGCCACATCGACGCCACCGAGCACCAAGACGGCCTGATGCTGGCGATCGCCACCGAATCGATCATCAAGCTGTTCGCTTTCCTGACGGTCGGCATCTTCGTGACATTCTGGATGTTCGGCGGCCCCGGCGCACTGATCGAGGCGGCGCGTCACAGCGCGCAGACCGCCGGCCTGTTCACGCGACAGCCGCCGTTCGACACGCTGGTGGCCACCACGCTGCTGTCATTCGTGGCGATCATCCTGCTGCCGCGGCAATTCCACGTCGCGGTGGTCGAGAACAACAACGAAAACGAGATCAAGCGCGCAGCGTGGCTGTTTCCGCTCTATCTGGTGGCGATCAACCTGTTCGTGGTGCCGATCGCGCTCGCCGGCCTGCTGACGTTTCCGGCCGGCAAGGTCGACAGCGACATGTTCGTGCTGGCCATGCCACTGCAGGCCGGATCGAACATCCTCACCATCGCGGCTTTCGTCGGGGGCCTGTCGGCGGCGACCGCCATGGTGATCGTGGAATCGGTGGCGCTGTCGATCATGGTGTCGAACGACCTCATCATGCCGCTGGTGCTGCAACGGCGCGAGGCGCTGATCAGCGGCCGCGACAACGTCGGCTCGCTGCTGCTCACGGTGCGGCGGCTCGCGATCTTCGGCATCCTGCTGCTCGCCTACATGTANNTGGCGGCGCGCCACCGCCGGCGGCGCCATCGCCGGCATGACGGCCGGCATCCTGGTCTGGGCCTATACGCTGCTGCTGCCGAGCTTCGCCGATATCGGCATCATCGGCCAGCACATCCTGATCGACGGCCCCTTGCACATCATCGCGCTGCGGCCGCAGAACCTGTTCGGGCTCGATCTGCCGCCGCTGGTGCACGGCGTGCTCTGGAGCCTGGCGCTCAACGTCCTGTGCTATGTCGGCTTCTCGTTGCGCCACGCGCCCTCCTCGATCGAACGGCTGCAGGCCAACATCTTCGTGCCGTCGGATCTGGCGCCGATCGCGCCGAGCTTCCGGCTTTGGCGCTCCTCGGTGACGGTGGAGGAACTGACCGGCACGGTGGCGCGCTATCTCGGCGAGGAGCGCACACACACGGCATTCGAGAGCTTCTCCGGCACGCACCGCATCAGCCTCGAACCCAAGGACGAGGCCGATTTCCGGTTGGTGCGCTACGCCGAGCACATTCTCGCCTCGGCCATCGGGGCGGCCTCATCGCGGCTGGTGCTGTCGCTGCTTTTGCGCAAGCGCACGGTCTCGAAAAAGGCGGCGCTGAAGCTGCTCGACGACGCCAACGCCGCGATCCAGTACAACCGCGAAATCCTGCAGACCGCGCTCGACCACGTGCGCCAGGGCATCGCGGTGTTCCACAAGGACCTGCAACTGATCTGCTGGAACCGCCAGTTCGGCGAGATCCTCGATTTGCCGCCGAGCCTGATCCGCGTCGGCAGCGGGCTCACCGATATCCTGCACTTCAACGGGCGGCGCAACGCCGTGGCCCCCGAGCGCATCGACGATTTTGTGCAGGCGCAGATCGAGCGCTACGTGTCCGGCCGCGAACCCTTCCTCGAACGCTTCGCGGAGCCCGGCACGGTCATCGAGGTGCGCGCCAACCACATGCCCGACGGCGGCATCGTCACCACCTTCACCGACATCACCCCGAGCGTGGAGGCGGCCGAAGCGCTCGAGCGCGCCAACGAGACGCTCGAGCGCCGCGTGCGCGAACGCACCGAGGAACTCACCCGCCTGAACGTCGCCCTGGCGCGCGCCAAGGGCGAGGCCGACGATGCCAATATTTCCAAGACCCGGTTCCTCGCCGCCGCGAGCCACGACATCCTGCAGCCGCTCAACGCGGCGCGGCTCTACGTCACCAGCCTGATCGAGCGCCAGGGCGGCGGCGGCGACAGCCGGCTGGTCGACAATATCGACGCCTCGCTCGAGGCGGTGGAGGAGATTTTCGGCGCGCTGCTCGACATGTCGCGGCTCGACACCGGCGTGATGCGTCCGGAACTGACCAGCTTCCGCATCGACGATCTCATGCGTCAGATCGAGCTGGAATTCGCGCCATTGGCCGGCGCCAAAGGGCTCGGGCTTAGCTTCATGCGCTCATCGCTGGTGGTGCGCTCCGACCGCCGGCTGCTGCGCCGGCTGGTCCAGAATCTGGTGTCCAACGCCATCAAATACACCCCGGCCGGGCGCGTGCTGGTCGGTTGCCGGCGGCGCGGCGATCGCCTGCGGATCGACGTCTGCGACACCGGCGTCGGCATTCCGGAATCCCAGCAGCGCGACATCTTCGTCGAATTCCACCGCCTCGACCAGGGCGCCCGCATCGCGCGCGGGCTGGGTCTGGGCTTGTCGATCGTGGAGCGCGTGGCGCGCGTGCTCGGCTGCGAGATCGAGGTCGATTCCGAGGTCGGCCGCGGCTCGCGCTTCGCGGTCACGGTTCCGCTGTCAAATGCGGCGGCGGTCGAGCTGCCGGCGCGCGACGACATTCGCGTCGATGCCAGCCAGCTCGTCGGCACGACCGTGCTTTGCATCGACAACGAGCCGTCGGTGCTCGACGGCATGGAGACCATGCTGCACGGCTGGGGCTGCGAGGTGATCAAAGCACCCGATCTTGCCGTCGCGCTGGCGGCGATCGACGAAAGCCAGATCATGCCGAATGGACTGCTGATCGATTACCACCTCGACCACGGCAATGGCATCGAGGCGATCGCGGCGCTGCGGGCGCGCTGCGGCGACCTGCCGGCGATCCTGATCACCGCCGACCGCAGCCCAAGCGTGCGTGAGCGGGCGCGCGCCGAAGGCATTCAACTGCTGCATAAGCCGCTCAAGCCGGCAGCGCTGCGCGCGCAGTTGGCGCAATGGCGCGTGATGCGCGTGGCGGCGGCGGAGTAACCAATAAACCGCTCGTCCCCGCGAAAGCGGGGACCCAGTAATTCAGACATTTCTATGCTGCTCTGGATTCCCGCTTCCGCGGGAATGAGCGGAAAACATCCGCTTAACCTGCCGCCGGCGCGCCTTGCGACCAGTGGCCGGTTTCGATCTTGGCGGCGGCGATCACCGCCTGGGTGCGGCTTTCGACGCCGAGTTTTTGCAGAATGGCGGAGACGTGCGCCTTCACCGTCGCCTCCGACACGCCGAGCTGATAGGCGATCTGCTTGTTGAGCATGCCCTCCGACAGCATCATCAGCACGCGCACCTGCTGCGGTGTCAGCGTCGCCATGCGCGTCATCAAGACGGCAGTCTCGGCGTCCGAACCGGCGGACAGATCGACGTCGGGCGGCGTCCACACGCCACCGCCCAAGATGCGCGAGATCGCCGCGCGCATGCCTTCGATGCCAAGTGTCTTGGGGATAAATCCGGAAGCGCCGAATTCCATGCAGCGGCGGATCGCCGCAGGGTCGTCATTGGCCGAGACCACGATGACCGGCACGCCGGGATATTGCGCGCGCAAATACATCAGGCCGGAAAAACCGCGCACCCCCGGCATGGTCAGATCGAGCAGGACGAGATCGACCTCGCTGCCGCGCTCGAGCAGCTCGGCCACTTCGTTGAAGGTGCCGGCTTCCGCGATATCGACCTTTTCGAGCAGACCGGAAATCGCCTCGCGCAAGGCACCGCGGAACAACGGATGATCGTCAGCAATCACCAACCGATATTGCTCTGTCTGCTCCACTTATCGAACTTTCTTTAGCGTCGGCTGCGGCGATCGGCCACCCACACCTCTGCGTCGGATACGTGCATCGGTCAATGTTCCACCTCACACGTTTCATGCGCAAGTGCCTCGTCGGGCGTCATAAACTGCCATTCTGCTACCGTTTGTTGCAGTGCAAAATAGTTGATAACAATCAAAGCCTTATCAGAGTAAACCGGCCAAAAGTCTTATAAGCTGCGGCTTGCGGTAGTGTTATGTAGGTTGCACGGCGCGCGCTGGCTCGGTCTGCGGTCCGCCGTTCGCCCGTTACTGACGGACCAAGATCGTAGCTACAAACAAAGACCCGCGACAAACAATGGGGGGAAATATCATGGTTGCCATGGCTGACCGCATTCCAAAAAACTTCCGACGCGTGATTACCGCCGCGGCCGGAGGAAACGTTATCGAGTGGTATGACTTCTATATTTTCGGGAGCTTGGCCACCATCTTGGCGGTCAAATTCTTCGATAAGAGCAACGCCATTGCCGCCCTGCTCAGCACGATCGCGCTGTTCACCGCCGGGTTCCTGGTCCGGCCGTTGGGCGCCTTTGTGTTCGGCTGGCTGGGCGACAGGGTCGGCCGCAAATATACTTTCATCTTGACGCTCGTCGGCATGGCACTCGGCACCGGGGCGATCGGATTGATCCCGACCTTCGACCAGATCGGCTTGAGCGCCGCGATCATCCTGTTCTGCCTGCGCATGATCCAGGGACTTTGCCTGGGCGGCTCATACGGCGGCGCCATCACTTATGTCGCCGAGCACGTGCCCGAAGATCGTCGCGGTTACTATACCGGTTGGTTGCAGACCTCGCCGACGCTTGGCATTGTGCTGTCGCTCATCATCATCATCGCGACCCGCACCTACTTCGGCGAAGCTGCGTTCAGCGACTGGGCGTGGCGCATCCCGTTCTTGTGCTCCTTCCTGCTGGTGTTCGTCACCATGTACATGCGGGCCAACTTCGAGGAGTCGCCGGTCTATGAGGAAATCAAGGCCAAGGGTAAGACCAGCAAGAACCCATGGCGCGAGGCCTTCCTCAACCCCGCCAATTTCAAGTACGTGGTGATCGCCACCATCGTGGTCTTGGGCGAGGGCGTGGTCTGGTACTCGAGCCAGTTCTGGGCGCTGTTCTACCTGCAGACGGTTTCCAAGGTGGACACGCTCACCAGCGCCTTCATCGTGGGAGTCGGGCTGGTCATCGGCACTCCGTCACTCGTCTTCTTCGGCTGGCTGTCCGACAAGATCGGCCGCAAGCCGGTGATCTTAGGCGGCTTCTTCCTTGCGGCGGTTACTTACTATCCGCTGTATTCGTGGCTCGGTGCGGCCTCGCAGCCCGGCCATGTCAACATCCCGGTTGCGATCTTCATCGTCGCCATCATGGTCTGCTACGTCGGCATGGTATACGGGCCGATCGGCGCGTTCCTTGCCGAATTCTTTCCCGGTAGGATCCGCTACACGGCGGTTTCCATGCCGTACATGATTGGCAACGGCTGGGGCGGCGGATTGGTGCCGTTCATCACCACGGCGGTGTACGCTGGGACCGGTAGTCTCGCTTATGCGCTGATCTACCCGATCGCTGTTCCTGCCGTGTGCTTGGTGCTCTCCCTGTTCCTGATGCCTGAGACGCGCCATATGAGCGTCTGGGACGAAGATGTTAACCCGCGTGGTCAAAAAGCTTAGAGAATCTTAGAATCCGAGCGATGTGCGGGGCCCGTTGGGCCCCGCACTTATTTTGAGCGGCTGCCGACGAATTGCAGCACGATCTCGCGGCTGTGCGGCACCCGCCGGTGCTCAACCAGATAAATGCCCTGCCAGGTGCCGAGCGCGAGTTTGGCGCCGGTGACCGGCACGTGCAGGGATACGCCGGTGAGCATGGCCTTCACATGCGCCGGCATGTCGTCCGGCCCCTCGACGTCGTGAATCCAGGGCGCGTCTTCCGGGGCGAGACGATCGAGCGCGGAAACGAGGTCGGTCTGCACGTCGGGATCGGCATTCTCCTGGATGGTGAGCGACGCCGAGGTGTGGCGCAGAAAGACCAGCAGCGTCCCCTCGCCCGCGCCGATCTGCGCGATGAAGCTCGCGGCATGACCGGTGATGTCGGTGAAGCCGGTGCCCGGCGTATCCAGGCGCAGCGTCGCGGTTGCAATCAGCTGCGGCGTGACTTGGGTAATAGTTGAAAGGCGGCCTGCCATACAGGTCCATTGTTGCGGCGTAGTCCGGGTCGCCGGCGGCGCGGGGACGAGCGGAGCCGGTTCAGCTCTTGTGCATCATGTCCTTCTGAAGCTTGACGATGATCTCGACCAGTCGGCGCCAGGCATTTTTAAAAGCGGCGCGGGCCCGCGCGAGGTCGCCGGGCGGTTTCTTCGTTTCCGCACTTTTGTCGGCCGCCGCCGGCGGCGGCAGGTCCGCCTGCGGCCGAGGCGACAGCGCGCGCAAGGCGGCGACCTGCGCCTTGAGGCCGGTCACCTCGTCCTTGAGGCGCGCCAACTCCCTTTCGAGCGCGACGTGGTCTTCCGGCACCGCCTGGCACGACCACCCCACGGTGTGCGGACTGCAGAACGTGACCTTGCCGTTCTGATTGTCGAGGCGCAGGAAGCCGTCATCGACGCGGTTGAAAACGAAACGGCTCGGCAAAGCTGCCGGGGTTTCGCCCGCGGCAGCGGCTTTCGGTGCGCTCTGAGACTGCATCGCCGGCGCGGTGCGGGCGTCCTGTGCCAGCGCGGGCATGGATGCGCACGCCAACACGGCGGCTATGGCAAGCGTCGAATTCCGCATTACGATACCTCCAACTCGGGCGCTGGCCCGGCAACCTACCACCCGTGCGCGGCCGCCTGCACCCGCGCACTGCATCTTCCGTTAACGCGCATCCCGCAGTGCACGCACGGGCACGCAAACCCGGTGAAAATTTCTGCATTTAGTCCATAATATCAACTGCTTATAACGCAAACCCCGTTTCTTGACTCGAACATACCCGATCAGTATGGTCCGCGCGGCTTTTAGGGCGGCGGGCAAGAGCGAGGCCTTTGAGTTCACGCGAGTCGAAAGCATGGCTGACGGCACGCGCGGCAAAGAGGATCGCAACGAACCGCCGGACGACGAGGCTGCTCTCTCCGCGAGGCTCCAGCGTCTCGGCGAACGGCTCGACAGTGCGAGCCGGCCATCCGAAAACGTGACCGGTCCTCGTTCGGCCGCCGATGCTTCGGCCTATGCCCGCGGCTTTCGGATGTCCACCGAACTGGTGGCCGGCGTGGTCGTGGGCGCATTGATCGGCTGGCTGCTCGACCGCTGGCTGGGAATATCGCCGTGGGGGTTGATTGTGTTTCTGCTGCTCGGTTTCGCCGCCGGGGTCCTTAACGTGATGCGCGCGGCAGGCGTCGTGCGCGAAAACCGTCTGAACGATTAGCGATCATGGCCGTCGACCCTATCGAGCAATTCCAGATCCACAATTTGTTTTCGATCGCAACGATCGGACACACCGATATCGCTTTCACCAATTCCGCCGCCTTCATGCTGGCCGCGGTCGCCGTCATCACCGCCTTCCTGGTAATCGGCACCGCCAAGCGCGCGCTGGTGCCCTCGCGCCTGCAATCGGCCGCCGAGATCGCCTACGAATTTGTCGCCACCACGGTGCGCAGCACCGCCGGCTCCGAAGGCATGCGGTTCTTTCCGTTCGTGTTCACGCTGTTCATGTTCATTTTGACCGTGAACTTCATCGGCCTCATTCCCTATACGTTCACCGTCACCAGCCACATCATCGTCACCGCCGCGCTCGCGGTCACCGTGTTCCTGACCGTGCTTCTGTACGGCCTGTACCGGCACGGGCTGCACTTCTTCAACCTGTTCGTCCCCAAGGGCGTGCCGATCTACATCCTGCCGCTCATCGTCTTCATCGAGATCCTGTCGTTCATTTCGCGGCCGATCTCGCACAGCGTGCGTCTGTTCGCCAACATGCTGGCCGGCCACATTACGCTGCAGGTGTTCGCCAGCTTCATCATCCTGATGGGCGGCGCCATGGGCGCGATCGGCTGGGCGGGCGGCGTGCTGCCGTTCGCCATGATCGTCATTCTGATCGCGCTCGAGACGCTGGTGGCGTTCCTGCAGGCTTACGTCTTCGCCATTCTTACCTGCATCTATCTCAACGATGCGATTCACCCGGGCCACTAGGCTCGAACGGACAAGCAAAGGGAGTTTGTTATGGATCCAGTAGCAGCAAAATACATCGGTGCCGGCATCGCCTGCATCGGCATGGGCGGCGCCGGCGTCGGCGTCGGCATCATCTTCGGCAATTACCTGGCGGCCGCTCTGCGCAATCCGTCGGCGGCGCAGGGACAGTTCGGCAACCTGATCTTCGGGTTCGCCATCACCGAGGCGCTCGGCATCTTCTCGCTGCTGATCGCGCTGCTGCTGCTGTTCGCGCTCTAAGTCAGGGCACGCGCCGGCAGGCAGCGGGAGTAGACGATGGCAGAACCACACACCACGAGTACGGAGCACGTTCCGGCCGGCGAGCACAAAGGCGCTTTTCCGCCTTTCCAGTCGCAGACCTTTGCTTCGCAGCTCGTCTGGCTGGTGATTGCTTTTGTTCTTCTCTACGCGCTGATGGCGAAATGGGCGCTGCCGCGAGTCGGCCGCATTATCGAGAGCCGGCAGAAGCGTATCGCCGACGACCTCGCCGACGCCGAACGGCTCAAGGTGCAATCCGACGAGGCGGTGGCGGCCTATGAAAAAGCGCTGGCCGACGCCCGAGCACGCGCGCAGGCCATCGCCAACGAGACGCGCGAGCAACAGCAGGCAGCGGCCGACGCCACCCGCAAGACGCTCGAGGGCGAGCTCAACGTCAAGCTGGCGGAGGCGGAAAAGTCCATCGCCGCCACCAAGCAGGCCGCCATGGCCAACGTTCGCGCCATTGCCGAGGACGCCGCCCGCGCCATCATCAAGCGGCTGATCGGCTCGGCGCCGAGCGACAAGGCGGTCGCCGAAGCGGTCGCCGACGTGCTGAAGAGGTAGGGCCGCGCCATGTTTTTCGAAACGGAAACCTGGGTCGCGCTGGCCTTTTTGCTGTTCCTGGCCGGGCTCGGCTATATCGGCGTCCATCGCATGGTCGGCAAATCGCTCGACGAGCGGGCCGGCCGCATCAAGACCGAGCTCGACGAAGCGCGCAAGCTCAAGGACGAGGCCGCCCAGCTGCTGGCCGACTATCGTCACAAGCGCGAACAGGCCGAGAGCGAGGCGCAGGAGATCGTCGCCGGCGCCAAGGCCGAGGCCGAGCGGCTTGCCATCGAAGCGAAGGTGAAGATCGAGGAGTTCGTCGCGCGGCGCACCAAGATGGCCGAAGTCAAGATCGCCCAGGCCGAAGCGCAGGCCGCCGCCGACGTGCGCAGCGCCGCCGCCGAAGCCGCCGTCGCCGCCGCCGCCAAAGTGCTGAGCCAGGAAGCCAAAGGCAGTCTTGCCGGCGAATTGATCGCCAAGGGCATCGACGACGTCCGCAAGAAGCTGAACTAGCGGACGGCAATCGTCTAATTGCGCGGATGGTATTTTACGTCGTTCCGGGACGCCGCGGAACGGCGGGCGCGGAATGACGGGCTAGGCCATGCACTCACAAAACATGCGGAAGCGCGCCGTATTTCAGTGACCGATCGCTCAAAATTACTTTTATTGCGACAGGTGCAAATGGACGATCTTAAAGCTGATCTCGTCGAACGTTAAGGTGATTTGATTCGCCGAAGTCAACAAATAGAACTTATCCGGATCGGAAGCGCAATTGTGCAGCAACGCCGGTGTCGGATTGACCTGACGGATTTTTTTGTACCAGCGCGGTTGAGAGACTATTGCATTTGCANNCGAGCGATGAGTGCGGCCTGATTGTGTTGTAATGCTTTCGCCATTGCTCGATGACAATCTGTCCCTCTTTCAGGCTGTAGAAGATCTCTCCGTTGTGCAGCTCATCGCGTAGTTGACCTCGCTCACGCCGATTTGGCGGATGACATCAGCAATATCCTGTCCCTGCGATATCAGTACATCGGCTTGTCGTAGCTTCGCGATAATCTCTTCAGGCTTGTGCTTCTTCTTTGGCATCTTGGTCCTCCTTCATGTCAAATGACATAGTTCAGGTCGGACTACTTCAAAGGGGGAGGATCACTGCGGCTTTGCCACCGGCTTCTTCTTGGCGGCCGACTTGCGCTTGACCGGCGGCTTCTTGACAGCCTGAGCGCCGATCGGATCGAAGCCGACATAGACCACGTAGCGCTCGATCAGGCCCAGCGGCTGCGGCAGCGGGAACGAGATGTCGGGGTCGACGTGGGTGAAATGGACGCGATCGACCGAATTGTTCACGGTCACGGTTTCGCGGCCGAATTTCGACGCCACCGCCTTGGGGCTTACGCCCTCCTCCACGACCGCGATGCGCAGCGGCACGTCGACCGTGCCGGGGCCGCCGGCCGGACCGGTGATAATGCGGCCCTCGATGCCGACCTTCATGGTCATGACGCCGGCATTGACGTGACATTCGCGCGCGGTGCGGATGATGGAGCCCTGGTAGCGCACGTCGAGCGCCGCCGGCTCGCCGTTGCCCGGTTTGCTGCCGATCATAAGGGTGGCGGCGCCGGTGCGCACCTGCACTTCCGGGCAATCGATATCGTCGTCCGACGGACCGGCGGCAGCGGACGGCGCATCGTTGGTGGCCTTCGACGACGAGCTGAAAAGGTCCAAAGGCGACGACTTGAGCAAATTGCTGCTGCCGCAGCCGGCGAGCGCGAGCGCCATAATTGCAAGCGTAAGCTTGCTCGCACCGCTCGTTGCGGTTCGTTGAATTCGTCCCCAACCCATCGTCCGGCTCACGTTTCTTGCGGGCGGCGCCGCCCTGGCCCGCCCTTATAACAAGCCAACCTTATAGCAAGCCAAGCGTGGCAACCCAAAGGCGGCCGCGCTCAATCGGGATCGTCCTTGAGCCGGGCATAAAGCAGGTGGTCCTGCCAGACCCCGTTGATGCACAGATACCGGCGCGCGTAGCCCTCGCGCTGGAAGCCGGTCTTCTCCAGCAGACGGACCGAGGCGGTATTGCCGGGAATGCAGGCCGCTTCCAGGCGATGCAGCCGCAGCGTTCCATAACAGAACGGCACCAAAGCGCGCATCGCCGCGGTCATGTAGCCTTTGCGGGCGAATGGCGCGCCGGTCCAGTAGCCGATGGAGCCTGCCTGGGCGACCCCGCGGCGGATATTGGCGAGCGTCAGCCCGCCGACCAGCGCGTTGTCGTCGCTGCGAAAGATCAGGAAGGCATAGGCGAGATCGTTGCGCAGATCCTCGGCGTAGCGCTTGAGCCGCCGGCGGAACGCGCCGCGCGTGAGGTCGTCGGCGGGCCAGGTCGGCTCCCAGGGAACGAGGAAGGCGCGGCTCGATTCGCGCAAGGCCGCCCACTCGGCAAAGTCGCCGCCTTGCGGCACGCGCAGCGTAACCCCGGCGCCGGCGATGGCCGGAAGGATTTCATTGCTGCTGACGGTGCGGAAAAACGCCATGGCGATGTTGGCCGTATGGTCCCCGATCAGGGTGCCTGGCGCACCAGACTTTCAGCGATCGCGGCCGCGCTTTCAAGACCGTTGCCGGGGCCGAGGGCGGCGATCGCAGGCCGGCCGCCGGCAATCACCGCACGGCCGGCGGCGCGCGCGCTGGCGACCGTCACCGCATCGACTTTGGCGACGATCTCGTCGAGCGGGATCGGCCGGCCATAGGCCAGCATCTGCCGGGCGATCTGGCCGAGGCGCGCTTCCGAACTCTCCAGCGCCATCAATAGACCGACCTTCATTTGCGCCTTGGCGCGGGCGACTTCGGTTTCGTTGAGCGTTGTGGTGGCGAGCGCGATCTGGTCGATCGCCACCCGCATCAGCTCGGGCGCGTCCGCCTCATCGGTACCGGCATAGAGGACGAACAGCCCGGTGTCGGAATACGGCATGTGGAAGGCGCTGATCGAGTAGCAAAGCCCGCGGTTCTCGCGCACTTCCTGGAACAGCCGCGACGACATGCCGCCGCCGAGCACGTTGGTGAAAACCTGCAGACTGTAAAGCTGGTCGTCGCGGACCGGCAAACCTTGCAGCGCGAGCGCGATATGCACCTGCTCGAGATCGCGCGTTTCGACCCGCCTGCCGCCGCCGAAATGCGCCGGTTCCGGCACCGGCGCGGCCGGGCCGGTGAAGCTTGCGAACCGCTTCTCGGCTTCGGCGACAACCGCCTGATGTTCGATCGCGCCGGCCGCAGCCACCAGCATGTCGGGCGCGCAATAATTGCGCGACAGGTAAGCCTGAATGCGCGCCGAATTGAACGAGCGCACGGTTTCCCGCGTGCCGAGGATCGAGCGGCCGAGCGGCTGCTTGGGAAACGCGGTTTCATGCAGCCGCTCGAACACCAGATCGTCGGGCGTATCTTCCACGGCGCCGATTTCCTGCACGATCACGTTCTGCTCGCGCCGCAATTCCTCCGCATCGAAAGTAGGCTCCGACAATATGTCCGACAGCACGTCAAGCGCGAGCGGCACGTCGGCCTTGAGCACGCGGGCGTAATAGGCGGTGCTTTCCACGCTGGTGGCGGCATTGAGATCGCCGCCGACCGCCTCGAGCTCCTCGGCGATCTGGCGCGCGCTGCGCCGCTTGGTGCCCTTGAACGCCATGTGTTCGAGCATGTGAGAAATGCCGTGCTCATCGGGCTTTTCGTAACGGCTGCCGGCGCCGATCCAGACCCCGAGCGAAGCGGATTCCAGATGCGGCATGCTGTCGGTCACCACCGACAGGCCGGAGGCAAGACGGGTAATTTCGACGCTCATGCCGCTGCTCCCTCGCGCGCCGCCCGCGACGCCGACGCCACATATTTTTCCACCGCCGCCTGATCGGCCGGCAGCACGGTAACGCGCTCCGCCCGCTGCGGCAGATCGGCCAGCCAATCCGGCAAGGCGGGAGCCACGCCGCAGGCGGCCTTGACCGCGTCCGGAAACTTTGCCGGATGCGCGGTCGACAGCACCACCATCGGCACGGCAGGATCGCGCGCCTCTTTCTCGGCCACCGCGAGGGCGACCGCGGTATGCGGATCGACGCAGTAGTCCGCCTCGCGGTGCCAGGCGCGAATGGTGGCCGCGCTTTCCTGCTCGTCGGCGCGATCGGCGGTAAACAGCGCGCGCATGTGCTTGAGCGCGGGCGACGAGACGGCGAAGCGACGTGACTGGGCGAGCGAGCCCATCAGCGCGCGCAACGCGCCAGCGTCGCGGCCATAGGCGTCGAACAACAGCCGCTCGAAATTCGACGACACCTGGATATCCATCGACGGCGAGGTGGTCGCCACCACGTCGCGCAGTTCATAGGCGCCGGTCGCGAAGGTGCGGGCCAGGATGTCATTGACATTGGTCGCCACCACCAGACGGTCCACCGGCAGCCCCATGCGGGTCGCGACATAGCCGGCATAGACGTCGCCGAAATTGCCTGTCGGTACAGTGAAAGCGACCTTGCGGTGCGGGCTCCCAAGCGCGACCGCGGCGGTGAAGTAGTAGACCGCCTGCGCCACGATACGCGCCCAGTTAATGGAATTGACGCCGGACAGGCGCACGCGGTCGCGGAAGGCGTGATGGTTGAACATCGCCTTCACCAGCGCCTGGCAGTCGTCGAAGGTCCCTTCAATGGCGAGCGCGTGCACGTTCGATTCGGGCGCCGTGGTCATCATGCACCGTTGCACGTCGGAAATGCGGCCCTGCGGGAACAGCACCACCACGTCCACCTGGGCGCGCCCGCGGAACGCCTCGACCGCGGCGCCGCCGGTGTCGCCCGAGGTCGCCACCACGATCGTGGTGCGCTCGCCGCGCTGAAGCAGCACGTGATCCATCAGCCGGGCAAGCAACTGCATGGCGAGGTCTTTGAAGGCGAGCGTCGGCCCGTGAAACAACTCGAGCACGAACAGGCTGGGGGCGAGTTGCGTGAGCGGCGCGGTCGCCGGGTGGCGGAACGTGCCGTAGGCCTCGCGCGTCATGCGAGCAAGATCGGCTTCCGGAATGGCGGCGCCGACAAAGGGTCGGATCACTTCGACCGCGACCTCGGCGTAAGGCTTGCCCGCGAACCCAGCGATCGTCTGCGCATCGAGCGCCGGCCACGACTCCGGCACGTAAAGGCCGCCGTCGCGGGCCAGCCCCACGAGCATGACCTCGACAAAATCGAGTGCCGGGGCCTCGCCCCTGGTTGAGACATAACGCATTGAATTAACTTGGCTTTATGGACGCGAAGGCCCGCATTGCGGGCGCACAGTAGCCGTGCGGCGAGGCTTTCACAAGAAAACCCGGCCGCCGCCACGAACGCTGCAATGCGCGGATCGTCAGGTGACCAAGGCGCCGCCATCGAGGTAGACGATCGAACCGGTCGCAAAGCCGTTGGTCATGAAAGCGAGAATCTGCTGGGCGATATCCTCGCCCAAGCCAACACGGCCGACCGGCAGGGCGGCCGCGGCCTTCGCCAGCATCTCCTTGCGGGCGGCCTCCGGCATGGCGGCGCGGATCGGCGTGTCGATGATCCCCGGCGAGACGCAGTTGACGCGCACCGGAGCGAGTTCGAGCGCCAGACCTCGCGTCAGCGATTCGAGCGCGCCATTGGCGGCGCCGACAATCGCCGAATTCGGCCGCGGTCGGATGCTCAGGAAACCGGAAACCAGCGTGAGCGATCCGCCGGCTCGAATCTCGGCGGCGCGCGCGACGCGCCAGGCGCCCCAGAATTTTCCTTCCAAGGTGGCGCGCACGTCTTCCATGGCAACCGTCTTGAACGGCCCCGTACGCAGCTGCGCGGCGGTGACGACGACATGATCGGCCGGTCCGGTCGCGCGGAACAGGGCGGCAACGCTGTCGTCTTGGGTGACATCGGTCGCGACGGCGGTGGCGCCGATTTTTTCCGCCGCGGCCTTCAGGCGTTCGGCGTTGCGCGAGGCAATGAAAACGTCCGCGCCCGCGCGCTTGGCGATCTCGGCGGTTGCCAGACCGATGCCGGATGAGCCTCCGACCACAACGATTTTCTTACCTGCCAGCATTCCTGCCTCTCCGTAGGTTCATTCGGTCTTATCGCGACCTTGGCGCGCGCCGCCGCGCGGGCGGCACTAGACCATGGCGCGCCCGTTACGACAATATCGCTTGGCATCTCACCTGTAGAAACGGCCCTGCGTGGCCAAAGGCGATCGCAGGCTCCCGAAGGGGAATAATTGGAATAACGCTTCACCGCGAATGTGTGTTATTAATGGGGTAACGTGCGCGGGAACGCGGCAGCAGGGACTTCATGGGATGAGCTTGGCCGCAAAGTTGCGTTTCTGACTACCGGCGCCATCCCCGGCTGTGGCGATGGCGGCGGTCCTGCTGAGTGTTACCAGCTTCGGCGCCTCAGCCAGCGACTTGGCTCCGCCCGCCAGCAGCAATTCTACCAATTCCGAGATCGTGTTCGCGCCGCCGGCGCTCTATCACCCGGAACGTTTTGAACTGCGCGGCGGATTATTCGCCCATGCGATCGCAAATCCGTAAGGCGGCTCGGCCGATCTCAATCTCGAGGTCGTCGCGCCGCGGTTTTTCACCATTCCCGGATTGCCCGATTATTTCACGCCGCGCTTTCATGTCGGAGGAATCGGCAACTTTGCGGGGCGAATCAGCTACGTCTATGCTGGCGCGCTGTGGACTTACAACTTCAATGCGAACTGGTTCGGGGAGGGATTCTTCGGCGGGCTCGTTCATAACGGCAATCTCGACGACGTTTCGGATCACATGAACGGCCTCGGCTGCCGTTGGGCATTTCACAGCGGCGGGTCGATCGGCTACCGGCTCAACGATCGCTGGAGCGTCATGGGGACCTTCGACCACCTCTCCAACGCCGAAATTTTCCTCTACAACAAAGGCATCAACGATTGGGGCCTGCGTATCGGCCACTCGCTCTAGACGAAGTCTCGCGCGCCACGCAGGCAACGATCCCGCATTCTCCGCAAACGGGTTTTCAGCCGCGCCGCAGACGCCCGGCGAGCCAAACCCCATAGACGCCGGCCAAACCCAGCGCGAGGCCGAACCAAGTGATGGCATATTGCAGGTGGTTGTCCGGCAGGTCGACCACCAGTCTGCCCGGCTTGGGCCAGCCGCCGGGCGGCACCGGCGCCTCCTGCTCGATGTAGAACGGCGCGGCGGCGTCCCATTTCTTCGCCGCGGCGATCGCCTGGGTGTCGCGCAGGAACCAGAGATTGTTCTTCGGATCGTCGGCCGGCGTGAACATCCCGCGGGCCTCGGGCCAGCGCATGACGCCGACGACCTCAACGCTGCCCGGCAGCGCGCCTTGCGCACGGCTGGCGGGCTCCTTGCGGTCGGCCGGCACGAAGCCGCGGTCGACGAGCACGATGCCGCCGCCGGCGAGCCGCGCCGGCGCAAACACCCAATAGCCCGGCCCTTGCACGTCGGGGCGGAAAGAGGAGCCGGCGGTGTAGACCAGCGCTTCCTGTCCGGCGGGGAATTCGGCCGGAAAGCTCACGCGGGTATATTCGCTGCCGTCCTGCTTGAGCGACGGCCAGCTGTCGCGCGGCGGCAAAGGCTGCGGCGCGCGCGCCAGCCGCGTATCGAGCGTCGCGATCAGATTTTCCTTCCAGACCTTGCGGTCGAGCTGCCAGACGCCGAGCCCGATCAGGATCGCGATGCCGGCCACGGCGAACACCGTCGCCCCGATCGCACCGCCGCGGCGCCGGTCGCGCGTCACGCTCACTCGTCGCCTCGATGGATGAGACGGCCTTCCTGCGCCTTGTGATGGTATTGCAGCGCGATCATCAGACCCTTGATCGGCCGCAACGGCGCCAGCGTCACGAGCAGGACCAGCGGCAGCCACAGCACCGCGTGCACCCAATAAGGCGGCTGATAGACCACCTCGGTGATCAGCGCCGCGAATACGACGATGGCGCCGCCGAGCAGGATCACGAACACCGCAGGGCCGTCGCCGGAATCGGCGAAGGAAAAGTCGAGCCCGCAGAGCTCACAAGCCGGGCGCAGCGTGAGGAATCCGGTGAACACCTTGCCCTCGCCGCAGCGCGGACAGCGGCCGCGCAGGCCCCGGGCGATCGGAAGCGCTTCGTCAGCCATGGTTCACGTTCTTTCCGTAAAAAAGAAAGGGGCGGCGCAACCACCCCGCCCCTCGAAACACCTACGTTCGACGGTCACTCGGGATGCGGCAGCCCGGCGCCCCAGACATATATGCAGGCGAACAGGAACAGCCACACCACGTCAACGAAATGCCAGTACCAGGCGGCGAATTCGAAGCCGAGGTGTTGGGTGGGCGTGAAATGGCCGTTGATGGCGCGGAACAGGCAGACGATCAGAAAGATCGAGCCGATGATCACATGCGCGCCGTGAAAACCGGTCGCCATGAAGAAGGTGGCGCCGTAGATATTGCCGCTGTAGTGGAACGCCGCGTGCGAATATTCGTAGGCCTGCACGCACGTGAAGGTGAGGCCGAGCAGGATGGTCAGCGCCAGGCCCCATTTCAGCCCCTGCCGATCATCCTCCAGCAGCGCGTGATGCGCCCAGGTCACCGTCGTGCCCGAGGTTAGCAGAATCAGCGTGTTGAGTAGCGGCAGGTGCCAGGGATTGAACGTCTCGATGCCCTGCGGCGGCCATACGCCGTGAGTGAAGGCCAAGCGGCCGTAATCGTGCACGTCGGCGGGAAACAGCGCGGTGTTGAAATAGGCCCAGAACCAGGCGACGAAGAACATAACCTCGGAAGCGATGAACAGGATCATGCCGTAGCGGTGCGAGATCTGCACCACGCGGGTGTGGAAGCCCTCGTATTGGGCTTCGCGGATCACGTCGCGCCACCAGCCGATGAAAGTATAGAGGATGCCGATGATGCCGAGCCCGAATACCAGCGGCGCCGCCGAGAACAGGTAGTGCATCCAGCAGATGCCGCCGAACGCCGCAACGAAAGCGGAGGTGGCGCCGACCGCCGGCCAAGCGCTCGGATTGACCAGGTGGTAGTCGTGATTATTGGTGTGAGCCTGCGCCATCGTCGTCTCCGTTCAAATCCCAATTCGCTTCGCGCGTGATCTTATCCGAAAACCGTTTCCCGCCTTTCGGGATCCTGCGCTGTTGAGCGGGCGCAGCGCGCGCCCCCTACCCCCGTTAGAGCTTACTCGATTTCGTATCCGGCGCCTCCGCCACCGGCCGCTCGGAATCGGGCAGCCGGTAGAAGGTGTAGGACAGCGTGATGGTGTTGAGCGGATCCTGGTCGCGGTCATCGACGATCTTGGGATCGACGTAGAACACCACCGTCATCTCGCGCGTCTCGCCCGGGTTCATGGTCTGCTCGGTAAAGCAGAAGCAGTTGATCTTGTCGAAATAGGCGCCGACCGTCGTCGGCGTGACGTTGTAGGAAGCTTGCGCGGTGATCGTGCGCGCGGCTTCGTTGATGACCTTGTAGTGCACGGTCGCCACTTCGCCGATGCGCAGCCGGATCGAGTTCTGCTCCGGCACGAATTTCCAAGGCAGGCCGGCCGCGACATTGGAGTCGAAGCGGATGGTGAGCGCGCGGCCGAGCTCATGTGCCGGCGCGCTGCTGGAAACCTGCGTGGTGCCGCCAAATCCGGTAGCGCGGCAGAACATGTTGTAGAGCGGCACCGCCGCATAGGCCGCGCCCACCATGGCCGCCACGAACACGCCGCAGCCGGCAGCGATCATCACGTCGCGCCGGAGCCTCTTGGAATTGCGCGGCATCGGTTCGTTCATAGCGGGCGGACCAGGACCATCGGGCCCTTCACGAGGGTCATCACGTAAAACAGGATCACCAGCGCGGCCAGCGACAGCGCGATCGCGATCGAGCGCGAACGCCGGGCGCGTTTTTGCGCCTCGGTGAGCACGACACCCTCGTCCTTCGGTTGCTCGTTCATCGCGATGCCAATCGTCACGCCGCCAACCGGGCAATCAAGCCGCCCCATCCCCGCTCGATTAGCAGGACCGCAAACAGCAGGAAGAGATAGAGGATCGAGAAGGCAAAAAGATGCTTGCTGGCGCGCTCCACCGGGCGGCGCTCCCGGAACACCTGCCAGGCCAGCGCCAGCATGATCGCGCCGGTAACGGCGGCAGTCAGCCCATAGAACAAGCCGGCAAACCCGAGCGCCCAGGGCGCGATGCCGAGCGGCACCAGAATGAGCGTATGCCACAGGATTTGGCGGCGCGTCGCGCCGTCGCCGGAAACCACCGGCAGCATCGGAATGCCGGCGCGGGCGTAATCCTCGGTGCGCGTGAGCGCCAGCGCCCAAAAATGCGGCGGCGTCCAGAAGAAGATGATCATGAACAGCAACACCGGCTCGAGCGAGAGCGAGCCGGTCGCCGCCGCCCAGCCGATCATCGGCGGGAAAGCGCCGGCGGCGCCGCCGATCACGATGTTCTGCGGCGTCGAGCGCTTGAGCCAGATCGTATAGATCACGACGTAGAAGAAGATGGTGAAGGCAAGCAGCGCGGCGGCCAGCACGTTCACCAGCAGGCCGAGCACTACGATCGCGAAACCGGCAAGCGTCAGTCCGAACGCCAGCGCCTCGCCCGGCTGCACGCGGCCCATCGGCACCGGGCGGCGCGCGGTGCGCGTCATGATCGCGTCGATGTCGGCGTCGTACCACATGTTGAGGGCGCCGGCGGCGCCCGCGCCAACCGCGATGCAGAGCAACGCGGTGAAGCCGATCATCGGATGCAACGAGCCGGGCGCGACCGCCAGGCCCACCAGCGCGGTGAACACGACGAGCGACATCACCCGCGGCTTCATCAGCGCGACATAGTCGCCGACGCTCGCCAGACTAGGCTCGGCGAGCATGGGCTCGACAAGCCCCGGTCCGGCGGTCATCGGACCGCGGAAATCTGCGCCTTCGCTGACAAGCGACATGGGTTCGTAGGGCCTTTGGTTTGCGCGCGATCCTATTTAATCCGCGGCAGCGTCTCGAACTGATGGAACGGCGGCGGCGAGGACAGCGTCCACTCCAGCGTCGTGGCGCCCACGCCCCACGGATTGTTGCCGGCCGGGCGCTTCTTCATGAAGGCTTCCGCCATGCCGAAGAAGAACACCAGCGCGCCGAACCCGGCGATATAGGAGCCGTACGAGGACACCTCGTTCCAGCCGTGGAAGGCATCCGGATAATCAACGGTGCGGCGCGGCATTCCGGCAAGTCCGAGGAAATGCTGCGGGAAGAAGATGATGTTGACGCCGATGAAGGTGATCCAGAAGTGCGCCTTGCCGATGGTCTCGTTGTACATGTAGCCGGACATTTTCGGGAACCAGTAGTACCAGCCCGCGAAAATGGCGAACACGGCGCCGAGCGAGAGCACGTAGTGGAAGTGCGCGATCACGTAATAGGTATCGTGCAGCACGCGGTCGACGCCGGCATTGGCCAGCACCACGCCGGTCACGCCGCCGACCGTGAACAGGAAGATGAAGCCCATCGCCCACAACATCGGCGTGCGGAATTCGATCGAACCGCCCCACATGGTGGCGATCCAGGAGAAAATCTTCACGCCGGTCGGCACCGCGATCACCATGGTGGCGGCGATGAAATAGGCCTGCACGCCGGTCGACATGCCGACCGTGTACATGTGATGCGCCCAGACCACGAAGCCGATGCCGCCGATGGCGACCATCGCATAAGCCATGCCGAGATAGCCGAACACCGGCTTACGGCTGAAGGTGGCGACGATCTGGCTGATCATGCCGAAGCCCGGCAGAATCAGAATGTAGACTTCCGGGTGGCCGAAGAACCAGAACAGATGCTGGAACAGCAGCGGATCGCCGCCACCTTCGGGGTTGAAGAAGGTGGTGCCGAAATTGCGGTCGGTCAGCAGCATGGTGATGGCGCCAGCCAGCACCGGCAGCGCCAGCAGCAGCAGGAACACCGTCACCAGGATCGACCACACGAACAGCGGCATCTTGTGCATCGTCATGCCGGGCGCGCGCATGTTGAAAATGGTGGTGATGAAGTTGATGGCGCCCAGGATCGACGAGGCGCCGGCCAGATGGATCGACAGGATGACGAAGTCCATCGCCGGGCCAGGATGGCCCGAGGTCGACAGCGGCGCGTAGATCGTCCAGCCGGTGCCAGCGCCGAGCGAGCCCGGTTCGCCTTCGACGAACATCGAGGTCAGCAGCAGCGCGAACGAAGCCGGCAGCAGCCAGAACGAGATGTTGTTCATGCGCGGGAACGCCATGTCCGGCGCTCCAATCATCAGCGGCACGAACCAATTGCCGAAGCCGCCGATCATCGCCGGCATCACCATGAAGAAGATCATGATCAGGCCGTGCGAGGTGGCGAACACGTTGTATTCGTGCGGCGTGGAGAAGAACTGCAGGCCGGGATTTTGCAGCTCGAGCCGGATGGCGATCGACAGCAGGCCGCCGATCACGCCGGCGACCAGCGCGAAGGTCAGGTACATCGTTCCGATGTCCTTGTGGTTCGTCGAATAGACGAACCGGCGCCATCCGGTCGGATGCGGGTGGGCGTCGTCGTGCGTGTCGTGTGCGCCGTGTGCGGCTTCGTGGCTGGCCATCGCTATTGTCCTTCAACCCGTGTCGTTGTCGCCTGCATTATATTCATATTTTTATATGTGTCACTTCGCCGGCTCGGCCGCGGCAACCGCGTTCGGCGAAGCGACATTATCGTCGGCATATTTTTTCTTCGCCTGATCGAGCCATGCGGTGTAGTCCTTCTCGCTCACCACATGCACGGCGATCGGCATGAAGGCGTGATCGCGGCCGCAAAGCTGCGAGCACTGGCCGTAGTACATGCCTTCGCGCTCGGCCTTGAACCAGGTCTCGTTGAGGCGACCGGGGATGGCGTCAATCTTGATGCCGAAAGACGGCACGGAGAACGAGTGGATGACATCGGCGCCGGTGATCAGCACGTGCACGACCTTGTTGACCGGTACCACCATTTCGTTGTCGACCGACAGCAGGCGCAGTTGGCCGGGCTTGATATCCTTGTCCTGGACCATCAACGAGTCGAACTCGAATTTCGAATCCGGATAGCTGTAGCTCCAGAACCACTGCTTGCCGGTGACCTTCACCGTCAGGTCGGCGGCCGGCACCTTCAACTCGTAAAACANNGTCCAGATGATCTCGATGAAGGTGTTGTGCGTGGTGCGCGACGGCACCGGATTGGCGCGAGCGTTGAATTTCACGGTGACGGTCGCCAGCAGCACCAGCACGAACAGCGCGATCGCGGCGATCAGCCACAGCAGGTAGTTATGGAACCAGACGATGTCGTCCATGACCGGCGACGCCGACTGTTGCAACCCGAGTTCCCATGGCGAGGGCTGTCCGAGGCCGGCCCAGGCGACCCCGCCGGCGGCGATAAGGGCCACGCCCGTGGCCACGAGAATGATCAACCGCTTGAGCACCAGCATCGTTCTTCGCGCTCCCTCGACGAGAAATTAGGCCTTGGATAGAGGCCCCTTTTTGCCGCCCACCGCAGGCAAGATGTCGGCTCGGCCCCGCTGAGCACAGCGTATTGCCGCGGGCGCGGCAGCTTTTGCGGTGCGGCGGGACGGGGGGAAATCCCAACCTCTCAAACCATAATTCCGGCTTTGCTGCAATGCGCCTTATCGCCAGTTCCTTGCGCCAAACGGCTTGCCCCCAGGGGAGGTCGGACGCCGCATTTAAGCCACGAGCGGGCGGCTTGTTTGGCCGCCGCGGAGGTCTTCCACGCCGGGGTGCTTTGCTTGACAGCGCCGGTTAGGCATGACCCAAGGGGAATGAATAAAATGCTTACCGGGCAGCGATTCGCCTGCGCTCAGGCGAGTGGGGCGGCGCGCGCAAGGGATTGAACGATGGGCATTTTCGGGGACGAACGGCACGCCTCTAAAGGCCGGGCATGGCTCGCGCTGGGGTTGGCTTTGGCGCTGGCGGCCGTCTCCGCCGAGCGGGCCGCGGCCCAGGGCGCGGTCAAGTCGGTGCACAAGGACTGGCAGATCCGCTGCGATACGCCGCCCGGCGCCAAGGGCGAACAATGCGCCCTGATCCAGAGCGTCACCGCGGAAGACCGCGCCAATATCGGTCTCACGGTGATCGTGCTCAAGACCGCCGATTTGAAGAGCCGGCTGATGCGGGTGGTGGCGCCGCTCGGCGTACTGCTGCCGTCGGGCCTCGGGCTCAAGATCGATAACGCCGATATCGGTCGCGCCGGATTCGTGCGCTGCCTGCCCAACGGCTGCATCGCCGAGGTGGTCATGGACGACGCGCTGATCACGAAACTACGCACCAGCAAGACCGCCACTTTCATAATCTTCCAGACGCCCGAGGAAGGCATCGGCTTCCCGATAAGCCTGGCCGGCTTCGGCGAGGGATACGATAAGCTGCCGTAAGCACAGCGATTCGGCCCCGGCCACAATGCTCCTCGTCAAAACCTATCTCGACAAAAGCCCGATCCACGGCATCGGCGTCTTTGCCGGCGAAACGATCCGCAAGGGCAAAAAAATCTGGCGCTTCGCCGTCGGCTTCGACCGCTATTATTCGCGCAAGCGGTTAGCCAAGCTGCCGAAGGCCGCCAAGGAATTCATAAAACTGCACGGCTACCAGTGGGGACACGAAATCCTGTTGTCGATGGACAACGATTCCTACATGAACCATTCGGACAATCCGAACACCTATTTCCATAACGGCTACGTCATCGCGCGCAGCACCATCCGCAAAGGCACGGAGATCACCAACGACTACCGGGCCTTCGAAGCGGCGTTTTGTGCCGCGTTTTTGAAGAAGAAAAAGAAATAAGCGGCGGCGGCAAACTGCCCTTGGCGCCGTGACCGATCAGCCGATTTCCAACACCAGCTTGCCCTGGAGATGACGCGCTTCGCTGACGCGATGGGCTTCCGCCGCATCGGCCAGCTTATAGCGATGAATCGCGGGCGGCCGCACCGCGCCGGCTTTCAGCAGCGCCACAAGCCGCTCGAGATGGGCGCGGTCGCGCTTGACGTCCGGACGCAAGGTCTCGACATCCTCGCGCGGCGGCTTGAAGCCCTCCAGCGCCGGCGCGATCCACACCAGTTTGCCGCCCGGCTTCAAAACCGCATACGAGCCGGCGCGGACATTGCCGCCGACGGTGTCGAACACCACGTCACAGACCGGGCCGATTTTCGTGAAATCCTCGGCGTTGTAGTCGATCACCTGATCGGCGCCGAGGCTTCGCACATAGGCGTGGTTGCCGGCGCTCGCCGTGGTGATGACCTTGGCGCCGAGATGCTTGGCCAGTTGCACGGCAAATCCGGCGACGCCGCCGGCGCCGCCCTGGATCAGAATGGTCTGGCCCGCCTTGAGGTGCGCGGTATCCTCGATGGCCGTGAGCGCGGTGAGGCTGACGAGCCCGAGCGCCGCCGCCTCGGTATGGCTGAGGCCTTCCGGCTTTTTGGCAACGATGGCTGCCTTGATGGCGATCTTTTCCGCGTAGGCGCCTTCGATGCCCACGTCGGTGACCGCTAATACGGCGTCGCCCACTTTGAAATCGGTGACGCCCGGCCCGACCGCGCTGACCACGCCGGAGAAGTCGCGGCCCATGATGTGCGGGAATTTGTCGAGTTTGTAGCGGCCGTTGCCCCGCCGTACCTTGGGATCGGCGCCGTTGACGGATGCCGCGTGGACATCCACCACCACTTCGCCCGGTCCGGCTTTCGGGTCACCCGCCTGGCCAAATTTCATCATCTCGGGGCCGCCATGGCCCATCAGCAGCATTGCTTTCATAGTGTTCCTCCACCAAGCACACTGCATAGCAACCGGCACAAGAGATATCCATGATTCCCTGGTCCCTCCTCGATACGGTACAAGTACCCGGCGGCGGTGAACTCCGCCTGATGCAGCGTGGCGCGGAATTCTCGATCAAGTTGGGGAGCGACGAACTGATGAACAGCCGCCTCAGCGCCACCGAGCAGGCGCTCGCGACCATCGCTTGCGAGAAAATTAGGATCCGCAAGCGGCCAAGTATCCTGATCGGCGGATTGGGCATGGGCTTCACCTTGCGGGCAGCCCTGACCGTGCTGGGGAAGCAGGCCCACATCATTGTCGCTGAACTAGTGCCGGCGGTGGTGGCCTGGGCGCGCGGCCCGATGGCGAAATTGTCCGGCGACAGCTTGGCCGATCCGCGCGTGCGCATCCACGAAGGTGACGTTGGCGATCTGATCAGGTCCGATCGATTGGCCTACGACGCGATCCTGCTCGACGTCGACAATGGGCCGCAAGGGATGACCCGCAAAGCCAATGACGGGCTGTATGACCTCAAAGGATTGCGCGCCGCACATACGGCGCTACGCCCCGGCGGCGTGCTGGCGGTATGGTCGTCGGGACCGGACTCAAAATTCACGGCGCGGCTGCGCAAGACCGGTTTTAAAGTGGACGAAATTCCCCTGCGCGCCAAGGGACCGCGCGGCGGCGCGCGGCATTTCATCTGGACCGCGACAAGGGGCGATTAGGTCCGCCCCCTACCCTCGCAGAATTGCCACAGATGCCCTATCTGATGGCGTGAGGGCACTAGCGGAGAACGATTTTATGGACGCAGCCATTTCCTCCCTGATCGACCGCGCCGGCCTCGACAAGGCCAAGGTTCGCCAGTTGATCGGGCGCGGCTTGGGCGGCGCCGACGACGGCGAATTGTTCCTGGAATATCGCCAGGCCGAAGTGCTGGTGTTCGACAATGGCCGCCTCAAGCAGGCGACCTACGACACCGCGCAGGGTTTCGGCCTGCGCGCGGTGAAGGACGAGGCGGTCGGCTATGCCCACGCCTCCGACATGTCGGAAGCCGCGCTTGCGCGGGCCGCCGAGGCGGTGCGCGCGGTCAAAGGCGGCCACAGCGGCCGTTACGCCGAGGCGCCCGGCCGCACCAACCGCAAACTCTATGGCGACGAGAACCCGCTCGGCGAGCCGGCCTTCGACGCCAAGGTGAAGCTGCTGGAGAGCATCGACGCCTATGCCCGCGCCAAGGACCCGCGCGTGCGCCAAGTCACCGCCAGCATCGCCGCCACCTGGCAAGTGGTGGAAATCCTGCGCGCCGACGGCGAGACCTATCGAGACATCCGTCCGCTGGTGCGGCTGAACGTATCCGCGGTCGTCGGCGACGGCGACCGGCAAGAGTCGGGCAGCTACGGCGTCGGCGGCCGCGAAGGTTATCAGCGCTTCATCGAGACGCATGCCTGGCAGAGCGCGGTGGACGAAGCCGTGCGTCAGGCGCTGGTCAATCTCGACGCGGTGGCGGCGCCGGCCGGTGAGATGGACGTGGTCATGGGCTCCGGCTGGCCGGGCGTGATGCTGCACGAAGCGGTCGGCCACGGGCTGGAAGGTGACTTCAACCGCAAGAAGACGTCGGCCTTCGCCGGGCTGATGGGCCAGCAGGTCGCCGCCAAGGGCGTCACCGTGGTCGACGATGGCACCATGCAGGACCGCCGCGGCTCCTTGTCGATCGACGACGAAGGCACGCCGACCAACCGCACCGTATTGATCGAGGACGGCATCCTGGTCGGCTACATGCAGGACCGCCAGAACGCACGGTTGATGGGCGTGAAGCCGACCGGCAACGGCCGGCGCGAAAGCCACGCCCATGTCCCGATGCCGCGCATGACCAACACTTACATGCTCGCCGGCATGCACGAGCCGGCCGAGATCATCGCGTCGGTGAAGAACGGCCTCTACGCGGTCAGCTTCGGCGGCGGCCAGGTCGACATTACATCCGGCAAATACGTGTTCCAATGCACCGAGGCCTACAAGATCGAGAATGGCAAAGTCACGGCGCCGGTGAAAGGCGCCATGCTGATCGGCAACGGGCCGACCGACCTGCATCGCATCACGATGATCGGCAATGACTTTGCGCTCGATCCCGGCATCGGCACCTGCGGCAAGAACGGCCAAGGCGTGCCGGTCGGCGTCGGCCAGCCCAGTCTGCGCATGGACCGCATCACCGTGGGCGGAACCGGCTGAAACTTACGCCAACCTTGAGGCGCGCAAAAATGTCATCCACGGCACAACGCCCGGCCCGCAAGAACAGCCTGCTGCGATCGATCGTCGAACTGGCCGGCATCGTGCTGGCCGTGTTCGTGGCGAAAGCCGCGATTGCCGAGCCGTTCTATGTGCCGTCCGGCTCGATGGAGCCGACGCTGCTGATTGGCGACGAATTGCTGGCGACGAAATACCCTTACGGCTATGGCACGGCGTCGTTGCCGGCGTTCCTCGTGCTGCCGGATACCGCGCACGTATTTTCGGCGCTACCCAAGCGCGGCGACGTGGTCGTGTTCCGTTGGCCTGGCGATCGTTCGCAAGTTTGGGTCAAGCGCGTCATCGGCCTGCCCGGCGACCGGATCGCGTTGCGCAATGGTCAGGTGTGGATCAACGGCCAAGCCGCCGCGCTGCAACCGGATGGCACCGGCCACGCGGAAAACGAGGATGGCACCCTGGCGCCGGCTGCGCGTTTGATCGAGACGCTGCCGGGCGGCCGCAAGCACACCGTCTTCAAACTCACGCCTTACGAGCCGCTCGACAACATGGCGGAGATTGTCGTTGCGCCCGATCACCTGTTCGTCATGGGCGACAACCGCGACAACTCCGCCGACAGCCGCGTGCCGCTGCGCGAGGGCGGCGTCGGCCAGCTGCCGGTTGAAAATCTGGTCGGCCGCGTGGACGGCATCGTCGGGTCCTGGGACCTCGGCATGAAAAGCCGGCCGGTCTGGACCTGGCCGCAAGGCTTGCGGCTGTCGCGCTTCTTCAGCGCTGTTCAATAAAAGTTGCGCTACCGCACCACGCCGGAAATGCAACACGGCTTGTGGTGCGGCCGCGTGATCTTGTCCTTGAGATAGCAGCGCGCGGACGGCCCGATATAGCCGGGCCGCACATAGGTCCAGGCGCGGCAGCGGCTCTCGCCGTCGCAGGCCGCCTTGCACGGAGCGCCCTCGGGATCGGGCGCGATGTCTAAATTGCGATAGTCGCCGCCGGTGCGGTCGATCGAGTATTCGATCGGGCCGCGCCGCGGCTCGATCACGCCGGCTCCGCGCACGCCCGACACGCAGCATTTGTCTTCATTGCGCGGCATCACCTTGTTCTTCAGCCAGCAGGTGGCGAGCACATTGGCCGTGCGCGGATAGGAGAAGCTCCAGGCGCGGCAGCGCGCGTCGCGTTCGCAACGGGAAGCGCAGACCGCCGGGTCGCCGTTGCGGATCTGGAAGCTCAGGTAGTCGCCGCCGCGGCGGTCGTAGCCGGTCTGCGCCTGCGCCGCGCCGGCTGCCGCAATGGCCCACATTGCGCCCAGGAGAATGACTCTAAACCGCATGCGCGCCCGCTCGGCTTTGGAATTGCCGTGACGTCCAGCCCCGGCGGCATGCTAGCGCACTTGCCGGCGTCTTCGCGCAGAAATTCTTCGCTAAAAAGAATGCGCCCGCCGGAGGGGCCGGCGGGCGCTTGAATCCGGCCGCGAGAGGGGAGGATCGCGGACCCCGGATCGAGCGGCCGACGAGAGGGCTCGGCCGTTTGGGTTTTCAGATCGCCTGGCGCGCCGGGCGGCCGGTCGGCGGACGGTGGAAACCGTTCTCCACATCCGGCAGCGGCTGCGCGGGCCTGACGCGGTACAGACGGCGCTCGATCGCGCGTTCGCGCAGCAGCGCGGTCGGGTCTTCCCAGAACGCGCCGGACAAGGCGTCGTTCAGATCGGCGCGGGTAAGCCCGATATCGGCCAGCATGTTGCGGTCGAGGCCGGAGAGCACAACGGCGTCGCGCCGGTGCCGGCGGGCGCGCGAGACCTGTTTGAGCCATGAGGTCACCAGCGCCACCAGCACGAGCAAAGCGCACCGCCGGCAATGGGTAAAACGGGGATATTTGCATTCATTTTCAATCTCCATCGAGGCCTAGCAGAGACTCCAAATTCGTCCCGGCCATGCGCCGGAACCACCCGAATCCCCCACCCGATTCCTCTGGAAGCGCAGTCACATTGCTCCTAAAAGATTGATTAGTGAAACGAATGTTTTTAATCTGACCAATCAGGATTGGTGATATAGTCCGCCCGGCCCAAATTGCCGGCCTTAGCAAGGACCGAGCCCATGACCGCGCTAATCGACGTCGACCAATTGCGCACTTTCATCGCCATTGCCGAGACCGGCAGCTTCACCAAGGCGGCCGAGGTGGTGAACAAAAGCCAGTCGGCGGTCTCCATGCAGATGAAGCGCCTCGAGGAGCGGTTGGAGCGGCCGATTTTCGCGCGCGACGGCCGCGCCTCCAAGCTCACCGAGGACGGGCAGCGCCTGCTCGACTATGCCCGCCGCATCGTCAAGCTCAACGTCGAGACGCTGGCCGCTTTCTCCGACGCCGAATTGTCCGGCCGGGTGCGGCTGGGCGTGCCCGACGATTACGCCGACCGTTATCTGCCCGAGATCATGGCGCGCTTCTCGCGCGTCTATCCGGGCGTCGAGCTGACCGTGATCTGCGAGCCGAGCGTCGATCTGCTTGAGCGCATCGACGCGAACGAGATCGACCTCGCCATCGTCACCAATTGCGAGACCAAGCGCGCCTCGGAAACGTTTCGGCGCGAGCGGCTGCTGTGGGTGACCTCAAACCGGCATCCGACCCATCTCGAGGAACGCCTGCCGCTGGCGCTCGGCCGGCCGACTTGCTCGTGGCGGCGCATCGCGATCGAGCGGATCGAAAAACTCGGCCGCCCCTATCGCGTGCTCTATTCGAGTTCGAATGCCGGCGCGGTGGCGGCCGCCGTGCTCGCCGGGCTTGCGGTGTCGGTGCTGCCGGAGTCCGGCCTGCGCCCCGGCATGCGCGTGCTCACCGCCGCAGAGGGATTTCCCGAATTGCCGAGCTGCCGCATCGGCCTGGTGCGCAGCGCGCATGAAAGCTCGACGCTGGCCGACGCGCTGGCCGAGCACATCATCTCCTCGCTCGATAACTTGTCGGAAGCGCAAGCGGCGGAGTGACTTTCCCTCTCCCCGCAATGCGGGGAGAGAGAAAACTCAATACGCGTACTCGTCGAAAATCGGCTCGACCGAGCCCTTCCAGCGACCGTGGAATTTTTCCAGCAATTCCTCCGCCGGCGTCGTGCCGCGGGCGATCGATTCCTCGAGCGGACGCAAATAGCGCGTCTCGTCGCGGCCATTGCGGTCGAGAAATTTGCGGCGCGCCAGCCCGCGCGCGGCAAAGCGCAGTGTATCCTGCGCCACCGTGAGCACGTTGCGGCCGCGAATCTCGGCGGCAAAGCCGAGCTTGGGCACATCGTCGCGCAACTTCTGCCGCTCGGCCGCGCTCCAGCCTTTCACCAGGTCCCAGCAGGCCGATAGCGAATCCTCGTCGTAGAGCAGCCCAACCCAAAAGGCGGCAAGCGACGGCAGACGCCGCCACGGCCCGCCGTCGGCGCCGCGCATTTCCAGGTANNAAGAAATCGCGGAACGACCTGCCGGCGACGTCGATATATTTGTCGCCGCGCTTGACGAAATACATCGGCACGCCGAGCGCGTAATCGACCCAGCGCTCGAAACCCATGCCGTCTTCGAACGCCCAGGGTAACATGCCGGAGCGGTCGGCGTCGGTGTCGGTCCATATCTGCGAGCGGAACGAGAGAAAGCCGTTCGGCTTGCCTTCGGTGAACGGCGAATTGGCGAACAGCGCGGTCGCCACCGGCTGCAGCGCCAGCGACACGCGCAGCTTCTTCACCATGTCGGCTTCCGAGGAGAAGTCGAGGTTCGCCTGCACCGTGCAGGTGCGATACATCATGTCGAGGCCGAAGTGGCCTACCTTCGGCATGTAATTCGTCATGATGCGGTAGCGGCCCTTCGGCATCATCGGCATATCGGCGCGCGTCCAGTTCGGCGTCATGCCCAGGCCGAGGAAACCTATCCCTAAGGGCTTGGCTACCTCGCGCACCTGCGCCAGATGCGCCATCAGCTCGGAGGCGGTCTGATGCACATTTTGCACCGGCGCGCCGGACAGCTCGAACTGACCGCCCGGCTCCAGCGAAATGGCGCCGCCGTGGGTGACGTCGAACATGCCGATGATGTTGTCGCCCTCCATGATCGGCTCCCAGCCGAGAATGTCGTGCAGCCCTTCGAGCAGCGCACGGATGCTGCGCGGGCCGGCATAGGGCACCGGCCGGTGGTCCTGTTCGGTAAAGGCGAATTTCTCGTGCTCGGTGCCGACGCGGAATTGCGACTTCGGCTTGCAGCCCGCTGCGAGCCAGGCGACGAGTTCGTCGCGCGTCTCGATCGGGGTCATGTCGATCTGGTCACGAGCCATGCAAGCTTCCGGCTAGTTTTCGTTTGCGCATGTTCTTTTCCGAAAACCGGTACCCACTTTTCGGGATCATGCGTGAAAAAGGCCGCGACCTTAAACATGGCAAGGTGGAAAGGGCAATGCACGGAATCCTTGACCGCGCGGGAGCCATGCAATTGCATTCACGCGATTTTTTCGCCGGCCTGGCGCCTTCGCGTGCGCGCTGGCGAGGGCCCACGTTGACATTGTTCTAGTTTCGTTCTCTACCTCAAAATCCAGCCATCGGATTTGCCAACCCAACGGGTATGCCGAGTTTTTCGCCCCATCAGGATGCCGCGCTCAATGCGGTCGCCGCCTGGCTCAAGGCCAAGCCGGGCGCCAATGGCACGCCGCAGGTGTTCCGCCTGTTCGGCTATGCCGGCACCGGCAAAACCACCCTCGCCCGCCATCTCGCCGAGCAGGCCGACGGCGAGGTGAAATTTGCCGCCTTCACCGGCAAGGCGGCCTCGGTGATGCGCGGCAAAGGCTGCAAGGGCGCCTCCACCATCCACAGCCTGATCTACCGGGCGCGCGCGAGCGGCGAGGAAATCCCCAACTTCGACCTGTGGGACGAGGCGCCGGCATCCAAGGCGGCGCTGATCATCATCGACGAATGCTCGATGGTGGACGCCGAACTCGGCCGCGACCTGCTGTCGTTCGGCGTGCCACTCTTGGTGCTGGGCGATCCGGCGCAACTGCCGCCGGTCCAAGGCGGCGGCTTTTTCACCGAGGCCGAGCCCGACGTCATGCTGACCGAAGTCCACCGCCAGGCCGCAGACAACCCGATCATCCGCCTGTCGATGGATATTCGCGCCGGCGAGTATCTCGAGCCCGGCCGCTACGGCGAGACCGAAGTGATCGCCAAGGCCGATCTCGATCCGCAGCGCGTGCTGGAGGCCGACCAGGTGTTGGTCGGGCGCAACGCCACGCGGCGCGCCTACAACATCCGGATGCGCGAGCGCCGCGGCTTCGAGGACAAGATGCCCTCGGCCGGCGACAAGCTCGTTTGCCTGCGCAACAACCGCAAGAAGGGGCTTTTCAACGGCTCGCTTTGGTCGGTGAAGGAGCGCGGCGCGCGGCGCACCGGCATCATGACGATGCGGCTTCTGCCGGACGACGACAGCGGCCTGCGCGGCGTAAAGGTATCGGTGCGGCCGGAATGTTTTTCCGGCGGCATCGAGCAGATCGACTGGCCGCGCCGCAAGCCCTACGACGAGTTCGACTACGGCTATGTGCTTACCGTGCACAAGGCGCAAGGCTCGCAATGGGACGACGTGGTGCTGTTCGACGAAAGCTTCGCGTTCCCGGACAGCCGCGAGCGCTGGCTTTACACGGGCGTGACGCGGGCAGCGAAGAAGCTGACAGTGGTGATGTAGACAAGGGGAATATAGCCGTTACGCCGCTTCCTTACGCTTGCCCGGCACGAAGCGGCCGTAGAAGCTCTCGTCCTTATCCGCCATCTCGATGAGCAGCTTCGAGGGCGCAAAACGCGCGCCGTATTTCTTCTCCAGTCTGCGGCAGAGCGCGACGAATTTCTTCGTCCCCATCCTGTCGATCCATGACAGCGTGCCGCCGGAGAACGGCGCGAAACCGAAGCCGAGGATCGAGCCCACGTCGGCCTCGCGCACGTCGGTTAGCACCTTCTCCTCGAAGCAACGCGCGGTCTCCAGCGCCTGAATGCCGAGCAGACGCAGTTTTAATTCCTCAATGTCGATGGTATCGGGATCGAGCTTCTTTCCCTGCAACTCCGCGAGCCCCGGCCAGAGTTTTTTCGGCGCGCCGGGCGCATAGTCATAGAAGCCCTTGCCGTTCTTGCGTCCGAAGCGGCCGCGATTCTCGACCATTTCCTCCAGCAGCGCCTTCTGGCGCGGATCGATGGCCGCGGGCCCAAGATCGGCTTCCGTGGCCTTGAGAATTTTCCAGGCCAGATCGACCGCCACCTCGTCGTTGAGCGAGAGCGGCCCGACCGGCATGCCGGCCATCCGGCCGACATTCTCAATCATCGCGGCCGGCACGCCTTCCGCCAGCATCAGATGGCCTTCACGGATGTAGGTGCCGACGACGCGCGAGGTGTAGAAACCGCGCGAGTCATTGACCACGATCGGCGTTTTGCGGATCGCGCGCACGTAATCGAGCGCCACGGCAAGCGCTTTATCGCTGGTCTCTTTGCCGAGAATGAGCTCGACCAGCATCATGCGGTCGACCGGCGAGAAAAAGTGGATGCCGATGAACCGCGGCGGGTCTTTGAACTCGGCGGCGAGCGAGGTGATCGGAAGGGTCGAGGTGTTGGAGGCGAACACCGTGCCGGCGCCGATCACGGCCTGAATCTTTGCGATCACCTCGGACTTTACTTTGCGATCCTCGAACACCGCCTCGATGACCAGATCGCAATCCTTTAGCGCGCTGTAGTCCGGCGTCGGCGTGATCAGCGCGAGCAGCCCGTCGCGCTCGGCCGATTTCATGCGGCCTTTGTTGACGCGGTCGCTGAGCGCCTTATGCAAGTTCGCCTTGCCCTTGTCGGCGGTCTCCTGGTCGCGGTCGATCAGCACCACAGCCAAGCCCGCCGCCGCACTCACCTGCGCGATGCCGGCGCCCATGAAGCCGGCGCCGACCACGCCGATCTTCTTCAGGGCCGCCGCCGGCACATTGGCCGGACGGCGCGCGCCCTTGTTCAGCTCCTGCATGGAGACGAACAGCGAGCGGATCATGGCGGCCGCTTCCGGCGAGCGCAGGATTTTGGCGAACCAGCGCGACTCCACGCGCAGCGCGGTGTCCATATCCAATTGCAGACCTTCATAGACCACCTGCAGAATCGCGCGCGCGGCCGGATAATTGTCGTAGGTCTCGCGGCGGTAGATCGCGTTGGCTGGCATGAAGGTCATCATGCCGGCCTTGGAATAGACCGGCCCGCCCGGCAGCTTGAAACCTTTCACGTCCCACGGCGCTTGCGGCTTGCCGCCCGCCTTGATCCAGTCCTTCGCGGTCTTGATGAGGTCGGCTTGCGGCACGACGTTGTCGACCAGCTTCATCGCCTTGGCGCGGTCGAGCTTGAGCTGGTCACCCTTGAGCAAATATTGCAGCGCGTCGGCGGGCGGCAGCATGCGCGCGATGCGCTGGGTGCCACCGGCACCCGGAAACAATCCGATCTTGATCTCGGGCAGGCCGAGCCGCGTCTTCGGATTGTCGGCGGCGATGCGCTGATGGCAGGCGAGCGCGAGTTCAAAGCCGCCGCCCATCGCCGTGCCGTTGAGCGCGCAGACCCACGGCTTGCCGCCGGTCTCGATGCGGCGATAAAGCTGCGACAGCTTGCGGCTCTCGTCGAACACGTAAGCGGCGGCGGCCTCCGCGCCTTTGGTCTTCACCAAGTCGGCGTAGATCGAGCCCATGCGCTCCAGCATGGTGAGATCGGCGCCGCCGCAGAAAGCATCCTTGCCGGAGGTGATGACCGCGCTCTTGATGGCGGCGTCGGTCGAAACCTTCTCGACGATTTCACCAAGCTCGGCGATCGCATCCATCGTGATGACGTTCATCGAGCGGTCGGCCATGTCCCAGGTGACCAGCGCGATGCCGTCGGCGTCGACGTCGAGTTTGAAGTTGCTCATGGCCTTAGATTCCTATGGCGGATATGGCTCGCCGTTGCGGCGCTGATAGCGGCGGCCTTTTTCATCGCGCACAAGCTCCAGATCGACGTCCGGATAATGCACGCGTTCGGTTTTGGCGCGGGTGCCGACCTCGAAATAGACCGCGTCGCGATTGCTGCGGTTGATCAGGCGATGCGCGACGCCGCTGCCGGCCTTGAAGCCGGCGGCGTCGCCGGCCTTGAGCACGACCTCGCCGTCATTCTCGGCCAGCACCAGTTCGCCTTGCAGCATGTAGATGAATTCGTCTTCCTGCTCGTGCCAATGCCGCAGCGCGGAGGTCTGCCCCGGCTCGATGCGCGTGATGTTGACGCCGAACTGCGTCAAGCCGATCGCATCGCCCAGCGCCTGCTTGTGGCGGCCTTTGCACTCGGCCTGGAATTGCGCCGGATAGAACGTGCCGCTTTTCACCGGCACTTTGGCGATATCGACCTTTGGCATTGCCCGCCCCGCTTAAACGCGTTCGATGATGGTGGCCGTGCCCATGCCGATGCCGATGCAAAGAGTGACCAGCGCGGTCGACTGATCGCGCCGCTCCAACTCGTCGAGCACGGTGCCGAGGATCATGGCGCCGGTGGCCCCCAACGGATGGCCCATGGCGATGGCGCCGCCGTTGACGTTCATCTTGTCGTGCGGAATGTCGAACGCCTGCATATAGCGTAACACCACCGAGGCGAAGGCCTCGTTGAGTTCGAACAGATCGACGTCGCCGATCGCCATGCCGGCTTTCTTGAGTACCTTCTCGGTCACAGGGATCGGCCCGGTGAGCATGATCGCCGGCTCGGATCCGACATTGGCGAAGGCCCGGATGCGCGCGCGCGGTTTCAAACCCGCCGCCTGACCCGCCTCCTTGCTGCCGATCAGCACCGCGGCGGCGCCATCGACGATGCCAGAGGAATTGCCCGGCGTATGCACATGATTGATGGTCTCGACTTCCGGGTAACGCTGCACGGCGACAGCATCGAAGCCGCCCATCTCGCCCATCTGCACGAAGGACGGCGCCAGCGCCGCGAGCGTCTGCATGGTGGTCGACGGACGCATGTGCTCGTCCTTCGCCAGGATGGTGAGCCCGTTGCAGTCCTTCACGGCGATCACGGAATTCTTGAAGCGGCCCTCGTCCCAGGACTTGGCGGTTCGCTTCTGGCTCTCGACCGCGTAAGCGTCGACGTCGTCGCGCGAGAAGCCGTATTTGGTGGCGATCAGATCGGCGGAAATGCCCTGCGGCAGGAAATAGGTTGCGACCGCGATCGACGGATCGACCGGCCAGGCGCCGCCGGAGGCGCCGATGCCGACGCGGCTCATGGATTCGGCGCCGCCGCCGATCGTCATCTGGTGTTGGCCCGACATGATCTCGGCGGCGGCGAAATTCACCGCATCGAGTCCCGAGGCGCAGAAGCGGTTGATCTGGATGCCCGGCACGCCGTCGCCGAAGCCCGCCACCAAGACTGCGGCGCGCGCGATATCGCCGCCCGCCTCCCCGACCGGATCGACGCAGCCCAGCACCACGTCGTCGATCATCTTCGGATCGAGCTTGTTGCGGTCCTTGACGGCGGCCAGCGTCTGCGCCGCCAGATTGAGCGCCGTCACCTCGTGCAAGGCCCCGTCGGCCTTACCGCGGCCGCGCGGCGTGCGCACGTGGTCGTAAATGAATGCATCCGGCATCGGCGTTCTCCTGCGCAGGTTCTATAGACTGCGCGCGATCAGCAGCTTCATAATCTCGTTGGTGCCGGCATAAATGCGCAGCACCCGCGCATCGCGATACAGGCGCGAGATCGGGTATTCGTCCATATAGCCATAACCGCCGAACATTTGTAGGCAGCGGTCGATCACATCGGCCTGGGTGTCGGTGAGGCGGTATTTGGCCATCGAGGCGGTGACGGTGTCGAGCTTGCCCTCGACATGCTGGCCGATGCAGTGATCGAGGAAAACCTTGGCGATGGTGGTATCGGTCTTGCACTCGGCCAGCTCGAACTGGGTGTTCTGGAATTCGATGATGGCCTTGCCGAAGGCCTTGCGCTGCTTGACGTAATCGACGGTGAGCGCGAGCGCGCGCTCCATCATCGCCACCGCATGCACGGCAACGATCAACCGCTCCTGCGGCAGTTCCTTCATGAGTTGGTAGAAGCCTTGGCCCTCCTCGGTGCCGAGCAGGCTCTCGGCCGGCAGCTTCACGTCCTCGAAGAAAAGTTCCGAGGTGTCGGCGGAATCCATGCCGAGCTTCTTGAGCTTGCGGCCGCGGCGGAAGCCCGGGGCGTCGTCGGTCTCCACCACAAGGAGCGAGGTGCCCTTGGCGCCGGCCTTCGGATCGGTCTTGGCGACCACGATGATCAGATTGGCGTGCTGACCGTTGGTGATGAAGGTCTTGGAGCCGTTGAGCACGTAGCCGTTGCCGGATTTCTTGGCGGTGGCGCGCACACCTTGCAGGTCGCTTCCGGTGCCGGGCTCGGTCATGGCGATGGCGCCGACCAATTCGCCCGTGGCGAGCTTGGGCAGCCAGCGTCTCTTCTGCTCCTCGGTGCCGTAATGCAGGATGTAGGGCGCGACGATGCCGGAATGCAGCGGCGCGCCGAAGGTGTCGAAACCGCCGAGAGAGAGTTCGCGATTGATCACCGCCTCATGCGCGAAGCTGCCACCCGAGCCGCCATATTCTTCCGGCATCGACGCGCAAAGTAGGCCGGCGCCGCCGGCCTTGGTCCAGACATCGCGGTCATACATGCCGGCTTCGTGCCAGCGGTCGATATGGGGGGCGAATTCTTGCGTGATGAAGCGGCGCGCCTGCTCCTCGAGCAGGACGAGATCCTCGGTCATCCACCCCGGCCGCGGAAGATTGAGGGCATCCATTGGAATCACCTGGCGCGCCCACCATAGGGCCAGCAAAGTATTCGCGCGAGGGCCAAAAAACCTGGGCGGTTGATTTCAGCCGGCGCCCAGCGCCACCGCTACGTTGTAGGTGATGAACGAGGCGGCATAGGCCAGCCCCAGCATGTAGGCGAAGGTGATCACCATCCAGCGCCAACCGCCGGTCTCGCGCTTGATGACCGCCAGCGTCGACGCGCATTGCGGCGCGAAAATGTACCAGACCAGAAGCGACAGCGCGGTAGCGAGGCTCCACTGGCCGGCCAAGGTCTGGCCGATCTGGGCCGCGACGTCCTTGCCGCCCTCGATAGCGTAGACCGTGCCGAGCGAGGCCACGGCAACTTCCCGCGCGGCCATGCCGGGGACCAAGGCGACGCTGATCTGCCAATTGAAGCCGACCGGGGCCAGCAGCGGCTCGATCCAACGGCCGATCATCGCCGCCAGGCTGAAATTGATCGCCGGTTCTGCTACGCCGGCCGGCGGACGCGGAAACGACGCCAGGAACCAGATCAGCACCATCATCGAGAAAATCGTGGTGCCGGCGCGCTTGAGGAACATCATCGCCCGCATGTAGAGGCCCATCGCGACATTGGGCAGGCGCGGCATCTTGTAGTCCGGCAGTTCGATCATGAACGGCGGGGTGGCGTTCTCGCGCCAGAAGAAACGATTGGCCACGAACGACACCGCGAGCGCGCTGAAAATTCCGGCGGCATAGAGTCCGAACATCACCAGTCCCTGCAGGCCGACCCAACCGAAGACTTGCTTTTCAGGGATGAAGGCGGAAATGATCAGCGTGTAGACCGGAATGCGCGCCGAGCAGGTCATCAGCGGCGCCACCAAAATCGTCGTCAAGCGGTCGCGCCGATTGTCGATTACCCGCGTCGCCATGATGCCGGGGATGGCGCAGGCGAAACTCGACAGCAGCGGAATGAAGGCGCGGCCATGCAATCCGGCGCCGCCCATGATGCGGTCCATCAGGAACGCCGCGCGCGCCATGTAGCCGAGATCTTCGAGCAGCAGGATGAACAGGAACAGGATCAGAATCTGCGGCAGGAAAACGAGCACGCTGCCGACGCCGGAAATCACGCCGTTCTGGATGAAGCTTTGCAGCAGGCCGGCCGGCAGCGCGTCGTGCGCCATGGCGCCGAGCGCGTCGAAACCGGCCGAGATCAAATCCATCAGTGGCTTGGCGCCGGTGAACACCGCCTGAAACAGGATGAACAGAAGCACCAGCAGCGTGATCAGCCCGGCGACCGGATGCAGCAGCACGGCGTCTACCCGTCCGGTCAGCGTCTCCGGCCGCGACGGCTGGCCGACGGCGACTTGGATGATGCGATCGGCCTCGCGCTGGGCGGCGCGCAGGTCCGACGCCGATGGCGGTTTCCACGTGTTCGGGATGCTTGTCTCGGAGGCGCCCGCAGCCATCGCGTCGATGCGCCGCATCAAATCCTCGGTGCCACCGCGACGCACGGCGGTCGAGGTGACGACCGGCGCGCCGAGTTCTTTCGACAGCTTGAAGAGATCGATTTCGATGCCGCGCCGGCGGGCGATGTCGATCATGTTGAGCACGAGCATCAGCGGGCGGCCGACCTGCTTGAGCTCGATCACCAGCCGCAGCGCGACGCGCAGGTTGGTGGCATCGGCGACGCAAAGCAAAAGGTCGGGCGCGGCCTCGCTGGCGAGCCGGCCGAGCACGGTGTCGCGCGTGATCTCTTCGTCGGGGCTGCGCCCGCGCAACGAATAGGTTCCGGGCAGATCGATCAGATCGACGCGATGGCCGCCCGGCGTGTGGATAATGCCGGCCTTGCGTTCGACGGTGACGCCGGGATAGTTCGCGACCTTCTGCCGGCTGCCAGTAAGCGCGTTAAACAGCGCGGTCTTACCGCTGTTCGGCGTCCCCACCAGGGCAAATCGCCACGCGGTTGTTTCGCTCGCAGTCGTCACGATGTCGGTCCCGTCAGGCCACCAGAACGGCCATCGCTTCGCGGCGCCGGAGCGCGATTGTGGTGTCGTTGACCCGCACCGCGATCGGATCGCGGCCGAGCGGGCCTTCATGCAGAATCTCGACCTGGGCACCCTCGACGAATCCCAGTTCGAGCAAACGCCGCTCAAGTTCCACCGCCTTGTGATTGGAAGCGGTATCGGCCGCGGCAATCGTGTCGATGCGGCCGCGGAATCCCTTCCGGGCCAATCCTAAGGGCGCCACCGGACCGTTCCCGCTCATGACTGCTTCCTGCATATAATTATCATTGCCACTCTCATCTGGCCGGAGCCATGACCTAAATCAAGTAAATAGACAAATCATTTCAGTAGCTTAGAATGATTATAAGGAAGCAGCCGGCGGCTTTCGGCTGGCCGCGCCAGCGCCGGGATGCTAGGAGCGCCTGGCATCCGTAGCCGGGCATGTCCTCACCGTGATCCGAACACGTGCAGCCGCAGGTAGAGCCGAGCCGGACCCGACCGACTCCACCGCAGCCTGGTTGCGGCTGACGGCGGCCGTCGTGCTCAGCACCATCGGTGGCGTCGGCATGTGGTCGGTGGTGGTCGCCCTGCCCGCGATCCAGGCGGAATTCGGCGTCGATCGCGCCGCAGCATCGATGCCCTATACGCTGACCATGCTCGGCTTTGCCGCTGGCGGCGTCGTCATGGGCCGACTCGCCGACCGTTTCGGCATCACCGTGCCGATCATCGTCAGCACGCTGGCGCTCGGCGCTGGCTATATCGCGGTCGGTAACGCCGCCACCCTTTGGCAAGTGGCGATTGCTCACGGGTTGCTGATCGGTTTCGGTTGCTCGGCCACCTTCGGACCTTTGATGGCGGATATCTCGCACTGGTTCACGCGCCGCCGCGGCATCGCGGTCGCCATTGCCGCCGCCGGCAATTATCTCGCCGGCACGATCTGGCCGCCGGTGGTGCAGCATTTCATCGCCAGCGACGGCTGGCGCGCGACTTACATTGGCATCGGCTTGTTCTGCCTCGCCACCATGCTTCCGCTGTCGCTGGCATTGCGGCGGCGGATCGGCGGCCAGCACGCCGCGGCCGCCAGCGCCGAGGCGGCGCGCCGGCAGGCGGACTTGCCGTTGTCGCCGCGAGCATTGCAAATTCTCCTGTTCATCGCCGGCCTGTCATGCTGCGTGGCGATGTCGATGCCGCAGGTTCACATCGTCGCCTATTGCGGCGATCTCGGTTATGGCGTGGCGCGCGGCGCCGACATGCTGTCATTGATGCTCGGCTTCGGCATCGTCAGCCGGGTCGCGTCCGGCTTCATCGCCGACCGCATCGGCGGCGTGCGCACGCTGCTGCTCGGCTCGGTGCTGCAGGGAACGGCGCTGTTCTTCTATTTGTTCTTCGACGGCCTGGCGTCGCTCTATGTCATCTCGGCGCTGTTCGGCCTGTTCCAGGGCGGCATCGTGCCGAGCTACGCCATCATCGTGCGTGAATATTTCCCGTCGGAACAGGCCAGCACGCGCGTCGGCCTGGTGATCATGGCGACCGTGCTCGGTATGGCGCTGGGCGGCTGGATGTCGGGCGCGATTTTCGATCTTACCGGCTCTTATCAGGCCGCCTTCCTCAACGGGCTGGCCTGGAACCTACTCAACGTTTCGATCGCGACCTTCCTGCTCCTGCGTTCGCGCGGCCGGCCTTTGCTCGCGCAAGGCGCCTGAAAAATCAAAGCATGGACCGAATGGGAGTGCCTTGCCACGTACGGGATAAAGCGGCTTGCCGCTAGTTGACATTTGACGGCAAACGGAAAAAGTCTGCGCCGCCGGAATAAACGGGGGATTCTTTGATGCAGTTTTCTGTGGCGCGGCCGGACGTCGTCCGCGCGATCAATCAACGCTGGCTTCTGAAATCCTGGAAACGAAATCAAGGGCCGCATCGCGTTCCAAGGTTTGGTTGTGGAAGCCGAGGACTTGTCCCGCGTCGCCGCCAATCTGAGCTTTCTGGAGGTGAGCGGCGGCGACGGCACGGCGCGGTTCCGGGTCCTGTTTCACGGCGTAACCATCGGCCAAGTTTACGGCTCATCCGATTGTCACGGGAAATATCTCGACCAGATCATTCCGGCGGCGCGCCACGCCGAGGGCCTGGCGCCCTATCATCGGGCGCTGGAGACCGGCAGTCCGGTCTACACCATCCATGACGTCACCGACCGCAACGGCCGGCTGGTCTATTACGAGCGGCTGTTGCTGCCCTACACGAGCGACGGACACACCATCGACCGCATTCTGGCCGCGTTTGAATTTGTCTCCCCCGACGGCGCTTTCGAGGGCAACGCGCTGATAAAATCGCCGGCCGCGCCGCCGACGCTACGCATGTCGGCAACTATCGAGGCGGCGGCACTGACTTAGTCTTTTTGTTTGCGCATGATCTTTTCCGAAAACCGGTTCCCACTTTTCGGGATCATGCGCTAAACGCTAGAACGCCTCGTCGGGCAATTCCATGATGGCGTCTGCGCCCGACTGGATGCGGGTGAAGTGCGTGGCCGTTTTCGGTAGCATGCGCTCCATGAAGAAGCGCGCGGTGACGAGCTTGCTTTTCATGCCAGGCGCGGCGCCATTGGCCGGTTTCGCAAGCACGGCTTCGGCGATCCGGCACCACATGTAGCCGAGCGCGACCAGCCCGAACATGTGCATGTAGTCGGTGGCGCCGGCACCGGCATTGTCCGGCTTGGCCATGGCGTTCTGCATAAACCACATCGAAGCCTGCTGTAGATGGCCGAGCGAAACGCCGAGCGGCGCGACCAACGGCTTCATGCCATCGTCCGCACTTTTGTCCTTGATGAAGCCGCCGACCTCATTGAGGAACGCCATCAGTGCGCGGCCGCCGTCCTTGCCGATTTTGCGGCCGACCAGATCGAGCGCCTGGATGCCGTTGGCGCCCTCGTAGATCATGGCGATGCGGGCATCGCGCACGAACTGCTCCATGCCGTGCTCGGCGATGTAGCCGTGGCCGCCGAACATCTGCTGCGCCATCACCGTGTTGGCGAAGCCCTGATCGGTCAGTACGCCTTTGACCACCGGCGTGAGCAGACCCATGAAATCGTCGGCGCTCTGGCGCTCCTTGTCGTCCTGCGAGCGGCGGGCGACGTCGCCCTTGAGCGCGGTCCACAGCACCAGCGCGCGGCCCGCTTCGTTGAAGGCGCGGATCGTCATCAGCGTGCGGCGCACGTCCGGATGCACGATGATCGGATCGGCCGGTTTGTCGGGGTACTTGGCGCCCGACAGCGCGCGGCCTTGCAGGCGCTCTTTGGCGTAAATCGCGGCGTTCTGGTAGGCGACCTCCGACAGCGCCAGGCCTTGCACGCCGACGCCGAGACGAGCCTCGTTCATCATCGTGAACATCGCCGGCAGGCCACGATTCTCCTCGCCCACCAGCCAGCCGGTGGCGCCGTCGTAATTCATAACGCAGGTCGAATTGGCGTGGATGCCCATCTTCTCTTCGATCGAGCCGCAGGTGACGCCGTTGCTCGCGCCGAGTGAGCCGTCGTCCTCGACCGTCATCTTGGGCACCACGAACAGCGAGATGCCTTTGGTGCCGGCCGGCGCGCCTTCGATGCGCGCCAGCACCAGATGCACGATGTTGTCGGAAAGATCGTGCTCGCCGGCCGAGATGAAGATCTTGGTGCCGGTGATCTTGTAGCTGCCGTCGGTCTGCTTGGCCGCCTTGGTGCGCAACAGGCCGAGATCGGTGCCGCAATGCGGCTCGGTCAAATTCATGGTGCCGGTCCATTGCCCGGCGACCATTTTCGGCAGGTATTTCGTCTTCAGCTCGGGCGCGGCATGCGCGAGCAGCGCGGCGATGGCGCCTTGCGTGAGCCCCGGATACATGGCGAAGGCCATGTTGGCCGAACAGAACATTTCGTTCACCGCGACGGTGAGCGTCGCCGGCAGGTCCTG
>PMAF01000022.1 GCA_003152455.1 Hyphomicrobiales bacterium
CGAAGGCCATCGCCATCGACAACGACCTGCGCGGGACTTTGCGACTTGAATGTTATTTGATGAGCCCCCCGTCAGGTTGTGTCGGCCGAAGCGGCAGGCTTTACCAACTCCCCAAGATCCGGCTCGCCGCAATGAGCGAGGATGACCTTACGCACCGCATCACGTAGCTGCACCAGCGAGGCAAAGCCCGTTCCGGATGGCTTGACCGCATCCTCAATCTGGATGCTGAGAGGCGTCCACCGCGGAAACCATTGATCACTGCGCAGCATCGACCGTGTTCCGCGAATAATGCCCGGCAGGACCGGCAGGCTGGCTTCCGCCGCAACCTTGAAAGCGCCGAGATAGAATCCGGAAAGCCCCGGTCTGCGGGTGAACGTACCTTCGGGAAAATATACGATATTGCGGCCTTGCCGAGCGGCAACAATGACATCTTCCGTATCAGCGAGACTCCCGATGATGTCGTACCGGTCGACAAACAATGTACCCAACCGCCGCAGCAGCGGGCCCGCGAAGATCTGGCCGGCGAGTTCTTTTTTAGCGACGTACAATGGCTCGCCACGCAGAACCGCGGTGAGAACCAACGCGTCCATGTAGCTTGAATGATTGAAGACTAGCATCGCGTTGCCGCGCGGCACTCGGTCAAGGCCAGAGACGGCCACTGGAACACCGACGACCGCCAGAGCGGCGCGGGCAATGGCGCGCACCGCGTTCCAGCGCCAATCTAGGCGCGGCAGGATCATCACGGCGAGCCAGGCAAACACGAAACTCAACACGACCACGATCCACCACCAAGCAGCGTAAAGTGCCTCGCGAAAACGTCTATTGAGCCGCGCAAATTGCGGGCCAATGGCTGAAAGCGACAGGCGTAGGATTTGGCGCCACAGCGCGCGCTGCGTTGCGCCAACACGTCCGCTGCTATAGAGTTCCTTGGCGGCACTCCGGCGAATCTTGCCGCTCGATGTCTTTGGCACCGTCCCGGGCGGAGCAAGGACGATCTCGTCGGGCGGGGTACCGGCGACGTCGTTTGCAATCTCCTGAGCGCGGGCTTCCAGCGCTGCGCGGGCATTAACGTCGGTCTCGCGTGTCTCGGCCAACACGATCACCCGCTCCGTGCCGGTTTGGCTATCAGTGACACCAAACACTGCCACGCCGCCCTTGCGGATACCTGGAATTTCAGCGACGGCTTCTTCGATTTCTTGCGGATAGATATGGCGGCCGGCACGGATAATGATGTCCTTGACGCGGCCTGTAATGCAAACGTCGCCTCCAGCCATATACGCGCGGTCGCCACTGTCGAGCCAGCCATCGCGAAACAGTTCGTGGGTCTTAGTCTCATTGCGAAAATACCCGCGTGTCGTTGAAGGCCCCCGGAATTCGAGCCTGCCTTCGCGCCGTTCGCCGAGTTCGCGCCCCGCCTCATCGGCAATGCGAATTTCGTGGCCGGGCAGCGGCTGGCCGCATGACACAATTTCAAGCGGCTTTAGGTCTTCCGGCCTTGCCGGCTCCGCCACTCCGTCCGTGCTCAACCGGTCACGATTGACGCGATCAATTATTGGCGGGCAACCGAGTGGCGGAAACGCCAATCCCACTGAGCACTCCGCGAGGCCATAGACCGGAGCCATCGCCCGCGCGGGAAAGCCATAACGGCCAAATCGGTCAATGAATCGACGCAAAGTCTGCACGCTGACCGGCTCTGCGCCATTCGCAACCATGCGCAACGAACTCAGATCCAGTCCCTCAAGATCGGCATCGGGAATTTTGTTGAGGCAGAACTCGAACCCGAAATTCGGAGACGCGGAAAAGGTAGCGCGAAAGCGGTGGATTGCCCATAGCCAACTCTCCGGTCGCACGAGGAAGCTCATTGGCGACATGGCGTAAAGCGGCGCTGCAAAGTGCAGGCACCCCAGCCACGCCCCGATCAGACCCATATCGTGATAGAGCGGCAACCAGCTGACGAAGACATCGGCCGAGCTCGCTTCCATGACCGCGCCCATAGCCCGGATATTGGCGAGCAGGTTGGAGTGACTGAGCACCACGCCTTTTGGATCGCCAGTGCTGCCGGATGTGTATTGGATGAGTGCGACGGAATCGGCGTTCCTGGGCTGAGGCAGATTGACGGGCGCCGTCGACACCTCAAGATTTGCGACACTCTCGATGGCTTTCAATGTTTCGACTTGTGCGCGCAGCAATCCGGCAAGCCGCCGTCCCTCGGGCATCGTGATCAGCAGGCAAGCGCCGGCGTTGCGCAGAATGCCGATCTGGCGGCGCAGATGATCCTCGATCTGCGACAGTCGCATCGGTGGATAGATCGGCACGGGAATAGCACCGGCATAAAGGATACCAAAAAAAGTGATGAAATAATCGATGCTGGTCGGGAGCATCAAGGCAACGCGATCACCGGGCGCAACATCACGCGCAATCAAGCCCCGCGCAACGGCGCGCGCTCTGGCTGCGAGTTCAGCATATGTCAGGCTACCAAGAACCGTCGCCTCGTCCTGCAGCACGGTCAGGTGCAGACGGTCGGGATGCTGCGCCGTATGCCACTCGAGAACTTCGATCAGCGTCCGCGCTTCGCTCGCAGCCGGCACAGATGGGAGGGCAGGACCCGGCGGCGCCTCCATAACTGCCCGCCGCAGCGCAGGTCCAGCCTGTTCCAAAGCCCGCACGAGGTCATGCACGGTCTCCGCCTCGCCAATGGTCTGAGCAGGGAGCCGCACGCGGAATGCGTGCTCGATCCGCAGGATCAACTCGGTACGACCTAGGCTATCGATCCCCAAATCGCGCTCGATCCGACTGGACGGGTGAACGTCGATGAATCGAATGCGCTGAGGATGCAGTTCGCGCACGAGCGCCGCGACAAGCGCGATCACATCGCGTTCGCGTAACTCCTGCTCGGCCAACTCGGCAGGCGAATCCGCTTTATCAACCCGCATAATAAAAGAATAGGATTCCGGGGTCGAGTGGTGTTGATACTGATCAAACTGTCAGGTGGCAGTGGGGCCTATAAAACAATTGTTTTCGGGCATGAGCCGACCGACTCGCCGCCCCTTTGGTGACCTCAGTCGTCGAACGTCAGTATTTGTTCCGTCATCGCTTTGCTGCCCCTGGCTAACGAGTTGTGGCTGCGATGGACAATGCGATTAACGAGCGACCACAGCAGTCTGCGGTCTCCGGCGATGCAATCGCTGCTCGTCAGGCGAGCACGTTGTGGGGGCTTTTCGCGAACGTGTTCGGCGCAGCCCCGACGCCATTGCCTACCGCGATTACGATCGCGCCGAGGGAGGCTGGCGCGATCACACTTGGCGCACGATTTTCGAACGCGTTGCCCGGTTCCGTGCCGCGCTGGCACGGGAGAACATCACCGCTGGCGATTGCGTGGCGATTCTGCTGCCGAACGGAATCGATTGGGTTTGTCTTGACTTAGCTGCGCATGGATCAGGCTTGGTCGTCGTCGGCCTCTACCCGCACGACACCGCCGCAAGCAACGCTTACATCCTCGGCCATTCCGACGCCCGTCTGGTTCTTCTCGATAGCGAGGCGCGCTGGAAGTCGCTCTGGTCGTTCCGTTCCGAATTTCCTTCACTCAAGCGCGTGTGGATCCGCGAAGCCGACGGCGGCGCTGCTGCACCGACGACCGAACCAATTGCGCGCAAACTCGCCGATGCCCTCGCAAACGCCCCCGAACCCCCATTGCAACATCCGGCAGCGCCGAGCGACCTCGCAACGCTGATCTATACCTCCGGCACCACCGGTCGGCCGAAAAGCGTGATGCTGTCGCACTACGCTCCCCTGTGGAACGCTCAAGCTATCGCCGCACTGATCCCGCCACGCCGGGATGATGTTTTTCTGTCGATTCTGCCGATTGCCCATGCATTCGAGCGCACCGTTGGTTACTACCTTCCCATGATGGGTGGCTGCACGGTCGCATACTCGCGATCGGCACAGGACTTGCCCGAGGATCTCGCCGCGGTCCGTCCCACGGTGCTGCTCGGCGTTCCTTTTCTCTACGAGCGAATGTCTGCTGCCATCTGGAAGAAAGTCGCAGGGAGCGTGACAAAGCGGAACCTGCTGCGAATTACCGCCTCTGTCGGCTGGCGCCGTTTTGTTGCCACGCAGCACCGCGCCAGTCCGGGACTGGCGGTGCGATTGCTCTGGCCAATACTCAAACGATACGTCGCGATGCCGGTGCTGGCGGCCTTCGGCAATCGGCTGCGCGTCGCGATCAGCGGAGGGGCACCGCTGGACCAAGGCGTCGCTCGCCTACTGATTGGCTTGGGTTTGCCGCTGGTAGAGGGATACGGCCTCACCGAAGGCGCGCCGGTGGTCGCGGCTAACGGAATCGACGACAACCTGCCCGGCTCGGTCGGTCGTCCTCTAGATGGTGTTGAGGTCAAGCTCTCCTCGAAAGGTGAACTGCTGGTACGTTCGCCTTCGATCATGATGGGCTATTGGAAAGATGACGCCGAGACGGCGCGCGCGCTCGATCCCACAGGCTGGCTGTCGACCGGCGACGTCGCCGAGATAAACGAGGATGGCCGCATCTTCATGCGTGGCCGCATCACGGAAGTCATCGTTCTATCCATCGGCGAAAAAATCAATTCAAGCGTCGTAGAAGCGGAACTCACCCGCGATCCGCTGTTCGAACAAGCCGTGGTGGTTGGCAACCGCCGCCCATATCTCGCTGCCGTTATCGTATTGAACGCCGACGCCTGGAGACTCTTCGCTGCCGACAAAGGCATTGAACCGCAGCGGCCAAATTACGCGGCCAGCAAGATCGAATTGCTTGCAAGAATTACATCGCTTCTCGTCGCCCTACCGCGATATGCGCAAGTTCGCGCTGTGCATCTGACATTGGAGCCATGGACGATCGAAGCTGGGTTGCTGACGCCGACGCTTAAGGTCAAGCGTGACGTTGTCGTGCCGCTTTTCGCCAAGGAAATCGACGATTTGTACGCTAAGCAGTAAGACCTCTACAGGCTGTTCGCAAATGCCGGTGCGCATCGGCGGCGGCAGCTCCTGTCTGAAGGCCGTTAAGTGCGCGGCGGGCGGAAACGATGGATATTCTTACCCTCGACGGCTCGCATGGCGAAGGCGGCCGCCAGATTCTCCGGACCGCCCTGAGCCTTTCGGCCATAACGGCGCGACCCTTCCGCCTCGTGAACATCCGCGCCGGCCGACGCAAACCCGGACTCTTGCCGCAGCACCTTTCGACAGTTAGGCCGGCGGCGGTAATCGCCGGAGCGGTTGTATCGGGCGACCGGCTCGGTTCGACCGAGCTTAGCTTTACTCCAAGCCGCTCTCCGAAGTCCGGCTCATACGTTTTCGACGTGGCGGAGACGGCGGAGCGCGGTAGCGCCGGCTCGGTGACCCTAATCCTATAGACACTGCTGGTTACGCTGACATTGGCCGATGGTCCTTCTACGCCGGTCCTGCGCGGAGGAACCCATGTAGAGTAGTGTAGAGTGGTCGCCACCATTCGATGATCTTGCGAATTCCTATTTTCCGTTGTTGCGGCGGATGGGCTATCGCATTGACGCCGAACTAACGCGCTGGGGATGGCACCCGGTTGGCGGCGGCGAGGTTGTGTGCAAGATCGCGGCGGGCGCAGTCGACCGCAGCGTTTCGTCGCACAATCCGATCGATGTGGTGAGCCGAGGTCCCTTGCAACGGATCGCCGGCCGCGCGGTCACCGCAAACCTGCCCGCTCACATCCCGCAACGCATGGTGGACCGCGTGCGAGCGCCTCTTGGAGACCTCGGCGTCCCCGTGGACGTCCAAACTCATCGGGTCATCGCTGCGTGTCCCGGCGCCGGCATCTTTCTCGTGGCTGAGTACAAGGAATTGCCAGTGAGCTTCTCCGCCTATGGCCGATTGGGAAAGCCGTCCGAGTCGGTGGCCGATGAAGCGGTCGCTGCTTTCCGCACACATCATGCCTCGGAGGCTGCGGTTGAGCTTCATCTCGCCGATCAGCTGCTGTTTCCGATGGCGCTAGCTACCGGCGCTTCCCTCTTCACTGTGGCACGGCCGACCGGCCATCTCATGACCAATGCCTGGACTATTGACCAGTTTAAAATCGCCCACATTTCGATCGAGCAAGGAATACCCTGTCGCGTGCGCATTGAGCCGCATGGCTCGCGTTGAAGGCGGCGAAGCTGAGACTAGTCGGGTCGCAACAAGTGATAGCGAGCTAGCTCCTCGCGAGTCCACATGGCAAGCCCAGCTCGATTATCAATGGTGTCGATCTCAATCACCACGTCCGGATCCGTGAATGATATCTTGCTTGGCGCCGCCGCCTGCTTCGTCGCGTCGACGATCGCATCATTGAACAACCGCTCCATCCTGCGTTCCCAGGTTGTGTTTTGTCCCGCGCCGGCGCAATCGCACGTGAAATGAGCGCCCGGCAAGATTGGACGACCATTCGTACATTATGGATTTCGCTCTCTCCACGAATTCCTCTTCAGACAGGAAATCGATGTCGCGTGTGGCCGGCGCCACCCGTGAGATTGCGTCGTAGAGCGCCGGGTTCTCTTCGGTTCTCTTTTCGATAGCCTCGAGCAGCGCGATCGGATCTTCGACCTTCATCACGAGGACGTTGTGGTACGGGCTGCGTTCGGCCAGCCCAAGCTTCTGCAAGGCTCGGAGTGCCCGCCTAAAACCGTCCTGGTAAACGCTGACGACAACGTTCCAGCCCTTCACGAGCCTGCTCCCTCGGCGTTTCGGCCGGCAAAGGCCGTCATGACCTCGTCCAGCATGAGCGCCTCTTGCCCGCTGTAGCGGGGAGAAAAGTGAAACGGCTCAACCCGGCGCACCCGCGCCTCGCGCGCGAGGCTTCCGGCGACGGACGTTGTCAAATGGGCGCGCTCTGCCGCCAAGGCGGTATCCGCTTGTGCAAAAGCGGCTTCGATGAACAGCAAATCAGCGTTCTGGGCGAGCCTGATGATGGCCGCGCGATTTGCCGGCGTGTCGGCAGCGTCCGTCACATAGCCTATCTTCTGGCCGCGCGTGACCGTCAGGACGCTGCGCAGTGTACCGAGTGGCAATTCGCGCACATCCGGTGATGTCGGCCGGGAGCCGATCCGGATCAAGTGGTCACTCGGCCTGTTCTCGATCACCGCGCGCTTGAGTTCGCGCAGCCAGGGCCCAAGCGGCAGCCCCAGTTCCGCAAGCCGGTTCTTCCAGATGTTGACATGCGCGGCTTCCTTAATCGCAAACCCCAAGCACGGCGTGCGGTGTTCCAGAACCGCCGTCGAGACCCAGAAGGTCGGCTCGCTGTAGAGTACGCCCTCAATGCTCAAGCCACTGCCGACAGCCTCGGCGGCAAACGCGTTCTTGAGACGGAACCGCGCAGTCTGGGTTTCCAGCGAGCAATCGATTTCGGTCACAACGAAGATCAGATCGCTCACGTAACGGTCGACGAGATTCCAACGATAGCCATGAAGCTTGTGCTGGACGTGGTCGATAAAGCCGGTTGGCCCATAAAGGTTTATCGTCTTCTCCCGCCCGACCAGCACCCTCAGCAAGCGGTCAAAGCCGATGAAATGATCGATATGCGCGTGCGAGACAAAGACATGCTCAAGCCGTTGGATCTTTCGCGGCGACAAATTCGAGATGTCGCCCAGGTCAAACAGAATTGCGCGCTTCTCGAACAGCGTTTCGACGTAAAGGGCCGGATCGCCAGATCGCCCGTTGACGAGGGTTGGGTGCAGAAGCGGCCGCATGCAAAATATCTAGCCCTTTTCGAGCCGAGAGACTTTGCGCCAAATCACGGCCCGGGCAGCGGCTAAAAACTCGGTCAGCGCCAAAGTCGCGGCCGCCAGCATTTTCAAAGGCGCCCCGCGGATCCTTTGACCGGGATCAACCCATTTGCAACGAAGCAGAGGCACTCTTTGCGCCTGAAGGTATAGGGAGAAAAGCCATGCACCTCAGCTCAACCGCCTTTTCCGACGGATCGGCGATCCCCAGCCGCTACACCTGCGACGGTGAAGATCTCTCCCCGCCCCTGAAATGGAGCGACCCGCCGGCGGATACTCGCAGCTTCGCCTTGCTCTGCGACGATCCGGACGCTCCAGCCGGTACATGGTATCATTGGGCGGCCTATGACATCCTGGCCCACCTGTCGTCACTCGCGCAGGGCGTCGCGCAGCACGCCGAAAGTCAAGGCTTCAAGCAGGCGATCAATGACTTCCAGCGGTCTGGCTACGGTGGTCCGTGCCCGCCACGCAGCCATGATCTGCACCATTATCATTTCCGGCTGCTTGCGCTCTCGGCCGACCGTCTGGCGACGGGCAAGAACCCGTCCTGTCGCGACGTCGCCCGCGAAGCTCGGAAGCATGTACTTGCCGAAGCGACCCTTGTCGGCGTTTACGAGCGATAGTCGTGCTCGTGCTGCTTTTGCTCATAATTTTCCTCATCATGGCGGTGCTCTTTCCGTTCGTTTTTGGCGAGTTGATGCTCGCCAGCCTCAGCAAGCTGCACCTGAGTCCATCCACAGCGCTCACCTTGGTGATTGCCATCTTCGTCGGCGGTTTAGTCAACATCCCAGTCAAGTCGGTCGTAAACGACAGGGACGTCGTCTCGCACCCGCTCGCAGTGTACGGACTTTCTGATTTTTGGCCGCAACTGCAGCGCGTCCGCCGGGAGACGATCATCGCCGTGAACGTGGGCGGCTGTTTGATTCCCGTGGGATTGGTGGCCTACAAAATCATTCAACTTGCCACGTTCAATCCGCCTGCGCTTTTCGCTGTTGCTGTCGGCTGTGTCGTAAATAGTCTCGTTTGTTATTTTATTGCGCGGCCCGTGACAGGCATCGGCATCATCATGCCGGGCGTGATCTCACCCATCATTGCCGCCAGCGTCGCCCTGCTTTTGGCGCCCGACGTGGCCGCACCAGTCGCCTTCGCGATCGGCGTCATCGGCCCGTTCGTCGGCGCCGATCTCTTGCATCTCAAGGACATCGAAGCCAGCGAAATTGGCGGTTAGTATCGGAGGTGCAGGCACCTTCGATGGCATCGTACTGTCGGGCATTGTTGCAGCCTATTTGGCATAAAAGTACCTTCACGAAGCAATGGCGCAGCTATGATCAAGATCCGCCGCATCGGATCATGTCGTGGCGACGATGCCAAGTTTCGCGGATGTCGTTCTCGACCGCGGCCAGCGTGGTCGGCGAGGCCTCTGGATATAACTGTCTCAGCCAGTCCAATAACTGCTGCGCGAACTCATCGAGGGTCGCTGGCGCCTCGCCTGCCATGATTCGGCGATAAGCCTCCGCTTCAATGAGGTGCAGCGATCTTTTGTGGCCTGGAGAGGTCGTCATCCCTGCGATCTGTCCAATATTTATATGAGCAGCACTGAGGTCGCCGTGCGAACGACCGTTATCCCTTTGCAGTGCTCTTTTGGCTCTGCCGGCCAATCGTGGCGTTGATCTCAATCAACCCTTTGCTGGTCACGGGTAAGCGACTCGACCTCGGGAGCAGCCGATGGCAAAGCTCGAGATACGGTCACATCTGACGGAAGCGGTCCTCCCTCGAAAAAATGCAAATTGACCACCATTTCTCGTTCCATCGAGATTTGGCCGGACGACTAAGCCGGTTCGCCTGTGCATTGCTGGGCGCACGCTCAGACTAGCTTCCCCAAACTATCGAGAGAACCGGACGGGCCGCGAATCCGCGCGCCTGTTCAGACGTGCATCCCGTATCGAGAGGACATCTTATGAATAAGGGCACAGTGAAATGGTACAATGATCAACGTGGTTATGGCTTCATCCAGCCGGCCGGTGGCGGCAAGGACGTGTTCGTCCACGTCTCCGCGCTAGAGCGATCCGGAATCCGCGCTCTCAACGAATGCCAAAAGGTCACCTATGAGCTGCAGACCGACCAGCGCCCCGGCAGGATTTCCGCGGCAAATCTAAAGATCGCGGCGTAACGCCTTAGAATGATTTCCCGTGGGCGCATGGCGCCCGTTGTGGGATTGACTCGGGCCGTTTGTATCTGCGGGCGGCCCATTTTCTTGCCCCAATGGCGCTATCGCCCGCTATGGGTAGTGTCTCAGCCGAGTTTTTCCCTCGTCGTGAGGGGACGGCACCTTATCCTCAATTTCGCCGATTGCGACGCGCATAACATGAACGGCCGTTGCCGATCGCGTCAGCGCGACGCTTCTCGCTTTTGGGGCCTCGGGGCATCGACCTTCCACTCCTACTCGGTTCAATATGGCACGCCAGAACGGGGATCGGAGGGTGAAACATGCAGATTACGAGGGACAAAAGAGGGCAGCCCATGATCGAATGGCAAATGGCGCCGGGGGGATGGACGCGTGCATGGATTCAAGACAGGACCGGCAACCCCGAAAAGGATTGGGCGAATACGGGTAGATATTTGAATGTTGTTCGCATTGAAGGCCCCAAGACTGGGACTGGTGGCAATGCGACTGATTTTCCAATTTTCTGTAATCTGCCCGATGAGCAGATTCTGAAAGCATTCGTGCAGGCAGTGTGCGCAATCACTGGGTGCCAGCCCGCACAAGCGGCTCAAAATTCAAACTGAGACACTAGTGCGCCAGGAAGCTGGCGAGATCCAGCCGGTGAATGTCCGGCCCAGGTAGGGGGTAGCGCCCGCCTGGTAGCGAGTGTTGCGTCGTGGGAGGTGACGACCATGGCGAAGCGTACACAGCAATTGTTCAGGGTGGGCGATTGAGCCGCGAAAGCAGTAATATCGCAGAGGCCGAGGCTTTTAGTGTAGCCGAAGGCAACATGTGCGGCACCGTTATGCGAGGGGCCGACGCTCTGCCGAGGTCAAAGACCCCATCACGCACAAAGGGATCACGTCGGAACCTGGGAGATCCCACGTTCGGCCAGCGGCGGCAAACCGCCTTGGTCCGCATCGGGAAGGCGAGGAGCCGAAGCCGATGATGCACGA
>PMAF01000207.1 GCA_003152455.1 Hyphomicrobiales bacterium
AGGTGATGATCCACACCGACACTTTGAACGAGAGCGGCTTCGTCGAGGATACCATCAAGGCGTTCAAGGGCCGCACCATTCACGCCTTCCACACCGAAGGCGCCGGCGGCGGGCACGCGCCCGACATCATTAAGGTGGCGGGCTTGAAGAACGTGCTGCCGTCGTCCACCAACCCGACGCGGCCGTTCACCAAGAACACTATCGACGAGCATCTCGACATGCTGATGGTGTGCCATCATCTCGATCCGTCGATCGCCGAGGACCTGGCCTTTGCCGAAAGCCGCATCCGCAAGGAGACCATCGCGGCGGAAGATATCCTGCACGACCTCGGCGCGATGTCGATGATGTCGTCGGATAGCCAAGCTATGGGCCGGCTCGGCGAAGTCATCATCCGTACTTGGCAGACCGCCGACAAGATGAAGAAGCAGCGCGGTTCGCTGCCGGGCGAGAAAGGCGATAACGACAACAAGCGGGTGAAGCGCTACGTCGCCAAATACACCATCAACCCGGCGATCGCGCACGGCGTTGCCAAGCACATCGGCTCGGTCGAGAACGGCAAGCTTGCGGATCTGGTGATCTGGACGCCGGCGTTCTTCGGGGTGAAGCCGGATATGGTTATCAAGGGCGGCACCATCATCGCAGCAGCGATGGGTGATCCGAACGCTTCGATCCCGACGCCGCAGCCGGTGCATTACCGGCCGATGTTCGGCGCCTTCGGCAAGGCGCTGACGGCGTCGTCGCTGGTGTTCGTGTCAAAGGCGGCGGCACGGAGCAATCTGCGTTCGCGCCTCGGCGTCGAGAAGCAGTTCGTCGCGGTCGAGAAGACCCGCACCGTCAACAAGAAGAGCATGATCCACAATGACGCCACGCCCGCCATCGAGGTCGATCCGGAGACCTACGAGGTGCGCGCCGACGGCGAGCTTCTGACCTGCGCGCCGGCCGAGGTGCTACCGATGGCGCAGCGGTACTTCCTCTTCTAGACTGGGGCGATGAAACGTGTATCCGCGATCAAGGCGGCCGGTGACTGGGCCGCAGCGTCGGCGGTCGACCGCGTCACTCTCGACGCCGGCGACCGCAATCGGCGGCGCATCGCCCTTACCGGAGAGAGGGGCACGCAATTCCTGCTCGACTTTGCCAAGCCGGTGACGCTGCACGACGGCGACGGTCTGGTGCTCGACGATGGCTCGATCGTGCTGGTGGCGGGCGAGCCCGAGAAGCTCATAGAGATTTCCGCCGGTAGCGCGCTCGACACCGTGCGGCTGGCCTGGCATCTCGGCAACCGCCACGCCGACGTGCAGATCGCAGGCGATAAAATTCGTATCCGGCGCGACCACGTGCTGGAGGACATGCTGCGCCGCCTCGGCGCCAAGTTGTCATCTCTCGATGCGCCGTTCGATCCCGAACCGGCGTCGCCAAGCCATGAGCATCACTGGCACGATCATGCGTAAGAAGCGAGTAGTGTCCTTACTCCGTTCGTCCCCGCGAAAGCGGGGACCCAGGGCCAAGCTTACGAAAGAACTGGATTCCCGCTTAGTGCGCCAAGACGGCGCTTCGCGCCTGGTGCGCGGGAATGAGCGGGAGGACTTAGCCGCGCCCGCTCTCTACCGCCTCCTGGCCTGGCTTTCGCCGGCCTTTCCGGTGGGCGCCTTTTCGTATTCCAGCGGCATCGAATGGGCGGTGGAGGCCGGCGACATCCGCGATGCGACGACGCTGCAGGCCTGGCTCGGCGTCATGCTGGCCGAGGGCGGCGGCCATTGCGACGCCGTGCTGTTCGCGCAGGCCCATCGCGCGGCGGAGGCTGCCGACGACAAGGCCTTGCACGCGGTGGCCGAACTGGCCGCCGCCTTTGCGCCGTCCAAGGAGCGCCATCTGGAAACCACCGCGCAAGGCAATGCCTTTGTCGCGGCAACGCGCGCCGCCTGGCCGTGCGAGGCGCTCGACCGCCTCGAAGCCGCCTGGGACGGCGCGGTCGCCTATCCGGTGGCGGTGGCGGTCGCAGCCAGCGGCCACGGGATTGCCGCGAAGCCCGCGCTCCTGGCCTTCCTGCAAGCCGTCGCCGCCAATTGGGTCTCCGCCGGGGTGCGGTTGATCCCGCTCGGCCAGAGCGACGGCCAGCGTGTGCTGGCCGCTTTGGAGCCGGCCGTCGCTGCCGCCGCGCAACGCGCGCTGACCGCCAAACTCGACGACCTCGGCTCCTCCGCCTTCCGCGCCGATCTGGCCAGCGCGCGCCACGAGACCCAGTACACGAGATTATTCAGGAGCTGAGAATGAAAAATCCCCACGGTCCCTTGCGCGTCGGCGTCGGCGGTCCGGTCGGCTCCGGCAAGACCGCGCTGATGGACCTGCTGTGCAAAAAGCTGCGCGGCGTTTACGAAATCGCCGCCATCACCAACGACATCTACACCAAGTGGGACGCCGAATATCTGGTGCGCTCGGGCGCGCTTTCCGCCGACCGCATCGCCGGCGTGGAAACCGGCGGCTGCCCGCACACCGCGATCCGCGAGGACGCTTCGATCAATCTCGCCGCCGTCGCCGACATGCGCGCCAAATTTCCCGATCTCGATCTGGTGCTGATCGAATCCGGCGGCGACAATCTGGCCGCGACGTTTTCGCCCGAGCTCGCCGATCTCACCATCTACGTGATCGACGTCGCCGCCGGCGACAAGATCCCGTCGAAAGGCGGGCCCGGCATCACGCGCTCCGATCTCTTGGTCATCAACAAGGTCGATCTGGCGCCCTATGTCGGCGCCTCGCTCGAAGTGATGGAACGCGACGCCAGGAAAATGCGCGGCGCGCGGCCGTTCGTGTTCACCAATTTGCGCGAGGGCAAAGGCGTCGACGTGATCGCCAAATTCATCGAGCAGAAGGGCGGTCTCTCGTCATGAGCGGCCCATCCGCCCGCGACCGGCTCGACGCCGCGTTTTCGCGCATCGACGCTTCGGACGGCGAGGGCGCGCGCGCCTGCCTCACGGTCTATCGCCAGGCGGCGCGCGCCGCGGCCGACGCCGCCGATGCCCGCGCCCGCGCCGGCCAATCGCTGGGGCCGCTCGACGGCGCCGTCGTCACCATCAAGGATCTGTTCGACGTCGCCGGCGAGGTCACGCGCGCCGGTTCCCAAGTGCTGGCCGAGGAGGGCAAGCCGGCCGCGGCCGACGCTCCGGTGGTGCACGCCTTGCGCGCTGGCGGCGCGGTGATCGTCGCCAAGACCAATATGACCGAGTTCGCCTTTTCCGGAGTCGGCATCAATCCGCATTACGGCACGCCGGGCAACCCGGCCGACCGCACGCGCATTCCCGGCGGTTCCACCTCGGGCGGCGTGGTGGCGGCGGCCGACGGTATGTGCGAGATCGCCATCGGCAGCGACACTGGCGGCTCTACCCGCATTCCCGGCGCGCTCTGCGGCCTGGTCGGCTTCAAGCCGAGCCGGCAGCGCATTTCCACCGCCGGCGCCTTTCCGCTGTCGCAAAGCATGGACTCGATCGGGCCGATCGCGCGTTCCGTCATGGACTGCGCGAAGGCCGACGCGGTGATGGCCGGCGACGATTTCAAAGCCCTCGATCCCGCGCCGCTTGCGAACCTACGTATCGGCATCGCGCAAGGCATGCCGCTGGAGAACCTGGACGAGACGGTGGCCAAGCGCTTCCCGCAAGCAATCGACGCCCTGGAAAAGGCCGGCTGCCGGCTTTCCGACGAGACACTGGCGCTGCTCGACGGCATGAACCGGGTCAACAGCCGCGGCGGCATACAACCGGCGGAAGCCTTCACCGTGCATTGCGACCGGCTCGACCGGCGCGGGCCGGCGATCGATCCGAACGTGCGCGCGCGGCTGGAGCGGGCGCGCAACATGAGCGCGGCCGACTATATCGAGATGGTGAACGAACGCGTCGCGCTGATTGCGGCGATGGATGCGCGGCTGGCCGATATCGACGTGCTGGCGATGCCGACCACTCCGATCGTCGCGCCCACCATCGCGGAAATGGCACCGGCGGATGTCTTCGCACGCAAGAACGCCATGCTGCTACGCAATACCTCGATGTGGAATTTCTTCGATTGCTGCGCCATCTCGCTGCCGCTGCCACGCGAGAGCGGCCTGCCGGCCGGTTTGATGCTGGTTGCGCGCAATGGCCACGACCGCCGCTTGTTTCGCATTGCGGCAGCGGTCGAGCGGCTGTTGGCGGCGTAAAAGGGCGGTAACCCACTGCGCCGCTTTCCGAGCCTGTTAAAGTCGCTAATAATCCGGCATCATCGCAACCAATGGCCGTCTGCTGGGCCTCGGGAGGACTGCCAATGAAACGAAAATCGCACTCGAAGACGGCGCGCGTGAGCCGCCGCACATTCACCGCGGGCTTAGGCGCCACGGGATTTTTGGCCGGGACCGCGCCCTTCAACATCGTGCGCGCACAAGGCGCCGCTCTTAAGGTCGGCATGCTGCTGCCGCGCTCGGGCTTCGAAGCCGGCATCGGGCAGGACTGCCAGCGCGGCGTGGACATCACGGCCGGCGTCCTCAAGGAACTTGGGCTGCCGCCGCTCCAGATCATCAACGCCGATACCGAATCCAGCGTCGATACCGCCCGCGCGCGCGCCGAAAAGCTGATCAGCGAAGGCGCGCAGCTTCTGGTCGGCGCCTTCGATTCCGGGCAGAGCACGGCGATCGCGCAAGTCGCCGAGCAGAACGGCATTCCCTTCGTCATCAACATCGCCGCGGCCCCGCCGATCACCGAGCAGGGCTACAAGTTCGTGTTCCGCAACTTTCCCACCGCCGGCATGATCCTGCGCGACGCCTTCATCGATCAGAAGGAAGTGTTCGCGGCGGTCGGCGCGGCGCCGAAGACGGCGGTATTCATGCACGTCAACGACACCTTCGGCACCGCGATGAAGGGCGGTATCGGCGCGGTGATGCCGAAATTCGACATGCCGTACAAAATTGTCGAGACGATCGCCTACGATCCGGCGGCGCGCGACCTGTCGGTGGAAATCTCCAAGGCCAAGGCGACCGGCGCCGACGCGCTGCTGTGCGTCAGCCGTCTCAACGACGCCATCCTGCTCACCCGCGAAATGGTCAAGCAGCGCTGGACGCCGATGGCGATCATGAGCATGGGGCCGGGCTGGTACGAGGACCAGTACCTCAAGACCCTGAACAAGCTCTCCGACGGGCCGCTGAGCTTTGCGCCGTGGTACGATCCGAACAAGAAGCTGTCGAAACAGCTCGAAGCCGCGCTCGCCAAGGCGCATCCGGGCGTCAACATGAACGTCAACCACGTCTATACCTTCGAGGCGCTGCTGATCGCTTCCGACGCCTATAAGCGCGCCGGCTCCGGCGACCCGAAGGCGCTCGCCGACGCCATCCGCAAGACCGACATCAAGGACAATGTCAGCATCGGCCCCGGCATCCAGTTCGACGCCAAGGGCCAAAACGACAAGATCAAGGGCGGCGGCATCCAGAACCGCGGCGGCAAGCTCGTTACCGTCGCGCCGAAGGAAGCGGCCAACGGCAACGCGGAATGGCCGCTGAAGCCCTACGACAAGCGCGCCTGACGCGTGTTCTGTACGCCTTTGCTCCCGCCGCACTCGCGGCGGGAGCCTTGCGTTGTTAGGATCAAACTGTGTCCGCAGATGTCTATCTCAATGTGGCGGTCGGCGGGATCCTGACCGGCCTCGTCTACGGGCTGATGGCGCTCGGCCTGTCGGTGATCTTCGGCGTGGTGCGCGTGGTCAATTTCGCCCACGGCGAGATGATGACCATCGCCATGTATATCGCGGTAACGCTGTTTACCGCCTTCCATCTCGACCCGCTGATCATGCTGGTGCCGATCGCTGCGGTGATGTTCGCCTTCGGCTACGTGCTGCAGAAGCGCCTGATCAATCCCTTCATCACCCGGCCCGAATACAGCCAGTTCCTGCTGCTGGTGGCGGTGGCGATCATCGTCGTCAATCTGCTGCTGATCGCGTTCGGCCCCGACGCGCAAAATGTTCAGACCTCATACGGATATGACAGTTTCCAGATCGGCCCGCTGATCGTCGACGCGACCAAGCTTTACGCCGGCGTTGCCGCTATCGTGGTGGCGGCCGCGCTATTCGGCTTTTTCCAATACACGCGGCCCGGCACCGCGATCCGCGCCTGCGCCGACAACTACACCGGCGCGCTGGTGGTCGGGCTCGACGTCAAGCACCTTTATGCCCTGACCTTCGGCCTGGGCGCGGCCTGCGTTGGCGCAGCTGGCTGCATGCTGCTGCTGATATTCGACGTCACGCCCGCGGTCGGGCCGGCCTATACGCTGCTCGCCTTCGTCATCGTCATCACCGGCGGCCTCGGCTCGATGCCGGGCGCGCTCATCGGAGGCGTCCTGATCGGGCTCACCGAGGCGATGGCCGGATTGCTGTTCTCGCCGTCGGCGAAGAGCATGTTTGCGTTCGGTATCCTCGTGCTGGTGCTGCTGTTTCGCCCGCAGGGCATCATGGGCAAGAGAACCGCATCATGAGAACAGCATGATCGCGGCGCTGACCGAAGGCATTTCCCGTCGCGCGGCGCTCCTGCTGGTTGCTCTGCTGGCGGCTCTGATCCTCGCTCCGTTGTTCGCCGGCGACTATCTGCTCACCGTGCTGATCCTGATCTTGTATTTCGCCTATATCGGCCAGGCCTGGAACATCATGATGGGATTTGCCGGGCAGTTGTCTCTCGGCCACGCGCTTTATGTGGGGCTAGGCGCCTATACCGCGGCCTCGCTCTACGTGCATTTCGGCATCGGCCCGTGGCTGGGCCTCCTGGTCGCGGTGCCGGTGGCGGCTTTGGCCGGCGCCTTCATCGGCTTTCTGGCGTTCCGCTTCCGCGTCGCCGGCGTCTATTTCGCCATCCTGACCATCGCGGTCGCCGAATTCGCGCGCGTCGGTTTCGATCATTTGAGCTGGACCAGCGGATCGTCGGGCCTGTTCTTGCCGGTCAAGCAATACGCCCACAACGATCTCTGGCTCCTGCGCGGCCATCCGGCGATGTTCTACTACATTCTGCTGGCCGCGACCGTGCTTGCCGTTGTTTTCTGCCGCGCCTTGCTGAAAAGCCGCGTCGGCTATTTCTGGCTGGCGATCCGCGAGGACGAGGAAGCCGCGCGCTCGGCCGGCATCGACGTCTTCCGCTACAAGATGATCGCCGTGGTGATCTCCGCCGCTATGACGTCCTTTGCCGGCGTGATCTATGCGTTTTATTACAACAACCTGTTTCCCGAGCAGGTGTTTCACATTTCGCGCTCGATCGAGATCATCCTCGGACCGATCGTCGGCGGCATCGGCACGCTGTTCGGACCCATTCTCGGCGCCGCGTTGCTGACCGGCCTGGCCGAAACGCTCACCGCCGCGCTCGCCGCGCTCGGCATCGATCTGCCGGGCGCCAAGCAGGTGTTCTACGGCATCTGCCTGCTGCTGGTGATCACGACCTTGCCGGACGGCGTGTGGCCATGGGTCGCAAAGCGGATCGGGCTGGGGAGCCGCAGCAAATGAACGCGCTTTTGTCGGTCGACGGCGTGAGCAAGCGGTTCCGCGGCCTGGTCGCGGTCGACCGGGTCAGCTTCGAGGTGCCCGAGGGCGGCATCTTCGCGGTCATCGGGCCGAATGGCGCCGGCAAGACCACGCTGTTCAACATGGTCTCCGGCGTATTTCCACCCGACGCCGGGACCATCGCCTTCGCCGGCGAGCGCATCGACGGCCTGCCGCCCGACCGCATCTGCCGGCGCGGCGTCGGCCGCACCTTTCAGATCGTGCGGCCGTTTCCGGCGTTGAGCGTCGAGGACAATGTCATCGTCGGCGCGCTCTTGCATCGCCGCCATGTGAGCGATGCGCGAAGCCACGCACACGAAGTTCTGCGCCGGCTCGACCTTCACGACAAACGAAGCCAGCGCGCGTCGTCTTTGACGCTGCCCGACCGCAAGCGGCTGGAAGTGGCGCGCGCGCTCGCCACCGATCCGAAGCTGCTGCTGCTCGACGAGGTGATGGCGGGCTTGCGGCCGACCGAGACGGACAGGATTGTGGCGATCCTGAAAGGACTTAACCGCGAGACCGGGCTGACCATTTTGCTGATCGAGCACGTGATGCGCGCGGTGATGGCGCTTGCCTCGCATATCCTTGTGCTGCACCACGGCGCAGCGATCGCGGAAGGGCTGCCGGAACAGGTCATGCGCGAACGCGCGGTGATTGACTCCTATCTGGGTGTGGAGGCGATCGCATGATCCCGAAAAGTGGGAACCGGTTTTCGGATAAGATCATGCGAAAGAAAAAAGCATGATGCTCAAGATAGAAAATCTCGACGTATTTTACGGCGACGCCCAGGCGCTCGACGGCGTTTCGCTCGAGATCGAAGAGGGCGCGATCGTCGCCATCGTCGGCGCCAACGGCGCCGGCAAGACCTCGCTGATCCGCACCATCGCCGGCATGCATCGGCCGTCGCGCGGGCGCATTCTTTATCGCGGCACCGATGTCGCTGGCTGGCCGAGTCACAAGGTCTGCAATCTCGGCATCGGCCAGGTCGCCGAAGGCCGGCAGGTTTTTCCCTCGCTGTCGATCGCGGAAAATCTGGCGATGGGCGCCATGCTGCCGCGCGCGCGGGCCACGCGCGAGCGTAATCTCGAACGTGTCTACGCGCTGTTTCCGGCCTTGGCCGAGCGCAGCCATCAGCTTGCCGGCACGCTGTCGGGCGGCGAG
>PMAF01000263.1:0-18539 GCA_003152455.1 Hyphomicrobiales bacterium
AGGTGGCGCTCGCGCTCTCGGCGCGCTTCGGCAAGGGCGACCCGCAGATCGGCGGCGGCCTGACCTGGCGCGTCTATTCCGCCAAGCGCGACGCCACCGGGAATTTCCAACTGGTCAAGGAAGACAAGTCGCCGGCGCCCACGCTGGTGCTGCCGGCCGGCGCCTATATCGTGCATGTCGGCTTCGGGCTCGCCACCGCGGTCAAGCCGGTGAACTTGAACGGGCCGACCGTGCACGAGGACTTCGACCTCCCGGCCGGCGCGTTGCGCCTGGAAGGCCGCGTCGGCGGCGTGCGCATTCCCGCCGGACAGGTTTCCTTCGAAGTCTACAAGGGCAGTCAGTTCGAGCCCGGCGACCGCCGCCCAATCGCCGAACACGTCATGACCGGCAGCATGGTGGCGGTTCCGGAAGGCACCTATTACATCGTGTCGAACTACGGCGACGCCAATTCGGTGGTGCGCTCCGACATCCGCGTGCAGGCCGGCAAGCTCACCGACATCACCGTCACCCATCGCGCCGCCGCGATCACGCTCAAGCTGGTGAGCGAGAAGGGCGGCGAGGCGCTCGCCAACACCGCCTGGTCGGTGCTCACGCCCGGCGGCGACGTGATCAAGGAATCGATCGGCGCCTTTCCGCGCGTGATCTTGGCCGAAGGCGAATATCGCGCCATCGCACGCAACGAGGGTAAAGTCTACGAGCGCGAATTCAAGGTCGTCACCGGTGTGGATGGTGACGTCGAGGTGCTGGCGAAATAGCGCACCCCGAAAGCCTGTCCCGGAATTGATCCCGGATGGATGTGCAAACGATTTTGACAACGGGAACGAACCCGACCACCGTTCGTTGGAATAGGATTATGGTGACGCAACCGATTGCGAACGAAACGGCCACCGGTATTTTCGCCGAACTCGATGTCAAATCGATCGCGCTGCTGCTCGACGTAGACGGCACGATGATCGATATCGGGCCGTCGCCGCACGAAGTGCACGTTTCCGATGAGTTGCGCGATTCGCTGGCGCGCCTGTCGCGGGCCACCGACGGCGCGCTCGCTTTGGTGAGCGGACGTCCGATTAGCGATCTCGATGAACTGTTTGCGCCGCTCAAGCTGCCGGCCGTCGGCGGGCACGGCGCCGAAATGCGCGTGCACGCAAGCGACGCGATCCGGTCCATGGCGCTTCTGCCGCAGGAGCTGCGGCGGCATCTCGCCACGGCGGCGACGCCCGGCTCCGGCGTCATCGTCGAGGACAAGGGCTATTCGCTCGCGCTGCATTATCGCCAAGCGCCGCAGCACGAAGACCGCCTGCGCTCGCATATCGCGGCCGGCCGCGCGGCTTATCCCGCTGAGGCGACGGAAGTGCTGCCGGGCAAGGCGATGCTCGAAGTGAAGCGGCCCAATGTCAGCAAAGGCGAAGGCGTGCGCGACCTGATGAAATGTCCGCCGTTCGCCGGCCGCGTGCCGGTGTTCATCGGCGATGACGTCACCGATGAATCGGTGTTTGCGGTGTTGCCGGCGCTGGGCGGCAAGGGTTTTTCCGTCGGCCGGCGCTTTGCCGGGCTCACCGGGATCTTCGATACGCCGCTCGACGTGCGCCGAGCCTTGCAGCGGCTCGCCGCCAACGGACAGGCGCACCGCGCATGACCGAATCCTCGCTCGATCTGGCGGTCATCGGCAACGGACGCACCGCCGCACTGGTCGAGCCGTCCGGACGCATCGTGTGGTGGTGCCTGCCGCGCTACGACGGCGACCCGGTATTCTGCCGGCTATTGGCCGGGACCGAGGAAAAAGGCTTCACCGACGTGGTGCTCGACGGTCAGGTCGAGGCGCGCTCGGATTACATGCGCAACACGGCGATCGTGGTGACCGAGCTTGTCGACGGCAATGGCGGGGCGGTTCGAATCACCGATTTCGCGCCGCGCTTTCACCACTATGGCCGCACGTTCCGACCGCCGCAGCTCGTGCGCATCGTCGAGCCGCTCGCCGGCATGCCGCGCGTCACCATTCGCTTCCGCGCCACGCACCGCTACGGCGTTCCGGTGAGCACGCGCTCGTCCAGCAGCAATAGTATCCGCTTCTGGCGTGACGACATTCCGGTGCGCCTGACCACCGATGCGCCGCTCTCTTACGTCGAGAACGAGGCTGCTTTCGTGCTCACGCGTCCCGTGCACATGGTGATGGGCGTGGACGAGCCGTTCGAAGGCGCGCTCGAGAGTACCTGCCGGGAATTCTGCGACCGCACCCGCGAGTATTGGATGGAATGGGTGCGGCGGCTGGCGTTCTCGATCGACTGGCAGGACGAGATCATCCGCGCCGGCATCACGCTCAAGCTGTGCAATTTCGAGGAGACCGGCGCGATCGTGGCGGCACTCACCACCTCGATCCCGGAGGGGCCGGGATCGACGCGCAACTGGGATTATCGCTACTGCTGGATGCGCGATGCGTTCTTCGTGGTGCGCGCGCTCAACCGCATCGGCGCGACNNTCTCGGCGGGCCGCGCCGACCGGCTCAAGCCGCTCTACGGCATCGTGCACACCGATACGCTCGAGGAGCGCACGGCGGAGGCACTCGCCGGCTTCAACGGCGACGGCCCGGTGCGCGTCGGCAATGCCGCGGTCGATCAGGACCAGCACGACGTCTATGGCAGCATCATCATGGCGGCGACGCCGATGTTCTTCGACCGCAGGCTGCCCAAGCCGGGCGATGCCGCGCTGTTTCGGGTGCTCGAGCCGCTCGGCGAGCAGGCGGCGCAACTGGCGCTCGAGCCGGACGCCGGTATCTGGGAATACCGCGGCCGCAAGCGCGTGCACACTTATTCGGCGGCGATGTGCTGGGCCGGTTGCCAGCGGCTGGAGGCCATCGCGGGCCATCTCGGTCTGTCGGACCGGGCGGCCTACTGGGGCGACATTGCCAAACGGATCGGCGAGGAGGTACTGCGGCGCGCCTGGAATCCCAAGCGCAAGGCCTTTTCGGCGGCTTTCGGCAGCGACGACCTCGACGCCAGCTGCCTGCTGCTGGCCGAAATCGGGCTGATAGCGCCCAACGATCCGCGCTTCATCTCCACCGTGGAGGAGATCAATCTTGAACTTCGGCGCGACTTCCACGTTATGCGGTATGTCGCCGCGGACGATTTCGGTCTGCCGGAGACGGCTTTTTTGATTTGCCGGTTCTGGTTGATCGATGCAATGTGGGAGATCGGACGGCGTGACGAGGCCCGCGAAATGTTCGTCGACGCCCTTAAATTGCGAAACCGGTACGGGCTGTTGTCGGAAGACGTCCACCCGGTAACCGGAAAATTGTGGGGCAACTTCCCGCAGACCTATTCGATGTCAGGATTGATATTGACCGCGATCAAACTGTCGCGGAGCTGGGGAGACCGGTATTGGCGCGGCTCGTCGTAGTATCGAACAGAGTAGGCGTTCCCGATCGCAGCACGCGCGCCGGCGGGCTCGAGGTCGCGATCGGTCCGACGCTGCGGCGGCGAGGCGGCCTATGGTTCGGCTGGAGCGGACGCGTCGCGGACGGCGATCCGGATCCCACCAAGATAGCCGACCATGACAACGTCACTTACGCCACCATCGATCTACGCAAAGACGACCACCAGGAATTCTACAACGGCTTCGCGAACCGCGTGCTGTGGCCGATTCTGCATTATCGCCTCGACCTCGCCGAGTTCACGCGCCGCGATCTCGGTGGCTATTTCCGCGTCAACGAGTTTTTCGCCCGGCATCTGGAGAAGCTGCTCAAGCCGGACGACACCATCTGGGTACACGACTATCATTTGATTCCGCTGGCCAAAGCGCTGCGCGAGCGGGGCCACGCCAACAAGATCGGATTTTTCATCCATATTCCGTTTCCGCCGCCGGAAATCGTCACCGCCCTGCCGAATCACGACCAGTTGATTCCGGCGCTGTGTCATTACGATCTCGTCGGCTTTCAAACTGAGGTCGACGCCACCAATTTCTCGCGTTACATCGCCAATGAATGCGGCCTGTCCTGGGCCGCCGGCAACGCCTTCCACTACGGCAACCGCGTCGTCACGATCGGCACTTTCCCGGTCGGCGTCGAAACCGAAGCCTTCTCGCGGCTGGCGCGCCGCGCCATCGAGACGACGTTCGTGCGAGACGTTCTCGATAGCCTGTCCGGCCGTGCCATGATTATTGGCGTCGACCGGCTCGATTATTCCAAGGGTATCCCCGAGCGGATGAGCGCGTTCGAGCGCTTCCTCGCCAATTTCCCGGACTGGCGCGGCAAGGTCACCTATCTGCAAATCACCCCGCGCAGCCGCACCGACATCGCGGAATATGCCGACATCGGACGGCTGGTGGGCGAGGCGGTCGGCCGCATCAACGGCACTTATGGCGAGGCGTCATGGACGCCGCTGCGCTATATCAACAAAGCGCACAGCCGCACGGCGCTCGCCGGCCTCTACCGCGCCGCGCGCGCAGGTCTGGTGACGCCGCTGCGCGACGGCATGAATCTGGTGGCCAAGGAATTCGTCGCGGCGCAGAACCCGGACGATCCGGGCGTGCTCATCCTGTCGCGTTTTGCCGGCGCGGCGCATGAATGCGCCGCAGCCCTTCTGGTCAACCCCTACGATCCGGAAGGCGTCGCCATCGCCATCAACCGCGCGCTGGCGATGCCGCTGGAGGAGCGGCGCCAGCGCCATGCGGCGACTTACAAAGTGCTGGTGGCGAACGATCTCTCCCACTGGGCGGAGCGCTTCATGGCCGCGCTGGAACGGCCGCCGAACGCCGCCAACGATTGGACGCAAGTCCGCGCCGCGGGCATCGGCTGACTTATCTCTCCTTGATCTAAGTCACTTTGACGATTGCGTTAAGCCGCTAATATCTCTGAACAGCAATGAGGCTACCGCTCATGAAAAGAATCTTCTCCGGAATGTTGTTGCTGGCCGCGGTCGCGGCGCTGCCGCGCGCGGCAACCGCGGCCGACGCGGCCAATGGCGAAAAACTCGCCAAGCGCTGGTGCGCGGCCTGTCATGTGGTTGCGACCGACCAGAAAAGCGGCAACACGCAAGTGGCGCCGTTCTCTGTCATTGCCCAGATGCCAGGTTTCGACGCCGCCAAGCTCGCGCTGTACCTGCTGACGCCGCATCCGAAAATGCCGGACATGAGCCTCAGCCGTGCCGAAGCCGCCGACCTCGCGGCCTTTATCGTGACGCAAGGCCATTAGCCGCGCGCGCATCGACGGTCCGAGGGATGATGAAGGGATCGATGGAAATGTTTCGCTTTCTTGAATCGACGGCCACTCAATATATGACGTCCAAGGTCAAAAGCGTAACGCGCCAATGCACCATGGGCGAGCTCGAAACATTGTTTGCGCAACACGATTTCGATGCGGTGCCGGTGGTGGACAACGGCCACATGCTCGGCATCGTCACCAAATTCGATTTCCTGCGCGCCTTCGGCTTCACCACCGGTCAAATGGTGCCGTCTTACGACGAGTTGATGAAGCGCACAGTCGGCGAGGTGATGACCGAGGGTGTCGTGCACGTCGAGCCGGCCACGCCATTGACCCGCGTGCTGCAGTTGATGGTGAACCTCAAACTTCGCAGCTTTCCGGTCTTGGGCCCCGACCGTCAATTGTTGGGCATGATCTCGCGCGGCGACGTGATGCGCGCGCTCAAGCAGGCCACGCAGAAAGCCCGCTGAACGGCGTTTGACGCCGCCCGCGTCAGGCGGCGCGCACGGTGTCGATGAATTTTGCGACCTCGAGGTCGAGCTTGCGGCTCTCGCCCGACAGCACCTGCGCCGCCTGCAGGACCTTGATCGAAGCCGTGCCGGTCTCGTCGGTATCGTGGTTCACGTCGGTGATATTGACGGCCACCTGCGCCGCCTCCGCGATGTTGTCGGCGATCTCCTGCGTCGCTAGCCCCTGCGCATCGACCGCTCCGGTGATGTTCGCGGCGATCTCTGAAATGCGGCCGATGGTGCCGCTGATCTCCTTGATCGCGGCAACCGATTCCTGGGTCATGTTCTGCATTTCGGCGATCTGGGCTTTGATCGCTTCGGTCGCTTTGGCCGTCTGCGTGGCCAGCATCTTGACCTCGGCGGCGACCACGGCAAAGCCGCGGCCGGCTTCGCCGGCGCGCGCCGCCTCAATGGTGGCGTTGAGGGCGAGCAGGTTGGTTTGCCCGGCGATCGTGGTGATGAGCGTGACCACGTCGCCAATGCGCCCCGCCGCGCGCGACAGTTCGGCAATGCGGGCGTCGGTGCGTTCCGCCTGTTTCACCGCCTCGGCCGCGATCTTGGTCGATTGCTGCACCTGCCGGCCGATTTCCTCGATCGAGGCGCCGACCTCGCTGGTCGCCGAAGCCACCGACTGGACGTTGGCCGAGGCTTGCGCGGAAGCGGCGGCGGCCGCGGCCGAGAGGTGCTGGGTCGCTTCCGCGTTCTTGGTCAAGGTGCTGGCCGTCGATTCAAGCTCGCTCGCGGCGGACGACACCGCCCCGACGATGTTGCCGATGGCTTGCTCGAAGGTGTCGGCGAGATCGCGCACCATACTCTTGCGTTCGGCAACGGCGCGCGCCGCCGCTTCCTTCTGTTCGGTCTCGAGCTTTTCAAGCCGCACCAGATTGTCGCGGAAGGCCTGCGCCGCCCGCGCCGCGTCGCCGACTTCGTCGCCGCGGCCGGTATAGGGGATATCGAACTCGCGCTTGCCGTTCGCCAGCTGCAGCAAAACCCCGGCAATGTGTTTGATCGGCCGGCCGATCGATAGCACGCCGAAAATCGCCGCTCCCGTCAGGATGACGACGACAAAAAATCCGAAAGCCATGCTGATTTGCGCGGCGTCCGCCCGGCGCGCCGCCGCCGCGGTCATGCGTTGAGAGGCGAGCGCCTTGGCGTCGGAAGTCGCCTTCGCGATCAGGGCATCGATCTCGGTGCCGATTGTTCTGCTCTTATCGAGCGGCTTGTCAATTTCCGCGTATTGTTTTTTCAGCGCCGTCATCTCGGCGGCGTTGGAGGCGTAAGCTTTGGCCAACGTGACGAGCTTATCGAAGCGCGCGCAATTTTCCGTGTTGCCGCACAATTGCACGGCGGCCAGCAGATAACCGACGGCCTTGCTCATGCTGTCGCGCAAGCCGGCGAGGGCTTGATCGGCCTCCCGCTCGGAAATGGACAGGCGGATTTCGCGCGTGCCGGTCTGCATCCGTTGCAAGTCGACGCTGGCGCGCAGCATATCCGCGGTGACGAACTGTTCGTTGCGCTCCAGCTCCGCATGCCGCGCCACCGAGGCATCGCTGATCTGCTGGTTGGCGACCATGCCGGCAACGAGCACCACGCCGATGCCGACCGTGATGGCGAGCTTGGTGCCGATGCGGATGTTCAGCCGGGACAGCAAGGTCGGGAACCTCAGCGGGCCCATCGAGGGGCCCGCGGTATGGGCTGCGCGGCGCCGAAACAGCGCGCTTGGCCGGGACTGATGAGAATGGAGAAGCGAGAATGCAAGGCAGTGCCTCTGCGTGCCAATCGGCCGGAAACCGGTTCGTTACACGAAACGGGCGCCCGGCAGGCACTCCCTGATCCTGTGATCGATCGGTAGGATCATAGGGCGGCCGAAGTTTGAATTTGGTTAACCGCGTTTTGTNNTCGGCGATCTCCTGCGTCGCTAACCGCGTTTTCACAAATCACAGCGCGCCCGTGTGGTTCGCCACGGGCCTGATGCCGGCTGAAAACCCGCGGAATCCTCGCAAAACGGCCGATCAGGCCGTCGTTTTCTGCCGCCGCACGTCCGGCGGCACCGCTTCGTCGGCGAGCGCCTTGAGCGCGGCATCGAGCGGCATCACCTGCTGGCCTTCGCTGCCGAGGCGGCGGATCGACACCAGCCGTTCGGCCGCTTCCTTCTTGCCGACGACGAGCAGGGCAGGGACCTTGGCGAGCGAGTGCTCGCGAACTTTGTAATTGATCTTTTCGTTGCGCAGATCGGCCTCGACGCGCAAGCCGAGCTTGCGCGCGGCTTCCACGACTTCGCGGCCAAAGTCGTCGGCGTCGGAAGTGATGGTGGTGACCACGGCCTGCACCGGCGACAGCCACAGCGGCAGATGGCCGGCATAGTGCTCGATCAGGATGCCGGTGAATCGCTCCATGGAGCCGAACATGGCGCGGTGCAACATCACCGGCGTCACCTTGTCGGAATGCTCGTCGATGTAGAATGCGCCCAGGCGGCCCGGCATGTTGAGGTCGACCTGCACGGTGCCGCATTGCCACTCGCGGCCGATGGCGTCGCGCAGCACATATTCGAGCTTGGGCCCGTAGAACGCGCCTTCGCCCTTGTTGAGCGTCCACGGCCGGCCGGAGGCTTTCAGCGCCGCCATCAAAGCGGCCTCGGCCTTGTCCCATATNNACGCGCATCAGCCCGTGCAGCGCGCCCGACGGCTCGAAGCGGTGCACCTTGCCGAACTCGGCGATCTTGAGCGGCAGGTCGCGATACGACTTCAGGCCGTTCTTGAAAATCTGCACGTGGCCGGGGCAGTTCATCGGCTTGATGGCATAGACGCGCTCGTCATCGCCGTGTTCGGCGGTGAGGAACATCATGTCGGCGTAGGTCGGCAGGTGGCCGGTGGTGACCCACAGCTCGCGGTCCATGAGTTGCGGCGAGTTCACCTCGATGAAGCCGGATTCGTGCTGGCGGCGGCGGATGTAGTTCTCCAGCGCCTGGAATAGCGTCCAGCCTTTGGAATGCCAAAACACCGAGCCGGGCGCTTCCTCCTGGAAGTGAAACAGGTCCATCTCGCGGCCGAGCCGGCGATGGTCGCGCTTCTCGGCTTCCTCGATCTGCTTGAGATAGGTGTCGAGCTCTTCCTGCTTGGCGAAAGCGGTGCCGTAGATGCGGGTGAGCATCGGGTTCTTGCTGTCGCCGCGCCAATAGGCGCCGGCCACCTTCATCAGCCTGAAGGCGTTGCCGACTTTGCCCGTCGACGTCATGTGCGGGCCGCGGCAGAGGTCGAACCAGTCACCCTGCTTGTAAATCTTGAGCGACTGGTCGGCCGGAATGGCGTCGATCAGCTCGACCTTGAAATTCTCGCCCTTGTCGCCGAAGATTTTCTTGGCCTGCTCGCGCGACCAGATTTCCTTGGTGAAGGGTTTGTCGCGCGCAACGATCTCCTTCATCTTTTTTTCGATGACGGGCAGGTCTTCCAGCGTGAACGGCTGGTTGCGGAAGAAGTCGTAATAGAACCCGTTCTCGATCACCGGGCCGATGGTGACCTGCGTGCCCGGCCACAGCGATTGCACCGCTTCGGCGAGCACATGCGCGGCGTCGTGCCGGATCAGTTCCAGGGCGCGCGGGTCCTCGCGCGAGACGAATTCGATCTTGGCGTCGCGCTCGATCGGGTTGCTCAGATCGGCGAGCCCGCCGTCGAGCGCCATGGCGACGGTGCGCTTGGCCAGCGAGGGCGAAATGCCCTTGGCCACGTCCAGCCCTGTTGTGCCTGGGGGGTAGTCCCGACGCGCGCCGTCGGGAAAGGTCAGCGCGACCATGGTCTCGTCTCCTTGCTCACTCGCTGCCTACGAATGCAGGTAAGCGTGATTTGAATTTGGCAGGGATATAGCAGCCGGTTGCGGCCTTGCAACTGGTTTTAGCTTGCCTTGGACGGCTGAAGCCCCGCCCGATAGGCGCTCGACACGACCAGCACGCCGAGCGCAATCACGAGGCCGCTCAGATTGGCGAGGAATTGACTGGCGGCGTCGATATTGCCGCCGATCTCATAACCCAAGCCGAGATAGGCCGCGGTCCAGATCAGACGTCCGAGCAAGGCGAAAGCCAGAAAATGAGAGAAGCGATAACGGCTGATGCCGGCGAAGATGCTCACGACCGAGCTCAAGGACGACGTCAGCGTGCGCGAGACGATCACCGTCATGCCGCCCCAGCGTTGCAGCAGTGCCCGGATGCTGTCGCGGCGCCGTGGACTATAGCCGATCCAGCGGCCATGGCGCGCGAGGAAACCATCGCTGACGGTGCGGCCGATTCCATAGGCGATCATGTCGCCGGCGAATGAGGCGGTGACGGCGATCAACCCGGCCCATTGCCAACCCAACTTTCCGAGCGCCGCGAGCGAGCCGGCGAGCACGGCCGCGACCCCGATCGGCAGCGGCAGTCCGATCGCGCCGAGCAGCAGTGTCAGAGCTAGCGCCGGATAGCCGTAGATCAATAGCGCCGATAAGATGCGATCGGTCAGGCCGCCCGTACTTTGACTGCTTTCGGGCACCGGCGCCGATTGACCGAGCGCGCGCTGCACCTGTTGCACGTAATCGAAGCGCGCGACGCCGCGTTGGTCGGCAATCTCCCTCAGGCTTTCATTGCCGCGGGTGCCCGCCGGNNTCATCCAGGCGCGCAGGCTGCTGACCTGCGGGCGGCCGGCTTCGTAGGCCGATCGCAACAACAGGAATGAGTTGTAGCTGCGCAAACCGAACAAGATCGATGCGAGCACACTCAGTGCGATCACGCCTAAAAGAATTAAGCCGCGGCGCCGGTTCATCGCGGCGGCACTTCATTCGTGCCCCGCCAGCGGCCGTAGCGCCAGGGCGCCCACCAGTGCGCGCGCGCCGGCAATGCGGCCGGCACGAAATCGAGCCCGTGCGTGCCCCACGGCTGGCAGCGCAAGATGCGCGCGAGTGCCATCCAGCCGCCCGCCCATAGCCCAAAGCGGGCGATCGCCTCGTCGGCATATTCGGAGCAGGACGGCAGATGCCGGCAGCGCGGGCCGATCAGCGGCGCCAGCGTATATCGGTAAAGGGCCACCAGGCCGCGCCCGGCGAGTCGGGGCAGGCCGCCGGCACCACTCGCTCGATTTTCCCGCATGGCAAACGCCGTTAAAGTTCCAGTGAAACTTGCGGCCCAGCCGAAGTCTTCCGCCTTTTCCGGTGTTTGCCGGCATAGTTCCCTTGCGATGGAACTGCTGCAAGCGTTGGCAAAAAGCTTTACGACCGCGACTTTTTTACACTAGACCCGAATCCATGCACTGCATAAAAATGAGACAGAACGGGGGTTCTTAAAGTCGCCAAAGCCCGGCGAAAAGCGCGGCAATCGACCGCGCCAAGAAGAAGGGCTCGGCGGCGATTAAGGGGGAAGAATGGCTCGCTCCCTTGCGATGGCCTTTGCGCTTGCCTCGGCGGCGCTAAGTTCGATATTGCCGGCGTCAGCCACGGTCGTCGATCGGACGCTTCCGATGCGTTTCGATCTGCGCCTGCAGGGTCCCGCCGCCAACTGCGGCAACAAGTGCCAAGTCTGGATTTCCGCCAGTGGCGCCATCACGGCGGAGACGCCGCACGACTTCGAATTATTCACGCAGGCTCACGATCTCGCCGGCGCCACGGTCGTGATCGATTCCGACGGCGGCTCGGTGCTCGGTGCCATCGCGCTCGGACGCGACATTCGCCGCTTGGGCCTCGACACGACGGTTGGCCGCGTCGTCGATGTCGATAGCCAGGATCACGGCGCGCCGCGCGGAAAGTTCGTACCGCGCGCCGATTGCGAATCCATGTGCGGCTTCGTGCTACTCGGCGGCGTGCACCGCACGGTGCCGAGCGAAGCGCGCGTGATGGTGCATCAGATCTGGCTCGGCGACCGCCGCGACGATCCGACCGCGGCGAACTACTCGGCTGAAGATCTCGTGCTGGTACAGCGCGATATCGGACGGCTTGCGAAATACACCATCGACATGGGCGGTTCGGTCGATCTGCTCAATCTGGCGCTGCGCATCCCGCCCTGGGAGCCGATGCATGCCTTGACGGCGGACGAGACGCACCGGACGCGGCTCGCGACCGATGCGCCGCCTGCGCCGGCGGCGGCGGCCACGGTCGCCGCGTCTCCGGCGCCGTCTTCGACCCTGCCGGTCGCGCGCGTGACCGACGGCGCGCGCGCCACCGAAATCAGCGAGCGGCGCTGGACCATGATCGATCGCGCCGGGGTCGCGGCCCTGGCGCGGCGCCAGCCGCTCACCGTCGAAGGCGAGGACATCGGCAGTTTCGATCTCATGCTCGCCTGCGGCAACGGTGACAGCTACGATGTGAGTTACGTCGAGCGGCGCCGTGAAAGCGGCCGCATCCGGGTGCCGGCCGAGCTCGGCGCGGTGACCATGGCGGTTGGCCGCATGTCGGCTCCGCTAACGGTGGTGTCCTCGGAGCGCCGCGCCCAGCCCGACGAACTGGTCACTTATGCCGTCGGCGCGGTGCCGGCCGCGCTGATCGGCGCGTTTGCCGCCGTCGGCAGCCACTCGATGCTGATCGAAACCAAGAGCGCCGGCATGGTCACCGGCATTCGCTTCGGCAATACCGGCGCGCAGCAGAATTTACCCCGGCTCACCGCAAGCTGCGTGAAGGCGCTCGGCAACCGCGCCGACCTGACGGTGCCCAAGACGCGCGGCTTGGCATCGGCGAAGTGACGCTAGGTGGCCGCTTGCTTCTGCGCGCGTTTGGCCTCGATCTGATCGAGCGCGGAAACCACCGCGTCGAAAGTCAGCAAGGTCGAGGCGTGGCGCGCTTTGTAGTCGCGCACCGGCTCGAGCACCGCGATGTCGGCCCATTTGCCGGACGGCGGCGGGCCGTTTTCCTTCAGCATCTTGCGCACGGTCTCGCGCAGTTCGCGCAGTTCGGCCGGCTTCGCTCCGACCACATGGCGGGCCATGATCGAGGACGAGGCCTGGCCCAGGGCGCAGGCTTTCACGTCATGGGCGAAATCGGTGACCACCGGCCCTTCCATTTTCAGGTCGACCGTGACGGTCGAGCCGCACAGCTTGGAATGGGCAGTGGCGCTGGCGTCGGGCCTATCGAGTCGTCCTAGGCGGGGAATATTGCCCGCCAGGTCGAGAATTTTTGCGTTGTAAACCTCGTTAAGCATTGACCTTTTACCGATTTTCCCGTTGCCGCGGATTGCCTCTGGCGCCCAAACGAATATATAGGTGCTGACCCGATGGCGCGAGAAGGGGTTCTTGCGCCAAGGCGTGGCTCTAGGAGCCATGCTAAATGGGAATGCGGCGTCCAGGCGCCCCGCATTGGACCGGAAGCGGTTCGGCGGGTTACTGACGCGGCCACCCCCGGTGACACTCCCGGTGCAGCCCTCATGGGTGGGTGCCGGTCGAACGGAGAGACCGTTATGGACGCCAAGAATACCATCATAAAGCCGTGGCCCAAGCAGGGCTTGTCCGAGCACGTGCGCGCGGCGCCGACGCCGCCCGGCCCGCGTCCGTCGCGCGTCGAGGCGGAGGCTGCGGTGCGCACCTTGATCGCCTATGCCGGCGACGACCCGCAGCGGGAAGGCGTGCTGGAGACGCCCAAGCGCGTCATCGACGCTTACGAGGAGATTTTTCAGGGCTACCGCGAATGTCCGGCCGAAGTACTCGACCGCACCTTCAGCGAGACTGGCGGCTATGACGACTTCGTGCTGGTCAAAGACATCGGCTTTAATTCGCATTGCGAGCACCACATGATGCCGTTCTTCGGCAAGGCGCACATCGCCTATATGCCGACCGAGCGGGTGGTGGGGCTGTCGAAACTGGCGCGACTGCTCGACGTCTATGCGCTGCGTCTGCAAACTCAGGAGCATCTCACCTCGCAAGTGGCGACCGCGATCGAGGAAATCCTCAAGCCGCGCGGCGTTGCGGTGATGATCGAGGCCGAGCATATGTGCATGTCGCTGCGCGGCGTGACCAAGCCCGGCGCGCTGACGGTGACGACGCATTTCACCGGCGCGTTCCGTGAGGATGCCAACGAGCAAGTCCGTTTCATGACCATGCTGCGCGGGGCGCAACGCTAAGCCCCGCGTCAAAAACGCGAGGCAAATTTGTCGAACACATCAGAGATCGAGGAAGGCCTGGGCTTCGCGCCGCAATTCGGCGCGGAGGGGCTGATCACGGCCGTCGTGACCGATGTTCAATCGGGCGACGTGCTGATGGTCGCGCACATGAACGCGCAAGCGGTCGCCAAGACCATCGAAACCGGCGAGGCCTGGTATTACAGCCGCTCGCGCCAGAAACTCTGGAAAAAGGGCGAGAGCTCCGGCCATGTTCAGCGCGTGGTCGAGCTGCGCGTCGATTGCGACCAGGACGCGCTCTGGCTCAAGGTCGAGCAGCAAGGCCCCGGCGCCTGCCACACCGGGCGGCGCTCCTGCTTCTATCGCGCGGTTCCGCTTGGCAAGACCGGTACGGTCACGCTGGAATTCCGCAATGGCGACAAGACGTTTGACCCGCACTCGGTCTATGGCGGGGTACCCGCCAAACCGGGCCGCTAGCCACCAATATCGATTTCTTTAATCGATTTCCGCATGTTATGAAGAGATGCGGGTTTCGTGTGTGGCGTGGGGCGGGTCGTTATGGGTGCGTTAGCGGCAGCGCAAAGTGGGGCGAGGCGGCGTTTCTGCCTCTTGCTAGTCAAGCCGTCGCATTACGACGACGACGGCTATGTCATCCAGTGGCTGCGTTCGCCGGTCCCGTCGAATTCGCTGGCCGCGCTGTACGGCCTCGCCAAGGATTGCGCCGATCGCCGCGTGCTCGGCGATGACGTCGACATCGACATCCACGCTTTCGACGAAATCAACACCCGCATCCGCCCCGAACGCCTGGCGGCGATGATCGATGAAACCGGCGCCGGCATGGTGATGCTCGCCGGCGTGCAATCGAACCAGTTCCCGCGCGCGCTCGATCTGGCGCGGCCGCTGCGCGAGCGCGGCATCCAGGTCAGCATCGGCGGCTTCCACGTCTCCGGCGTGCTGTCGATGCTCGGCGGCATCGATGCAGATCTCCACTGCGCCCGGGCGATGGGCTTGTCGTTGTTCGCAGGCGAGGCGGAAGGCCGGCTCGAGCTGGTGTTGCGCGATGCCGACGCGGGCGCGCTCAAGCCGCTCTATAATTACATGGACGACCTGCCGGGGATCGAGGGCGCGCCGGTTCCGCTGCTGCGGGTCGATCGGGCGCAGCGCACCATCGCCGGCACCACCAGCTTCGACGCCGGCCGCGGCTGTCCCTATCAGTGCTCATTCTGCACCATCATCAACGTGCAGGGCCGCAAGTCCCGCCGCCGCTCTCCGGAAGATGTCGAACGCATCGTGCGGCTCAATTACGCCCAAGGCCTGCGCGCCTTCTTCATCACCGACGACAATTTCGCCCGCAACAAGGACTGGGAGATCATTCTCGATCGCCTCATTTATCTGCGCGAGGTGGAGAAGTTCAACACCAGCTTCATCATCCAGGTCGATACGCTCTGCTACAAGCTGCCCAATTTCATCACGAAATGCGCGCGCGCCGGCGTCAAGCGCGTGTTCATCGGGCTCGAGAACATCAACCCGGACAACCTGCTCGGCGCTAAGAAGCGGCAGAACAAGATCACCGAATACCGCGAGATGCTGCTGGCCTGGAAGAGCGCCGCCGTCCTCACCTATGCTGGCTACATTCTCGGATTCCCGAACGATACGTTCGAATCGATCATGCACGATATCGACGTGATCAAGCGCGAACTGCCGGTCGATCTGCTGGAGTTCTTCTATCTTACGCCGCTGCCGGGCTCGGAGGACCATCTCAAGCTGTCGAAGGCCGGCGCGCCGCTCGATCCTGATATGAACAAATACGACCTCAACCACATCTGCACGACGCACCCGAAGATGTCGCGCGAGGATTGGGACCGCGCCTACAACATGGCGTGGCAGCGCTACTACACCATCGACCACGTCGAAGCGATTCTGCGCCGGGTGGCGCAGACGCGGGCGAATGCCAGCAACGCGTTGTTCCTCATCACCTGGTTCATGGGCTCGATCAATATCGAGCACATCCATCCGCTCGAATGCGGCCTGCTGCGAATGAAATACCGGCGCGACCGCCGGCCGGGCTTCGCCGTCGAGCCGATCTGGTCGTTCTATCCGAAATATTTCGCGGAGATGGCGAGCAAGGTGGTGCGTTGGGGTACGCTCTATCTCCGACTGCGCCGCATCTATCTCAGCATCAAGCGCGATCCGAACCGCTTTAACTACACCGATCTCGCGATGACGCCGGTCGCCAGCGACGAGGCCGAAACGCATGAATTGTTCGGTACTGACGCGGCGCGCGCCTTTATCGCGCGGACGCAGCGGGTGAAACAGGCGCAGGAAGGTCACGCGCAAGACGTGACGCCGATGGAAGCCGCCGAATAGCGTTCAGCCGATCCGCGCCAGCAAGGCTTGCGCCTGCAACAGATGCGGCCGATCGAACATCTTGCCGTCGATGCCGACCGTGCCGGCGCCGGGTTGTGCCGCGAAAGCGGCGACCACCGCCATCGCCTTGGCGACCTGCTCGGCGCTCGGCGTGAACACTTCGTTGATCACCGGCACCTGCGCCGGATGAATCGCCAGCCGGCCGGTAAAGCCGTCGCGGCGCGCCAGTTCGGTGTCGCGGCGAAGAACTTCGGCGTTGCGGAAATCGACATGGATCGTCTCGATCGCCGGCACTTTCGCCGCGGCGGCGCCAAACAGGCAGAAAGAACGCGCCAGCCGGTAAGGTTCGGTGAGCGTGCCGTCGGCTTCGCGGTTGGCTTCCGCGCCGAGTTCGGCCGATAAATCCTCCGGCCCCCAGGTCATGCCGATCAGCCGCGCGCTCGAATTGCGGTAGGTCCCGGTGGAAAACAGGCCCGCCGCGGACTCGACGGTCTGCGCCAGAATCTTGATGGTGCCGTCCGGCAGGCCGGCGATGGCTTCGCGCACGGCGAGCTTGGCATCGAGATAGGTCACGGTCGCGCCGCCTTCGGCCTTCGGAAACAGGATCGCGTCCGGCTTTCCCGGCACCACCGCCTCGAGATCGGCATCGGTCATGCCGGTGTCGAGGCCGTTGACGCGCACCAGCAGGCGAGGGCGCGGTGTCTTCGATTGCACGGCCCTGAGAAATTCCAACGCGACCATGCGTGCGTGCACTTTGCGCTCCGGTGCGATCGAATCTTCGAGGTCGAGGATCACCGCGTCGGCGCCGCTCGCCATGGCTTTATCGAGTTTGCTTCCGCCGTCGGCGGGGACGAAGAGGAGGGAGCGCATTACTTTCGCTTCACTTCGGCCGCATGTTGATGAAGACGTTGCGGTGGCAATCCGCCACCAGCGTGCCGTCCTGCTTGAACGCCTTGTGATGGAATTCGACGATGCCGGCGCCGGGACGCGACTTCGATTCCCGCTTGGAGACGACCACGGTCGAACAGTGGACGGTGTCGCCCTCGAACAGCGGGTTGGGGAAGCGCACGTCGGTCATGCCGAGATTGGCGATGGTGGTGCCGACCGTCATGTCGGACACCTGGATGCCGATCATCAGGCCGAGCGTGAACAGCGAATTCATCAGCGGCTGGCCCCACTCGGTCTCCTGCTCGCAGAAATGCCGATCGATGTGCAGCGGCTGCGGATTGAGCGTCATGTTGGAGAACAACATGTTGTCCATCTGGGTGACGGTGCGCGTCAACGGGTGCTCGTAGGTCTTGCCGATCTCGAAGTCCTCGAAATAGAGCCCGCCGCGCTTATGCCGCTGGATTGTTTCCGCCATCGTCGTCCTCCGCATGGTGACCGGGGCGGCCCGCCGCCGCCGTTAATGATTCATTTACCATAATTATCCAGGATCGACATTGCTCGCGAATGTCTGCGTCCGGTTGGCCAAAGGTACGGCCCGCGACCCTTTCGGCCCGTCTTTTCAAGGCCAGACATGGCGATCGATTCCATCTTAGCCAATGCATCGGCGCGCGTCGCCAGCGCGATCCGCGACGCGGCGCGCACGATGGGCGCCAGTTTCGAGTATCTGCTGACCGCCGAGCGCATGGAATCCAACCTCAATCCGGCCGCCCAGGCAACGACCTTTTCGGCCCAGGGGCTCTATCAGTTCATCGATCAGACCTGGCTCGCGACCCTCAAGAATGCCGGACCGGCGCACGGCTAAGGCCAGTATGCCGACGCCATTACGGTGAGCGCCGACGGCCGCTACGAGGTCGCCGACCCGAACCAGTGGGCGGCGATCATGCGGCTGCGCAACGATCCGGCCGTGAGCGCGACCATGGCGGGCGCCTTCACCCAGGCCAACGCCGCGCAACTGGCGGCCGGTATCGGCCGCCAGCCGTGCGAGGGTGAACTCTACATCGCGCATTTCCTCGGCTCCGACGGCGCCGCGAAACTGATCAACGCCACGTCGAGCCAGCCTCTCGCCAACGTTGCGACGATGTTTCCGCAAGCGGCGGCGGCCAACCCGAGCATATTCGCGAGCCGCGGCCAGCCGCGCAGCGTGGGCGAGGTCTATGCTACGCTGACCGGCCGCTTCGCGGTTACGCGCGCCATCGCTTTTGCGCCCAGCCTAGGCAACAGCGAGGCGCTGGCCGCTTCGCCCGACCCCGCCGGGGTCGCACGAGCCTTTGCGCAGGCCAATGGTCCGGTGCCGGTTCCGGTGGTGCCGCCGGACCGCAGGCCATTCCTTCAGAGCATGTTCACCGATCGCGGCAACGGCGCGCTAACGCAAACCGTGACCAACCTGTGGACGCCGGCCGGGTCCGAGGCTCGGGCCGCGAGCGAGCGCTCGCTCATCCTCAATTTGTTCAGCGATCCGCCC
>PMAF01000263.1:18545-19705 GCA_003152455.1 Hyphomicrobiales bacterium
TATGGTGAACGCTTTGTTAAGCGTCGCCGGCTAGATTAGGCCGCGCCGTCGATGTGCACGATGGCGGTTGCGTCAGGTAGTGCCCATGATCGTCCGTCAGTTTCTGCAGTGGATCCGCCACGTTCCGCCCGGGGAANNGCGTTCGCCGCCTCCGAGAACGCGCCGGCGGTGGTGGTGCGCGCGCTCGCCAACGATCAGCCGGAGATCGCGATGTCGATCCTTGCGCTGTCGCCGTTGATGCAGGAATCCGATCTGGTCGACCTGGTGGCGACGGCGCAGCCGCCGGCCCAGGCCGCCATCGCCAGCCGCGCCATGTTGCCGCGTCCGCTCGCTGCGGCCATCGCCGAAGTGGGCTGCGCCCAGGCTTGCCTAGCGCTCTTGGAAAATTCCGAGGCCGACATCGCATCGTTCTCCATCGACCGCATCGTCGACCGCTTCGGCGATCTGGCGGCGATCCGCGAACCGCTGATGGCGCGGGCCGATCTGCCAATGGCGACGCGCCAGGCGCTGCTCGCCAAGCTGTCGCGCGCGCTGGCCGGCTTCGTCGCCGACCGGCAATGGATGGATGCCGAACACGCGCTGGACGCCACGCGCGACGCATGCGAGAAGGCGACCGTCGCGCTCGCCGCCGAGACGCCATACGACGAGGTCGGACACCTGGTCGAGCATTTGCGCGAGAGCGGGCAACTGACCGCCGGCATGATCTTGCGGGCGCTCTTGTCGGGCAATGTGGTGCTGGTCGAGGAAGCGCTTGCGAATTTGTCCGGCGTGTCGATCGACCGCGCCATCAGTTATATCCACGACAAAACCATATCCGGNNTTCAAGGCTCTTTACCGCAAGGGCGGGCTGCCGGATCAGGCTTATCCGGCCTTCCGCGAAGCGATCACAGCCCTACGCGAGGGCGTGCTTGTCGGCGAACGCGGCGACGTGGTGCGCCTCAAACGGCGCATGGTCGAACGCGTGCTGGCCGCATGCGAGGCCGAACGCGGGCGGGATTTGACGTCGCTGCTGGCGTTGCTGCGCCGGTTCGCGGTCGAGGCCGCGCGCGAGGAAGCACGCATGTTCTGCGACGACCTGGTCGCCAACGACCACATCGACCATGCGGTCGATGCCGGCCGGCTCATTGCGGAAGACGAGCCTTTCGAGGAAGCAGAACCTT
>PMAF01000134.1 GCA_003152455.1 Hyphomicrobiales bacterium
ATGTCAGACGCGATCCACTAGCTACCCAACTAGGACCTTTGTTGTCACGTGGAGGAGGCATTTAGTGAAGCTGAGATGAGATGGTCCCAAACTTAGCATTGAGCTGAGTTCCAAGGCCGTTGACTACCGCGATAATTGCGACCGAAATTCCGGCCGCGATCAAGCCATATTCAATAGCAGTGGCACCCGAGATGTCTTTCAGGAAACGCGGAACAAGCTTAGCCATTACATGACCTCCGTTATTTAGATCACCCGAATGGGGGTGTACGAAATTGTATACGTCTATTCGACCGCTTGGCCTGATACGGAAGTTTACGTAGATCGATAAACATCGTAAGCGCCGAGTTAACAGAATGGATCGGCCGGTCATCGGCGTGCCGAAGCGTGAATTGGCAAAAGTTATCGAGGAGCTTCGCGAAATTCGATTTGATGTGCGTACGGGAGACACTCATCCGATCATTGGCAAGGGTCGAGTCCTATGTACCTATCCGTTCCCGCTTCTGTCCCCCAGGGCGCTGGTTGAGAGCCGCGCTGAGTTCGTGACCTTAGATTGCCTCGCAATGTGGAGAGTCATTGGTTATCGAAAACATTTTCGTTCGCACCGGAATTTCGCTCCGGGCTGTTGACCACGGTCTTGAGCCACGTGGCGAACATGCGGTGAGTCTCGTCGGGCACCAGATCGGGCGGCTCGACGGGAATGATGTCGTGTACGAACGCGGAAAATTCGACGCCCTGGGCGGCCAGCCGGTCGAACAGCGCGATATAGCGCGAGGTCCACACGATGCCGGTGAAGAGGACATGGTCGCCGGCTTTCGGCACGAGCCCCGGCGCACTCTGGAGGGCCTCGGGGAGTGCCGGCGCTGCCGGACTGTTCGAGGGCAGAGGCTTGCCGGTTTTGGCGGCGAAGTAAGCCAGTGTCTCTGGCAGGCCGACGGGCGCCAGCGCGTGACCCGACCCTGCGAGGACGCACGGGATGATGTCGAATTTTTCGCGGTTTTCGAAAGCGGCATAAAGCAGCTCAACCGTAACTCGGGTGACCCCGCTCACCCTGCCATGGGACTCGAGCCAATCGAAACCGTCTCCGACGTAATACCAAATCCTCAATCGATCCATCCCGCCCGATGCCTTCGCCTGTCCGTGTAAATTGACGGCCTGACGTCATTTAAGCAATCCCCGATACCTGGTTTGACCGATGGAGTGGTGAGAGCGGGCCGGCCACAGGTCATTAGAGGCGCGGGCCGCCTTGTCCGTGTCTCTGACCCGATGGGCGAGGCCGTACTTAAATCTGGACGCGCGACGGTTTCACGCGGCTGGTTTCGGTTTCCTGTTCCCAGCGCAGGATCGTCCGTTGCAAGGCCTGAAACTTCGTTTCGATGACGCCGTTGAACAACGGGTCCTTGCGATCGTTCAACCGGGCATCGATGTCGGCCCAATCCTCAGGCCGCAGGCCCTTGATGGCCGCCGGGAACAATAGCCGCTCTTCCTTGTCCATGTGCTGGCGCTGATGCGCGATGAATTCATGCACAACGTCATGGAACGTCTGCCGCAGGAATTCGCGGCCCGCCAGGATATCCTCGACCGCCTCGACCAACCGCCGCAGGCGCAAAGTTTCAACGCGATGGTCGGCTTCGGCGTCGCCGACGCGATCGGCAGCGGCCGCATCCCGCGCTTTCAGCTTTTCGAAAACCATGTCCTCTTTCGGATGATGGCAGTTTTCGGGATAATCTTGGAAATACTGGATGACGGCCTGGAATATTTCGTAGTCCGGCTCTTCGCTGCGGTCGAAGACGTCCAATTCGCGCTCCAGAACGAGCAGCAGCTTGTCGATGTTGCGATGTTCTTCGAGCAGGATTTGAATGATGTTTGACATCGATCTCGGCCGTGTGTTCATCCGAAAAAGATCGTGATCGGGCAGTAATCGTCCTAGTCCCGGACAGCATTCCCACAAGCTGCACTAAAGATTAATGCCAAATCGAGGCCGGTCTTTGCGCTATGTCAAAACGGCGATGGGCCCGATCAATTACTAATTTGCCTACATTTCATCAGTCGAATTCGCGAGCCGAATCGATGACCGAAACAACGCCCGCGGCAGGTTTCCGTATTCTGGCGCGCGAAGATTTTTCCGACGTCACCTATTCCCTGGTGGTCCACCACCCGCTGATGGCGAAAGCCGCGCAGCCGGGTCAATTCGTCATCGTGATGTCGCATGAATCCGGTGAGCGGATCCCGCTCACGATCGCCGACTTCGACCGCAAAAAGGGCACCGTGACGCTGGTCGTCCAGGCGGTCGGCAAGTCGACCAAGGAGATGCAGCAGGTCTGCCAGCCCGGCACGTCGCTTTACGGCATCGTCGGACCCATGGGGGTGCCGAGCCCACTTGCCGGAAAGAAGAAGGTCGTCTGTGTCGGCGGCGGTTTGGGCGTCGCGCCGATCTACCCGCAGGCGCGCGGCTTCAAGGAAAATGGCGCCTATGTGATCGGCGTGCTCGGTTTCCGCACCAAGAACCTGGTTTTCTGGGCGGACAAGTTTCGGGCGTGCTGCGACGAGTTGATCCTGTGCACCGACGACGGCTCGGTTGGCATGAAGGGCTTCGTCAGCGACGGCATCAAGGTCGCCATCGAAGGACACAAGGATATCGACGAGGTTGTGGCGATCGGCCCGCCCATCATGATGAAGGCCTGCGCCGATACCACCCGTCCGCACGCGATCAAGACGATCGTCAGTCTCAACCCGATCATGGTCGACGGCACCGGGATGTGCGGCGGCTGCCGGGTCAAAATCGGCAACGAAGTAAAATTTGCGTGCGTCGACGGTCCCGATTTCGACGGGCACAAGGTCGACTTCAACGATCTGATGATGCGTCTGCGCCGGTACAAAGAAGAGGAAAAGGCGGCCCTCGATCGCTGGTCGGAAAACTGCCGGATCATGCAGCAGAAGCCGACGGTCGTGCCGGGGAACGGCACGGGTGAATCGAGCTTGGGTCTGCCGGATCCGTTCGAAGAAGCGATGGGTGGATAGCGCCGCGATGTTGCGGGCGCCTTCACGAGGAACTGCCAGGCGCACGAGGTTTGAAAATGGCTAAAGCCGTCAAGAAGAAAAAGACCATCCGGAGCATTCCGCAGCAACGCACCCCTGTGCGCGAACTGGATCCGCAGGTGCGGGTGAAGAATTTCGAAGAGGTGAATTGCGGTTATTCGCTGAACGAGGCGCTCAACGAGGCAGAGCGCTGCCTGTTGTGCCCCGAGCCGGGCTGCATCGCCGGCTGCCCCGTCAATATCAACATTCCGAAATTCATCGAGGCGATCGCAGCCAAGGACCTGCGCGGCGCCTATGACGTTATTACCGCGAGCAATCTTCTGGCCTCGGTGTGCGGCCGCGTATGCCCGCAGGAAACGCAATGCGAAGGCGTCTGCATTGTCGGCGAAACGCTCGAGCCGGTCGCGATCGGGCGCCTCGAACGTTTTGTCGGTGACACCGCCATCAAGGAGAAGTGGAGCAACGTCCCCTACATCGAGCCGGCCGGATACAAGATCGGCATCGTCGGTTCCGGGCCGGCCGGCATGGCCTGCGCGGCGGACATGGCCAAAGCCGGTTGCGACGTGACGGTGTTCGAGGCTTTCCACCAGGCCGGCGGCGTCCTCAAATACGGGATCCCCGATTTCCGCCTGCCCAATTCCGTGGTCGACGCGGAAATCGAGAATCTGCGCAAGCTCGGCGTCAAGTTCGAATGCAATACGCTGGTCGGGCGCCTGTTCACCATCGAGCAGATGCGCACCGAACTCGGCTACGATGCCGTCTTCGTCGGCACCGGCGCCGGCTATCCGTCGATGCTCGGTATTCCCGGCGACTCGCTCAACGGCGTGCTGTCCGCCAACGAGCTGCTGACCCGCTGCAACCTGATGCGGGCCAAGGAATTCCCGAATTTCGACACACCGCTTCCGCTTGGTAAGCGCGTCGCCGTGATCGGCGCCGGCAACACCGCGATGGACGCCATGCGCGTCAGCCTGCGGCTCGGCGCCGAGAAAGTGTACTGCATCTATCGCCGCTCGCGGGCGGAATGCCCGGCGCGCGCGGAAGAGGTTCATCACGCCGAGCAAGAGGGCGTCGAGTTCAACTGGCTCACCGCCCCGGTCGAGGTGCTCGACGACGGCAAGGGCAATGTCCGCGCCATGCGTTGCATCCGCATGGAACTCGGCGAGCCGGACGATTCCGGACGGCGGCGGCCGGTTCCGGTGAAGGGCAGCGAGTTTGAATTCGAATGCGATCAGATTGTATTCGCGATCGGAACCAACGCCAACCCGATCATCGGCCAGACGTCGCACCTTCGCCTCAACAAGCGCGGCTACATCGACACCGACGAGACGCTGGCGACCTCGATGGCCGGCGTGTTTGCCGGCGGCGACATCGTCACCGGCGCCGCGACCGTGATCGAAGCGATGGGCGCCGGCCGCAAGGCCGCGCGCAGCATGAAGACCTACTTGAGAATCCGTGATTCCAGCGGGGACCAAGCCGGCCAACCCGGTTTCGGTACGTTCCTCGGGATCGATCTGCGGGAACGCAACTTCGCGCGCATTCGCGCCGCCTAAGGTAGCAAGATGACCGAGACCATGGACACCGCCGTTAAGTCTCGCCCGCGCGCGAGTAAAGCCGCTCGCCCCGAGCAAGGCGCCAAGCCTGCCGTCACATTGAGCGAAAATATCGTCGAGATCGTCAGCGACTCCGGCGAGGGCGCGCAGCGCTGCGGGCAGACCTTCGGTGCGATCGCCTCGCAGATGGGCAATGGCGTCTGGACCGAGGAGATCATCCCCGCGGAAATCCGCCCGCCCGCGCGCAGCGTGGCCGGCGGCAGCGGCAACCGCATCCGTCTGGGCTCGGGCCGCATTACCAATGGCGGCAACGAAACCGACCTGGTGATCGCGTTCAACGAGCAGGTGCTGCTTGGCCGCGTCCGCACCGGCGACCTCAAGTCGGACTGCACCATTCTGCTGGAAAGCATGTGGCGCGAAGCCAAGGACCCGAAAATCGTCGCGTCCTACATTGAGACCCACGATCAGCTTGTGAAGGCCGGCTACAGGGTCATCGAAACCCCGATGGAGCGCGAGTGCAAGACCATCGTCGCCGATGCCAAGCGCGGCAAGAACATGTTCGCTCTCGGCATGCTGTGCAGCATTTACAGCTTCGACCTACAAATCGCCCGCGAACAGATTGCGCTCACGTTCGGCAAGAAGGACGCCAGCGTCGTCCAGTCGAACGTCAAGCTGCTGGAAGCCGGCCACGACTGGGCCGAGAAGAATCTCGACTTCAAGTATCGCATCCCGGCCGCGCGCAGCGCCGAACCGCAAATCGTGGTCAACGGCAACACCTCCCTGGCGCTCGGCGTGCTCGCGTCCGGCATGGAAATCTGCGCGATGTACCCGATCACGCCGGCCACGTCGGTCTCGCATTATTTGAGCAGCGTGTTCGAAAAGGTCGGCGGCATCGTTCATCAGGCGGAGGACGAGATCGCGGCCTGCGCCTTCGCGATCGGGGCCTCCTATGCCGGAAAATGCGCCGTTACGGTCACGTCGGGACCCGGCTATTCGCTCAAGCAAGAGGGCATCGGGCTGGCGGTCATGGGCGAAATTCCGCTCGTCGTCATCAACGTGCAGCGCGGCGGCCCCAGCACCGGACAGCCGACCAAGGTCGAGCAAGGCGACTTGCTGACCTCGATGTTCGGCAGCCACGGCGACGCGCCCAAAGTCGTGATCGCGCCGGCGACGATCGAGGACTGTTTCTATTCCGTGATCACCGCCCGCAAGATCGCCGAAACCTTCAACATGGTCGTGGTCGTGCTGTCGGATGCCAGCCTTGGTTCGTCGCAGCAGCCGTTCCCGCGGCCGCAATTCAGCGAAGCCTGGCTGGCGCCGCCGATCGACCAGAGCGAAATCCCGGCAGGCCTCAAGCCTTACGACTGGGATGCCACGACCGGCTTGGCGCGCCGCTTCATTCCGGGCCAGCCCGGCGGCATGCACACGCTGACCGGCCTGGCGCACGACCGGCTGAGCCACGTGGCCTATGACGCCGACAGCAACGAAGCCGGCATTCGCGCGCGCAGTCACAAGCTCGCCGCGCTGCAGCGGACCCTCAAGACCCCGGCGGTGTTCGGCGGCGACAAGGGCGATCTTCTGGTTATCGGCTGGGGCAGCACCAAGGGTGCGATCGAGGAAGCGGTGGGTAACCTGCGCGCCGAAGGCCGCAGGGTGTCGTCGCTGCATTTGACGTTCCTGCAGCCGATGGCGCCGGGAATCAAAGAGATCATGCAGCGGTTCAAGAAGGTCATTACGATCGAAGGCAATTGGAGCGACGATCCGAAGGACGAGATCATCGACGAGAGCAATCGCCGCTATTCGGCGCTCGCGATGCTGCTGCGCTCGCGTTACCTGATCGACGTCGATTGCTGGAGCGAAGTGCGCGGCCAGCCGATCAAGCCGGCGACGATCCAGCGCGTCATCCTCGAAAAACTGAAGCAGAAAGAACAGGCGCGACCATGACCATTCATGCCACCGAATGCCTCCTGCGGCTGCACGATCAGCACCACGAGCTCGAAGATTATCAGAGCGGCGTGCCGCGCTGGTGCACCGGCTGCGGCGACAACGCCATTTTGGCGGCGGTGCAGCGGCTGTGCCGCGACGAGAAGCTGCGGCCCGAGAAGACCATGTTCGTGTCGGGCATCGGCTGCTCCAGCCGTTTCCCGCATTACATGAAGACCTACGGGTTCCACGGCATCCACGGCCGCGCGCTGCCGGTTGCCGAGGGCATCAAGATGGCGCGGCCGGATTTGGACGTGTTCGTGAATACCGGCGACGGCGACTGCTGCAGCATCGGTGCGGCGCATTGGATTCACGCCATCCGTTACAACATGAACATGACGGTGATGCTGCATGACAACCAGATCTACGGGTTGACCAAGAAGCAGGCATCGCCGACCTCTCCGCGCGGACTGAAGAGCAACACCACGCCACGCGGCGCCTATCTGGAAGGCCTCAATCCTTTGACCGTGACGCTCGGCGTGCAGAACGTTTCCTTCGTCGCGCAGGCGGTCGATTGGATACCGGAAGTGCTCTACGACATCATGCGGGCCGCCTACCATCACAACGGCCTGTCGTTCGTCCGCATCCTGCAGCGCTGCCCGGAATGGCTGCCGGACATGTTCGAGCCGTTCATGCACGATCCGATGAAGACCAAGCTGCTCACCCACGAAAAAGGTCTGCAGCTCAGCGCCAACCTCTCCAAGGTCTACAAGAACCAGGAGCAGCACGATCCTTCGGACATCCACCGCGCGCGCGAGATCGCCTCGGGCCATGACCCGATCCCGGTCGGCATCCTTTATCACAATCCGGAAGTGCCGGTTTACGAAGAGCTGCGGCACGCCGGGCAGCAGCGGTCGGCGGGCTACATCAAGACGAATTTCGAAGCGGAACTCGACAAGTTCACCGTCTGGCCTCCGAAGGCGGACAGCAAGGTTCAACCAAGCGCCTGAGGGACGGGCGGATTCGGACGAACACGACGAAGGCGATTTCAGCATGCAAGTAGAACTTCAAGCGCACATCGCGTTTCATCTCACGGGCCGAATGCCCCAGGGCGACGGCGACGCGCTGGCCCGCAGCGACCTGCAGCCTGCTTTGCTCGCCGGATACCGTGATCTCACGGCGCTGCGCTACGATTTCCCGCTTGTGCTCGCGGCGGGCGCTGACAAGCAACCGGTGCAATCGCTTTCCGCCTTGTTCGACGGCGCGCTCAAGGGAATCGCGGCCAACGGCGACGGCGAACGCATCCGGAAACATGCCGGCAGGCTCGAGCGCGAGATCCGCAAGCTGATCGCCGAAGGCACCACCGGGACGCTCTCGAAGCTTTGCGATCTCGCCACCGTCCGCATCGGGGCGAAGAACGACGAGTCATTGCAGAAAAGTCTCGACCGGCTGCGCGCCGCGCTCAAAATCGACGGCGAGGTCATCGATTGCGACAAGGCGATGCCGTTCCGGCTGTTTCAGCACGCCTGGCAGGGCCTGCAGGACCAAAAGGCGCTGAAATTCCGCGCCCAAATCAACACGCTGATTCTGAAACTGTCCGATATCCTGAGCGCGGATTTCGGCCACTCGAAGGAAGGGATGAGCGCGGAACGGCTGCAAGCCTCGATCGGCGCGGCGCATCGCGACACCTTCGATTTTGCCGCGATGTCCCGGATGCTGACCGCGGCCTCGGTCAACGTGCCGATGGCGGAAAGCCGCCGCCAGCGGGTGCGCGGGCTGCTCGCGACGCTGCGGACGCAACGTTTCTTCCCGCCGGCGATCGAAAGCGACAAATGGATCGGCGTCGCCGAGCCGTATTCTTTTGCGTTTGACACCTGCTCCGAGGCGGTCGCGGCCTATCGCGAGCGGCTGCCGAAGATGACCGAGCTCGCCAAGGCGATGGCGATCGCGAAGCTGGAGACCGACGGCGAATACAGCGAAGCGCGCCACGACGCCTTCTTCGCACAATTCGGCGACAACGGCCTCGATGCCGACGACATCGCCGCGTTTCCGGACTATCTGGTTTGCCTGCGCGCCGCCGACTTCCGGGCGGCGGAATCCGACTTGATCTTGCGGGCTTTCGTTTCGGGTATGCCGGCAAAACTCGTCGTGCTGACCGACGATCTGCTCGAACAATCGCCGATCCGGGACGACTACCTGATTGCAGGTTTGCGCAGCCGGCAACTCGCCGGCACCGCGATCGGATTTGGCGCGTCCTATGTGTTGCAGGCGAGCGCCTCAAACCTGTTCCAGTTGCGCGAGCAGGTGCTGAGCGGGCTGGCCTATCGCGGACCGGCGCTGTTCAGCGTATTCTCCGGCGCGAACGCGAGCCACCTACCGGCCTATTTGGCGGCTGCAGCAGCCACGGAATCCCGGGCATTTCCATCGTTCACCTACGATCCATCGGCGGGACCGGATTGGGCATCGCGGTTCTCCCTGTCTGCCAACAGCCAAGCCGATCTCGATTGGCCGTCGCAGCGCCTCGATTATGAGGATGAGGAGCAGCAACGGGTGTCGGAGACCGTCGCCTTCACGCTGGTCGACTTCGCGGCGACCGACCCGCGCTGCGCCAAATATTTCGCCAAGGTTCCGCGCGCAAAATGGACCGCCGATCTGCTGCCGGTCTCCGAATTCCTGACGCGCGAACGCAAGGACCTCGCCGATAAGGTGCCGTGCCTGTTGATGGTCGACCGCGACAATCGCCTGCAAAAGGTGATCGTCAACGACACTCTGGTGCGCGAGGCGCGCCGTTGCGTCGAGGCCTGGCGCAGCCTGCAGGAGTTCGGCGGCATTCATAACTCGCATGCGGCGAGGCTGCTCGAACAGGAACGAAAAGTCTGGGCGGAGCAGGCCCAGGCGGCGGCCGCCGCCGTGAGCCAACAGACGAGCGCGGCGGCGGTTGCGTCGCCCGCAGCGGTGGCCGTACCGGCTGCTGTTGTTGCTGCGCCCGCCGCCGCCGAAGCGGCGCCGGAGAAATCGCCGGACGAGCCCTATATCGAGACGGCTCGTTGCACGAGCTGCAACGAGTGCACGCAGATCAACGATAAGATGTTCGGCTACGACGCCAACAAACAGGCATTCATTCTCAATCCGGATGCCGGAACCTATCGTCAGCTGGTGGAAGCCGCGGAGAATTGCCAGATCTCGATCATTCACCCCGGCAAGCCGCGCAATCCGAACGAGCCCGGGCTCGATGAGCTGATAAAACGGGCGGAGCCGTTTTTATAGCACGGTCTCCACGTCCCACTTGGGCGCGCGCTCGGGTGGATCGGCGATGCGGATGTGCCGGCTGCGCAGCGCGGATATCCGCCGCGTCTCATCGTCGCTGAGCGACCAATCGAACATGTCGAGGTCTTCCTTGATGTGCGTCACTTCGAGCGGGCGCGGCACCGCCGCCACCATCGGCTGCTGGATCAGCCAGCGCAGACAGATTTGGCCGGCCGTCTTGCCGTGGCTCTTGGCGATTTCGCCGATGATGGGATCGTTGAGCAGCTTGCCGCGCGCCATCGGGCAGTAGGCGGTCAGGATCATGCCGTGACGCTTGAGCGCCGCCAGCATGCGGTCCTGCGGCAGATAGGCGTGGTACTCGACCTGGTTGGTGACGAGCGGTTCCGGGCAGACCCGCACCGCCTCGTCGAGCATGGCGACGGTGAAATTCGATACCCCGATGTGACGCGTCAGCCCGCTGCGCTTGGCCTTGGCGAGCGCGCCGAGCGTCTCCGTGAACGGCACTTTCGGCTGCGGCCAGTGCACTAGCAGCAGGTCGACATAGTCGAGTTGCAGCGCTTTCAGGCTGGTCTCGGCCGAGCGCAGGAAGTCGGCCTCGCGCGCATCCAGTTCGGTCACTTTGGTGGTAACCCAGAGCTCGTCGCGCGCGATGCCGCTGGCGCGGATGCCTTCGCCGACGCGCTCCTCGGTGCCGTATTTGCGCGCGGTGTCGATCAGGCGATAGCCGTTTTCGATGGCGGCGGCGACCAGCTCGGCCGGGTGATCGGGCAGCTCCATGGTGCCGTAGCCGACCACGGGCATTTTTGCGCCGTGCGCGGCGAGAGTGAAGGCCTTGGCAGGTTGCATAGGGAGACTCCGGTGGGAGTAGGGACAAAATACAGCGCAGCGGACATCCGCCGCAGCGCTAATTGCTCAACTTGATTCCGGCGTCTTTGATCACCTTCGCCCAGCGCGGCGTCTCGGTTTTGATCGCCTCCACAAATTCCGCCGGTGAGTTGCCGATGGGGTCTAGTCCTTGTTGCACCATGCTGTTGTGTACGTCGGGCAAAGCCAGATCCTTGACCGCCTCTTTGTGAATCTTGTCGATAATGTCGGGCGGCGTGCCGGCCGGCGCCAGCAAGCCGAACCACGGCACGGCTTCGAAGCCGGGAAAACCGGATTCGGCCATGGTCGGCAGATCGGGCGCGAGCGCCGAGCGCTTGAGCGAGGTGATGGCAAAGGCGCGCAATTTTCCCTCGCGCACCTGCGGCAGCACGTTCACGATATTGCCGAAGAACATCGTCAGGCGGCCGGCGAGCAGGTCCGGCAGCACGGCAGTCGAGCCGCGATAGGCCACCGGCGTCACGTCGATGTGCGCCATGTATTTGAACAGCTCGCCGGCGAGATGCTGCGACGTGCCGATGCCGGCGTGGCCATAGGTGAGCTTGCCCGGCTGCGCACGCGCCAGCGCGACCAGCTCCGGCAGGGTCTTGGCCGGCACGTCGGGATGGACCACCAGCAGGTTCGCTGCGACGAAGACCTGGGAGATCGGTGCGAAGTCCTTGATCGGATCGAACGGCAGCTTGGCGTACAGGCTGGGATTGATGACGAGCGATGGATTCCCGCCCATCAGCAAAGTGTAGCCGTCCGGCGTCGCTTTCGCGACGCGATCGGTGGCGATGTTGCTGCCGGCGCCGGTGATGTCCTCGACCGTGACCGGCACGCCCCAGCTGTCCGAGAACTTGGCGGCGAGCAGGCGCGCGGCAACGTCCGGCGCCGTGCCCGGCGTGAAGCCGACGATGATGCGCACCGGCCGGTTCGGGTAACCCGTTTGCGCCATGCCAGGATTAGCCGTCAGCAGCACGGCCAGCGCAGCAAGAACCTTAAAGATGAACTTCATCGATTTCCCCCGGGCTTGAACGCCGCAGGGTGGCATCGGCTCTGTGCGGCCGCAAGGGCGGACGTTAATCCGGCGCCTGCTCGACCGACAATACGCGTATGATGTCCTCGTAGGCCTTGCGGCGGTCTGCCTCGGTGGTGGCGGCGCCAAGCCGCGTCTCGTAGGCGATGCGCGCCGGGCGGTGGAACACCATCACGCGGTCGCCGATCTCCATCGCTTCGTTGATCTGATGGGTAATGAACACCGCGGTCTTGTTGTTTTGCCGGACCAGCCGCACGAATTCGGCGCGCAGGTCGCGCGTGGTCATCTCGTCGAGCGCGGAGAACGGCTCGTCGCACAGCAGGATTTCCGGATCGACCGCGAAAGCGCGCGCGATCGACACGCGCTGGCGCATGCCGCCCGATAGCGCGTGCGGATAGTCGTTCTCGTGGCCGGAAAGGCCGAGCCGCTTGAGCCAGGCGCGCGCGGTCTCTTCCGCCTGCTTGTGATCGCGGTCGAGNNAGCTCGGCTCGATCAGCCCGGCGACGATATTGAACATGGTGGATTTGCCGCAGCCGGTCTTGCCCAAGACGGCGACGATCTCGCCCTTGCCGATCTCGAACGACAATTTGTCCACGGCGACGAAATCGCCGCGCCCGTCGGGGCGGCGAAAGGTCTTGCTCACGTCGGTGAAGCGGATGACCGGGTCGGCGCTGCTCATATTGCGCATGACCCTTTTCCGAAAACTGGTTCCCACTTTTCGGGGGTCATGCGAATCACATCAGCCGCTCGGACACCGCGCGATAGCGCAAGGCCCAGGTCTCGATGGCGTTAATGGTTTGCTGCACCACCAGCACGAACAGGACGAGCTGCAACGTCCAGGCCATGGCGCCGGCCATGTCGAACAATTGCTGCTGGCGCAGCAGTTCGTAGCCGACGCCGCCGGTGGCGCCCACCAGTTCGGCCACCACCACCACGCGCGCGGCATTGCCGAGATTGACCTTCCACGCCGTGAGAATGCCCGGCACGATGGTCGGCACGATCAGGAAGCGGAACAGTGTCCAGCGGCTGGGCCGGAACGCCATGGTCATCTCGAACAGGTCCTTCGACATCGAACGGAAGGCGTCGAGAATCTGGAAGGTGAAGGCGGGCAGCGTCGTCATCACCATGATGAACAGCACGCGGAATTCGGTGCCGTGGAACCAGATGATGGCGAACACCACCCACGACAGCGCCGGGATGCCCTGGAAGAAGGTCAACACCGGCGCGATGAAGTTTTCCGCCGTCTTCGACTGCCCGATCACCATGGCGAGCAGGCTGCCGAGGATGAAGGCGCCGAACAGGCCGCCGAAGATGCGGGCGGCGGTAAGCAGCACGTCGGCCAGCAGCGAGCCGGTGATCAAGATATTGACGGTGCGCGAGAGGATTTCCGGAACCGGCGGAAACAGGAAATGCGGGAAGAACAGCGAGAAAATCTGCCAGACCGCCGCCAGCACGAGCATGCTGGCGGCCGCTTGCAGGACGCGCATGGTGCGCGAGTTCGTCATTTCATCGGCTTCGTATAGATCGTGTCGTTCGACGGCATCGTCTTGAAATAGCCGACGTCGATGCCGGCCTTGTAGACGGCGTCGATCTGCTTGGCGAGTTCGCCCGCCGGCACCACGCTCATGCCGAGCCGGTCTTTGGCCTTGATCAGCGAGACCAGCGCGGCGCGGTCGGGCGGTGAGGATTTTGGCGCGATCAGCGCCGCTGCTTCTTCCGGATGCGCGGCGATATAGTCGGCCGCCGCCTTGTAGGTCGCGTACAGCTTGGGGATCAGCGCCTGGTTGGCCGCGATCCAGTCGTCATGCGCGGCCACGCCGAGATAGGGAATACGCTCGCCGCCGGCGAAGCTCTTCCAGGTCTTGGCCATATTGGTGTCGAGCATCCGGATGTCGGGCTTTTTCGACTTCAGCAACGTGTAGGCCGGCTCCCACAGCTGCACGGCGTCGGCGCGGTCGGCCAGCGCATAGCCGACGAGGCCGGGCGGTGCGGTATTGACCACCTGAATCTTGGAGGGGTCGACGCCCTGCTGCTTGGCGAAGAACTCCGACATGACGAAATTCGTGGTCGACGACGCGGCGGCAAGCTGCTTGCCCTCCAGATCCTTGACCGTCTTGATGTCCGGCCGCGACGTGACAATCGTTCCCCAAAAGTCGAACAAATTGAATAGGTACTTCACCTTCACGCCGCGGGCGTCGGCGAGGCCGACGGTCAGCACCGCGGCGCTGCCGCCGACCTTGAACTCGCCGGAATTGAATTGCGTCGTGTAGGCGTCCGGCGTGCGCTCGATGAATTCGATATCGAGGCCGTTGGCCGCGTCGAGCTTCTGGGCCTTGATCACCGGCGGCATGAAGGCGCCGAGCGAGGGGAAGCCGAACACCACGATGGTGACTTTGGCGGGTGCTTGAGCGGCGGCTGGCGCAGGGCTCAGCGCGGCGAAAGCGAGCACAGCGGCGGCGCATGCGGCCGATCGCAGAAGCGTCGTTAATCGGGTCATTTTATTCCTCCTCCTAGGTATGCATTTAGTTTCGGACCTTTGGTCCGTCGTCTTGTCATTGAATCTTGAACAGCCGCGCCGCCAGGCCGCCATTGATTGAATCGGCCTGCGCTTTTGGCAAGCCCGCCGCGGCGACGATTTTTAGCGGTTCGGTGTCGCCGATCGGGAACGGCATGTCCGAGCCCATCATCAACCGCTCGGTGCCCATCATCTCGATGACGAATTTCAACACTCGCGCGTCGTGCAGGATGGTGTCGGTATAGATGGCGCCGAGCGCCGCGACCGGATCGCCGATGCTGGGGGTGATCGCGGCATTGCGCTTGAGGCGGCCGAGCACGAAGGGCAGCGCGGCCGCGCCCATCGGCGCGAAGAATATTGTGTTTTTGTACTTTGCCACATGACCCGCCGAGATCAGCCGCGCCACCGCCACCGCCGCGTCGGTGATGCTGCCGAGCCCATTGGCCAGGCCGAAGTCGTTCACCCGCACGTCGCCGGCGTCGTAGCTCGGATGAATATGAATCAGGGCGCCGGTCTCGTCCGCCGCCTGCCAGAACGGGTCGAGATCGGCGGCGTCGAGCGTCGAGCCGACGCCGCGCGGCAGCGTGCCGATCATGGCGCCGGCAAAACCCGCCTTCACCGCGTCCTTGAGCACCGCGGCGGCGCGCACGCCGTCGCCGAGCGGCACGGTCGCCAGCGGCACGAAATGCAGCTCGGCCTTCGCGGCGGCGAGCAATGCCTCGTTGGCGAGGCGTGCCCAGGATTCGCTTTCCGCGCCCGGCAGCTCATAACCAAACATATCGACCCAGCCGCCGACGACTTGTTTGTCGATGCCCTGCTTGGCCATCCAGGCGAGCCGACCCGGAATGTCGGACAGCGGCTTCGACACCGGCCGCGTCGGCTTGCCGCCGGCGAAAGCCAGCGCCAGCCCGCCGCCGTCCTCGATCTGCCGCACATTGGGAAACTTCGCCGCGTCCTTGCGGATCGCGGCCAGCAGCTCCGGCGGCACCAGATGGGCGTGGCAATCGACGATCATTCAGTTTCCTTTTTTGACTTTGGTCTTTTCTTGCGCTTGCGCGATCAGGTCGCCGAGCTTCGACACCTTGATCGGCAGCGTATTGATGGAAATGCCGAGCCCGCGGATCGCGTCGTTGACGGCATTGGCGATCGCCGCTGGCGCGCCGAGATAGCCGCTCTCGCCGGAGCCTTTCTGGCCGAGCACGGTATGCGGCGACGGCGTCTCGTGATCGACGATGTCGACCGCCGGCACCTCGTGCGAGGACGGCAGCAGGTAGTCCATGAAGGACTGGGCGATGAGTTGGCCGTCGTCGTTATAGGCGAATTCCTCGTACAGCGCGGCGCCGATGCCGTGCGCGATGCCGCCCATGGTCATGCCGCGCACGATCTTTGGATTGATCTGCGTGCCGCAGTCGTGACCGAGCCGGTAGCGCACGATCTCCGGCCGGCCGAGTTCGGGATCGATCGAGACCAGCAGCAGATGGAATTCGAACGAGAAGCACGGATACATCTGCACGCGCCCGTCCGGCGTTGGCAGCGTGCCGCCCGTCGGCACCTGATAGACGTGCTCGACCGCCAGGCCCGGCTCAAAATCTTGCGGCATGCGGTGATAATTGCGGAATGCGATCTGCACCAGGTCGGCCCAGGCGCGTTTGTTCTGCGGCGCGTCGCGGTCGCTCACGGTGCCGGCGTCGTACACGGCGCGCTCGAGCGGAATGCCGAGGTCATGCGCGCCGATCGCGGTCAATTTGGCCTTGAGCCTGTTGGCGGCGTGGAACGCCGCGCCCCCAAGCATGATCGCCATGCGGCTGCCGACTGGGGTGCCGCTCGGCAGCGAATTGAGCGAGTCCGGCCGCGTCACGTGCACGACGTCCGGATCGACCTGCAACACCTCGCCGATCACAGTGCCGAGTAGTGTCTCGTGACCCTGGCCGGAGGAGGGGGTGTGCATGGTGGCGGTAATAGCGCCCATGCCGTCGATATTGATGCGGCAGGAATCCATGAAGGTCGAGGTGGTGATGGCGGGATTGAGCAGCGCCTCGAAGGTGGCGTTGCCGCCGGAGGGCTCCAGGCAGGCGGCGATACCGATGCCGGCGAGCTTGCCTTCGGCGCGCAAGCGGTCGCGCTCGGCCTTAAGATCCTCGTAGCCGGCATCGGCCAGCACCTTGGCAATGACGGTTTCGTAGTTGCCGCTGTCGTAGGTCGTGCCGCTCGGAATCAGATAAGGGAATTCGTCGTGACGGATCAGGTTGCGCTTGCGGACTTCGAGCGGGTCGAGGCCAAGCACATTGGCGACCTCGTCCATGGTGCGCTCGAGCGCCAGATTGGTCGGCCCCTGGCCGAAGCCGCGCACGGCGTCCTGCGTGGTCTTGTTGGTGACCACGGCGATGGCGCGGTATTCGACGCTGTTGATCTTGTAGGGCCCGACGATGGCGCCGATCGGCTTGCCGAGCTGGAACGGCGAGCGCCCGGCATAGGCGCCGACATTCTCCAGCGCGCGCATCTTCATCGACCGCACGATACCGCTGTCGGCGAACGCGACCTCGACGTCGAACAGCCGCTCCGGCCCGTGCGCGTCGCCGCCGCGCATGTTCTCCAGCCGGTCCTCGATCAGCCGCACCGGGAAACCGAGCCGCCGCGAAAGATAGCCGCAGAGCACGGTGTGCTTGATGCCGCGCTTGACGCCGTAACTGCCGCCGACGTCGACGTCATGATGCACGCGCACCGAGGTCGCCGGAATCTTCAGCGCTATGCCGATCTGGTCGGCATAGCGCGGCATCTGGATCGAGGCATGGACGTCGAGCATGTCGCGCCAGGGGTCCCAGCTCGCCACCACGCCGAAGGTTTCGATCGGCACTGTCGAGGAGCGGCCCCATTTCACCCGCAGCGACAATTTGCGCGGGGAGGCGGCGAAGTCCTTCTCGACCTCGCCCCACACGAAGGTCTTGTCGAGCAGCACGTTGGAGCCGTGCGCCTCGTGCACCAGCGGACTGCCCTGTTCGAGCGCCTGCTCGGCATCGAGTACAAAGGGCAGCGCCTCATAGTCGATTTCGATCGCCTCGGCGGCATCTTCCGCCAGCGCGCGGGTATCGGCCACGACGGCGGCAACCCATTCGCCCGAATAACGCGCAACGTCCAACGCCAAAGGCCGCCGCGGCACGTTCGGCGTGTCGAGCCCGGTCATCAGCGGCAGCGTGGCGGCGGCAAGCTCGGCGCCGTCCACGATGTAGTGGACGCCGGGCATGGCAAGCGCCGCGCGCTTGTCGATGGCCTTGATGCGCGCGGCAGCGTGCGGGCAGGTGACCACAGCCACGTGTTTCATGTTCGGCAGCTCGATGTCGGCGACGAAATGGCCCTTGCCGGCGACGAAGCGGCGGTCTTCGCGCACGCGGCGGTCGCTGGAGACATAGCGGCGGTTGCCGGTCGCGCTCATTCGGTCAGGCTCCGCGGCCGGTTGACGCCGCGCATACGCTCGGCGGCGAGCGCGATCGCTTCCACGATCTGCGCATAGCCGGTGCAGCGGCAGATATTGCCGGAGATAGCCTCGACGATCTCCTCGCGCGTCGGCGCCGGATTGCCGGCGAGTAACGCGTGCGCGGCCATGATCATGGCCGGCGTGCAGTAGCCGCATTGCAAGCCGTGGGTCTCGCAAAAGGCGTCTTGGATCGGCGACAATTCGCCGGGGCCGGGCGTGACGCCCTCAATGGTCGTGATCGCCGAGCCCGTAGCCTGCGCGGCAAACATCAGACAGGAACGCACCGCCGCGCCGTCGAACAGCACGGTGCAGGCGCCGCAGACGCCGTGCTCGCAGCCGGCATGGGCGCCCTTGAGATCGAGCCGGTCGCGCAGGCAATCGAGCAGCGTGGTGCGCGGCTCGACCTCGATCTCGTGCACGGTGCCGTTGACGTTGAGCTCAATGCGCATTCGCGTTTCCTTGGACTTTCTTCCCTTGCGCATCGGCAAACGCATCGGCGACGGCGCGCGCGGCCAGCACGGCGGCGACGCGGCGGCGATAGGCCGCCGTAGCGTGCAGGTCGTCGAGCGCCTCGATATCGGTCAGCGCTGCCTCGACCGCGGCGCGTACCGCCTTGGGATCGAGCGCGCCGCCGGCCAATTGCCGCTCGGCGCTTTCCAGGCGGATGGGATGATCGGTGGCCGCGCCGACGCCGATGACGATGCGTTTGCATTTATTGTCGGCGCCAAGCTCGATCTGGGCCGCCGCCGAGACGAAGGCAAAATCGCTGCTGCGCGCATTCACCTCATGAAAGCCGGTGCCGATCCTGCCTTGCCAAACCGGAAACCGCACGGCGGTCAGGCAGGCGCCTTCCGGCAGGCTGGTGACCATCGCTCCGACGTGGAAGCCGCGCGCCGGAATATCGGTGGTCTTGCCGCCGGCGCGGTAACTCAAGGTGGCGTCGAGCGTCACCGCGATCAGCGATATTTCCGCCGCGGGGTCGGCATTGGCGAGCGAGCCGCCGATGGTGCCGCGAGCGCGTGTGGCGGCGTGGCCGATATTGGGGATCGCCCGCGCCAGTAGCGGTACCTTCGCCGCGGCCAGCGCGTCGCGTTCGACCGCGCATTGCCGCGTGGTGGCGCCGATGGCGATGCCATCCTGGTCTTGATGGGTTTCTTGGCGAATATAGGAGAGGGCGGCGATGCGATTGATGTCGATCAGTCGGGTAGGGCGCGCCAGCCGCATCGCCATCATCGGCACCAGGGTCTGGCCGCCGGCGATCAGCCGCGCGCCGTCGTCGGCGGCGAGCCACGCACAGGCTTCGTCGACATCGGCCGCGCGGGCATACTCGAAGGGTGCTGCTTTCATGAAACGCTACGGCCCAAGCCCGGTTGCGCGGTCGTTTTGTTGTGCCCCGCGGCGCTGCCAGCGCCAAGTGGCCCAAGCGCCGCGATGCGATATTGTCGATCCGTCACCGATATGGTTAAAGTCCCTATCGCATTATCGCAACCGCAAAATGCCCGCGTCCTCGATCGGTTTTGGCCCGCGGTAACGGGAGGCGTCAGGTGACCGCGCGATCCAAACAGAAGCCCGCGAGCGCCCGNNCGCCCGCGCGCCCGGCGGCGTGCAGTCGATCGGCCGCGGCTTTGCGATCATCGAAGAGATCGCGCGCAACCGCGACGGCATCGGGCTCGCCGACTTGAGCAAGCGCGTCGGCCTGCACAATTCCACCACCTTTCATCTGGTCAAGACCATGGTGTCGCTCGGCTACGTGCGCCAGATGAAAGACAGCAAGCGCTACCGCATCGGCCGTCCGTTGTTCGCATTGGCCGCGAGCGCGCTCGACGAGGTCGAAATGATGAGTCTCGCCGCGCCGGTGCTCGACGAGCTCGCGCGCACGAGCGGCGAAAGCGCCCACTTCTCGGTGCCGATGGGCGACGCCGTGGTGGTGCTGGCGCGCACCAGCGGGCCGGGCGCCTTTCAGCTGAGCGACCGCGTCGGCGTGGTGCGGCCGGCCCATTGCACCGCGCTCGGCAAGATCATGCTGGCGGCTCTCGTGCCCGGCCAATTCGAGCGCTACCTGCAACGCGCCGAGCTGAAAGCCAACACGCCGAAGTCGATCACCACGGCCGAGCATCTCGCCCGCGAGATCGCCGAGGTGCGGCGCGCGGGGCTTGCCTTCGACGACGGCGAGTTCGATTCCGAAGTGCGCTGCGTCGCGCTGCCGGTGCGCGATTTCAGCGGCCGGGTGATCGGCGCCATTGGAATATCCGGCCCGGTCTGGCGGTTGTCGATCGAGGCCTTGCAGAAGCGCGCGCGCATCGTGCGCGCCGCCGCCGACTGCCTGTCAGGCGAATTCGGCTATGCTGGCGAGCCCGAGCCACGCGTGAAGGCGGCCGTTTAAAAAAGGAGCGAGCTAATGTCCCGGCACGCGAACTATGTTCCCAAAGGCGTGATCCCGGCGGTGCTGCTGCCGTTTGAAAATGACTTGTCGATCGACGAGGCGAGCTTCCGCAAGCATCTGCGCGACGTCGCCGCGGTCGACGGCCTTTCCGCCGTCACCATCAACGCGCATTCGACCGAAGTGGCCTCCTGCAGCTTCGACGAGCAGCGCCGCGTGCTCGACATCGCGCAGGACGAGATCGGCGTCCGCCTGCCGCTGGTCAACGGCATCTGGGCCGACGGCAGCCTGGAAGCGGCGCGGCTTGCGCGCATGGCGGCGCAGGGCGACGCCTCGGCGCTCCTGGTGTTTCCGCCGGCGCCGTTCACGCTCGGCCAGTCGCCGGCCATGGCGCTGGCGCATTTCAAGCGCATCGCCGACGCCACCGATCTGCCGCTGATCGTGTTCCAGTATCCGCTCGCCACCGGGCAGGGTTATCCGAAGGAAACCTTGCTGAAACTGTGCGAGGAGGTGCCAACCATCCGCGCCATCAAGGACTGGATCGGCAACGTGCCGCATCACGAATGGCACATCCAAACTTTGCAAAACCTGGCGCGGCCGGTGAACGTGCTCACCACGCACTCGTCGTGGCTGTTCTCCTCGCTGGTGCTCGGCTGCAATGGATTGCTGTCCGGCTCCGGCAGCGTGATCGCCGATCTGCAGGCGCAACTGTTCCGCGCGGTGCAGAAAAACGACATGGCCGAGGCCACGCGCCTGAACGAGCGCATCCAGCCTACCGCGCGCGTGTTTTATGCCGATCCCTTCGTCGACATGCACAACCGCATGAAGGAAGCGCTGGTGCTGCTCGGCAAGCTGCCGCGCGCGGTGGTGCGCCCGCCGCTGGTCAAGCTCGAGCGCGCGGAGATCGCAGCGATCCGTCAGGCATTGGTCGAGGCGGGATTGCTCGACAAGAACGCCGGCATTCAGGCGGCCTAATTACATTATCGCGAATTCGGTATTCTTCCGGTCCGTCACCAGCATGCTGCCGGGATAATGCGTGATGCAGAATTCCGGCTTCACCGTCGCGATCACCGATTGCGGCGTTACGCCGCAGGCCCAGAACACCGGCAGTTCGTTGGCGCGCACCTCGACCGCGTCGCCATAGTCGGGCTTGTCGAGATCGGCGATGCCGATCAGTTCCGGCTTGCCGATATGCACCGGCGCGCCATGCACGGCCGGAAAGCGCGTGGTGATCTGGACCGCGCGGATCGCATTGGCCGGCGTCATCGGCCGCATCGACACCACCATCGGCCCGTGGAAGGGACCTGCCTCGGCGGTTGCGATCGAGGTGCGGTACATCGGAACGTTGCAGCGCTGAATGATGTGGCGCAGCTCGATGCCGTCGCTGGTCAGCGCTTCCTCGAAGGAAAACGAGCAGCCGATGACGAAGCTCACCAGGTCGTCGCGCCAGACGTCGCGCACATCTTGCGGCTCGGCGATGAGCTCGCCCGCCCGCCAGACGCGATAGCGCGGCAAATCAGTGCGGATATCGAGATCCTCGGCCAGCGCCGGCACGCGCGGATCGCCCGGCGCGGACATCCCGATCAGCGGGCAGGACTTCGGATTGAGCTGGCAAAAGCGCAGGAAATCGGCGGCCAGCCGCTGCGGCAGAATGGCGAGATTGCCCTGCACAAAGCCGGGCGCCAGGCCCGCGGTCGGCCCGCGATGCTCGTCGGCGCGGATCGCCAGCCGCGCCGCAAGCCCGCTGCCGGGCAACGGCGCGTCCTCCCTGCGCAAGGGCGTGACGGCCATCAGCTTTGGGTCCGCTGCAATCGAGACAACCGCTCCATGCCGAAAAGCCTAGCATCGGCCGCGGCGCGGTACGAGGGCGGCTGCACAAACGGCGGGCAGCCTCCGACCATGTGAGCAAGCATCCCTCAATATCGAAATAGCGGTTGAAAGTTGCCCGAGGATCGCGTTTGCTTAGGGGACGAATTGAGCCAAGAGCCCGACAAGGGCCGGCAGGGAGGAATGAGCAATGCCGCCTCGTACCGCCGCGGTTGGGCGTGCGGTGATCGGGTTCGCGGCCATGCTTGCGGTCGGGTGCAACGCCCGCGCAGGCACGGCGAGCGGCAACGCCGCTCGTTCAGACCAATGCTTCGCGACGTTGTTTCGACGCCCGCGCGGTCGCGCGGGCATGCGCTTTCCAATTTGAACCATCCGAATCAAGAGGGAGGACGTGCAATGACTGAAAAGTGGCAAGACGAGGCTTGGGCGCGGGACTTCTGGTACAGCGGCAAGGTGACACGCCGCCGTGTCGTCGGCTGGGGCGGCGGTGCGATCGGCGCGATGATGCTGGTGCCGGCGCCGTGGCGCGCGGCCTTCGGCGCCGAAAAGGCGTTCAAGATCGGCTCCGAGCAGCCGCTCTCGGGCCCCGGCGCCGCCGGCGGCAAGACCGCGGTGGTCGGATTGCAGATAGCGGCCGACCGCATCAACAAGAACGGCGGCATCAGCGGCCGGCCGATCGAACTCATCATCGTCGACGATGAATCCAAGCCCGACGTCGGGCGCCGCAAGTCGCAGAAACTGGTGGACGAGGACAACATCGATGTCCACGTCGGCGGCTTCCTCTCCAATATCTGTCTGGCCTGCATGCCGGTGTGGCAGGAGGCCAAGATCGTCAACATGATCACGGTGTGCCTCGACACCACGCTGACCACCAGCGCCTGCAACCGCTACACTTTCCGCCTGCACGATTATGCGCCGGCGCAAGCGGTCGCGTTCGCCCCCACGCTCACCAAGATGGGCAAGAAGTGGCACATCGCCTTCGCCGACTATTCCTGGGGCCAGTCGACGCGCGACGCCTATATCGCGGAGATCAAGAAGAACGGCGGCGAAGTGGTCGGCACCACCGGCATTCCGCTCGGCACCGCCGACATGACGCCGTTCCTGTCGAAGATTTCCGGCAATTTCGACGGTCTGTTCGGCATCTTCTTCGGCAAGGACGGCGTGACCGTCGTCAACCAGGCCTACGACCTCGGCCTGACCAAGAAGTACAAGTTCGCCGGCGACGGCTCGATCAGCGAGCCGACCAACCTCCCGGCGCAAGGCAACAAGATCGACGGCTTCGTCGGTGTCAATCGTTATATCCCCGTGTTCCAGGGCCCGCTCGACACGCCTTATCACAAGGCCTGGTTCGAGGAGGCAAAAACGCGGCTGGCGAAAGTCGATCCGTCCGGCCCGCTGCCCGACAAATACGTGCAGTCGGACTACGAGGCTATAAACGCGATGAAGATCGCCATGGAGAAATCGAAGTTCCAAGGCCGCGCCGACACCATGAAGCTGATCGAAGCGCTCGAGGGCCTCGAGGTAAAGGCCGGCCCGGATTTCCCGCAGGGCGACAAGACCATCCGCAAGGAGGACCACCAGGCCTTCCTGCAGGAGTTCATCTTCGAAGTCAGAGGCGGGACCTACAAGCTTATGGAAACGGTGGCCAGGGACAAGCAGATGGTGCCGCCGGCTTGCAAGTTCCCCGCGGCGTAAAGACACGTGGAACAGGCGATCGACATACGCTCCCCGGCGCAAGGCCGGGGGGCGGCTAGCGCTGCTATCCTCAAGACCGAACAACTGTCGGTCCAATTTGGCGGATTGGCCGCGCTATCGCAGGTCAATTTCGAGGTCGCGCGCGATGAAGTGCGCGCCATCATCGGACCGAACGGGGCGGGCAAGAGCACCTTCTTCAATTGCCTGACCGGGGTGCTGCGGCCGACCGGCGGGCGCATCTTGTTCAATGGCGACGACATCACCGGCCTGCCCTCCAACAAGATCTCGCAAAAGGGCATCGCGCGCTCGTACCAGATCACCAATATCCTGCCCAACGCCACCGCGCTGGAAAACGTGCGCATCGCCGCGCAATCGCGCCGCCACGCCTGGAACATGGTGGCGCACCACAGCGCTTTCGCCGATATCAATGAGAAGGCCGAAATGGCGCTGGATTCGGTCGGCCTGTTGAACAAAGCCGGCGAACTCGCCGCGAATCTGTCGCACGGCCAGCAGCGCAATCTCGAAATCGGCATCGCGCTGGCGACCGAGCCGTCATTGCTCTGCCTGGACGAGCCGACCGCCGGCATGAGCGCGGCCGAGACCCACGAGACCATGCAACTGGTCAAGCGCATCGGCGAAAAAAATCTGACCATCCTGATCGTCGAGCACGACATGGAAGTGGTCATGGAGCTCGCCGACCGCATCACGGTGCTGCATTACGGCGCCATCCTGGCCGAGGGCACACCGGAGGAAATCCAGCAAAACCCCAAGGTGCTGGAGGTTTATCTCAAGACATGAGCGAGGCGGACACCAGCACGCAGCCTCTCATCTCGGTCGAGGGCCTGCATACTTATTACGGCAAGAGCCACATCTTGGACGGCGTCTCCTTGCATGTCGGCCCAGGCGAGGTGGTGGGTCTGCTCGGCCGCAACGGCGTCGGCAAAAGCACGACGCTCAAGACCATCATGGGACTGGTCAATCCCAGCGCGGGCAAGGTGATGCTCAACGGTACGACGATCAACGGCTTGCCGGCGCACAAGCTCGCCCGCCTCGGCATTGCCTATGTGCCGGAGGACCGGCGCATCTTCCGTCTGTTGACGGTCATGGAAAATCTGCGCACCGGTCTCGACCGCAAGGGCATGACCGAAGAGCGCAAAAAGCAACTGCTCGACAAGGTGTTCACGTTTTTTCCGCGGCTGGCGGAGCGGTCCAACCAGGCCGGCGGCACGCTGTCGGGCGGCGAGCAGCAGATGCTCGCTATTGGGCGCTGCCTGATGGGCGCGCCGGATCTGGTGATGTTCGATGAGCCCTCGCTGGGCCTGGCGCCCACGGTCGTGCAAACGGTGCTGCGATGCGTGCGCGACCTCAATCGCGAAGGCCTTACCTGCGTGCTGGTGGAGCAGAACGTGGCGGTCTCGCTCAAGCTTGCGAGCAGCGCCTATGTGCTGGAGAACGGCCGCATCACGCTGTCGGGCACCGGCGCGGCGCTGCTGACCGACGACCGCGTCCGCCAAGCTTATCTTGGACTATAGGCTTTGGCGGGCTTGCGCGGGCGGCGGCGCATCAAAAAATCCAGTGCGGCGACCCGCATGCGGAGCGACTGATCGGGGAAGCGGGCCCGCAAGAGCTTGAGGGCCTCGGCGTCGGTTGCCGGAGCGAAGGTCATGACCTGCGCGGCCATGTCGGCCGGGTCAAAAGCGGTGGAAAACACCTCGAGTTTGAAGGCTTGGCCCATAAAATCGGTCCTTGCGAGCCCGGCAACCTCAGTCTGCAATCCGGTCGTTAGCAATTCGTTAAACAAGCCATGGCGGCCGGCGGTTCCATCGCCGGCCGCGAAATTCGCCAGATGGCTTATTTCAGCGGCGAGCCGATGGTGACGGTCAGCTTGCCCACGCCTTCGACCTCGCATTCAAGCTTGTCGCCGGCCACCGTGGCGGCGACGCCCGACGGCGTACCGGTCATGATGATGTCGCCGGCCACCAGCTCCACCATTTCCGACAGGTTGGAGATGATTTCAGGCACGTTCCAGATCAACTGGTTGAGATCGCCGTCCTGGCGAATCTTGCCGTTGCATTTGAGTGTGATCTTGCCCTTCGTAGGATGTCCGACCTCGCTTACCGGCTTGAGCGGCCCGCACGGCGCCGAGTGATCGAAGGCCTTGCCGATTTCCCACGGCCGCTTCAGGTCGCGCGAGGCGATCTGCAGGTCGCGGCGAGTAAGGTCGATGCCGACGCCGTAGCCCCAGATGCAATCATTGGCCTTGGCGACCGGGATGTTGCGGCCGCCGCTCTTGAGCGCCACCACCAACTCGACCTCGTGATGCATGTCCTTGGTCAGCGAGGGGTAGGGCACGGTGCTGCCGTCCGCCACGACGGCGTCGGCCGGCTTGGCGAAACAGAACGGCGGCAGCCGCTCGTCCTGCCCCATCTCGCGGATATGTTCGATGTAATTGCGCCCAACGCACCAGATGCGGCGGACCGGAAAAACCTTGCTCGAACCGGCAACCGCGATGGTCGGCTGCGGCGGCGGCGAAATGACGTAATCCGCGCTCATGGGAAGTTGCCTTCTAGGAAATGGTGGAAATGTTAGCCGACGGGCCCATCCGGTATCGCATTATCCCGGCTTGAACAAGGCGGAAAAAGCGGCCGTTCTTGCGGTCTATTGCGCCGCCTCTGCGACCGGCGTGCGGGTTACCTGCTGCTTGAGCTGGAGCCGGTAAAACGAGGCGTAGCGGCCCTCTTGGCGCAGTAATTCGTCGTGTCGGCCGGATTCGGAGACCTGGCCGTCCTCGATCACGTAGATGCGGTCGGCGTGCGACACGGTGTGCAGCCGGTGCGCGATCGCGACCGTGGTGCGGCCCTGGCAGAGATGCTCCATGGCCTCACGCACCTGCAGCTCGGATTCCGAATCGAGCGCGGCGGTGGCTTCGTCGAGCAGGATGATCGGCGCGTTCTTGATCAGGGCGCGCGCGATGGCGACGCGCTGGCGCTGGCCGCCCGACAGCTGCAGGCCGTGCTCGCCGACCGGCGTGTCGTAGCCGCGCGGGAAGGACAGGATGAAATCGTGCGCATAGGCGCCCTTGGCGGCCGCCACGATCTCGTCCTCGCTGGCGTCCGGCTTGCCGAAAGCGATGTTGTCGCGGATCGTGCCGCGGAACAGGAACACGTCCTGCCCGACATAGGCGAGGTGCCGGCGCAACGAGCGGCGCGTGACTTCGCGGATGTCCTGCCCGTCGATGACGATTCTGCCGCGCTCGATGTCGTAGAAGCGCAGGATCAGATTGATGATCGTCGTCTTGCCGCTGCCTGAGGGACCGACCAGCGCGGTCAGCTTGCCCGGTTCCGCCACAAACGAAATGCCGCGCAGCACCGCCTCGTCGCTGCGGTAGGCGAAATGGACGTCCTCGAATTCCAGCCGCGGCGTCCGGATTTGCAGCGCCGGCTTGCCGGTATCGGCCGCTTCGCTCGGCGGCGAGTCGAGCACCTCGAACAGGATGCGCACGCCGACCAGGCCGCTGTTGAGTTCGATGTTGAGGCGGGCCAGGCGCTTGGCCGGTTCATAGGCCAGCAGGAACGCGGCGATGAAGGAAAAGAACTGTCCGGGCGTTGCCCCGGTCTCGATCACGCGATAGCCACCATAGGTGATGGCGATCGCGATCGCGCAGCCGCCGAGCGTTTCCATCAGCGGGCTGGCGCGGCTAGAGACGCGCGCCATCTTGTTGGCCTCATGCTCGACCGCCGCGACGTTGCGGTCGAAACGCTCGCGCATGACGTCTTCGAGCGTGAAGGCCTTGACGATGCGGATGCCCTGCAGTGTTTCCTGCAGCGTCTCGATGATGCGGGTGCCGCCCTGGAATTGGCTGCGCGCGATGCCGTAGATGCGGCGGATCAGCTTGCGCAGCACCAAAAATGCCGGCGGCGCCACCACAAAGCTGATGAACGACATCAAGGGGTCTTGCACCACCATCACCGTCACCAGCCCGATCAGCGACAACAGGTCGCGGCCGAGCGATGTAATCAGCAAATTGATGACCTGGGTCGCCGCCGCGGCACCCGCGCTCAAGCGCGCGATGAATTCGGTCGAGTGGCGGTCGGAGAAAAAGCCGATACCCTCGTTGAGCAGCTTGGCGAATACGCTGCGCTGATTGTCGGCGACGATGCGGTTGCCGATCTGCGAGAGCAATACGCTTTGCCCGTAAGTGGCGAGCCCCTTGGTGGCGAACAGCGCGGCGGTGATGCCGCCGAGGATGATGATGCCGCGCAGGTTTTTATTGACGTAAGCCTGATTGATGACGTCGCCGATCAAATAGGCGCTGAGGGCCGTGCAGCCAGCGGAGATCGCCATCAAAGTGAACGCGAAGGCGTACTTGCGCCAATGCACGAAGCCCTGCTCGGTCAGCAGTCGCCGGATCAGGGCAAAGGTGCCGTAACGCTCCTCGTCCGATGGCAAAGTGTGGTCGTTCATCCGCCCTCTGTGGGCTCTGATTATGGCACAGGTACATGCTGGCTGGAGCAGGCGTCTCCTTGCCTGCTGGCAGCGGGATTTTCAAGCCAAAACTGGGCTAAACGCGCAATTCGACGCCCAAACTCACCGCACGGTCAGGCCGAGGCGGTTTCGCGCTTTCCGGGCAGCCGTCGCTCCCAGGCGAGGGCATGCGCGACGATGGTGTCGAGGTCCTCGAACTGCGGGCGCCAGTCGAGCGTGGAACGGATGCGCCCGACATCGGCCACCAGCGCGGCCGGGTCGCCGGCGCGCCGCCCGGCGATCTCGACCGGAAAATCGCGGCCGGCCGCGCGCCGCACCGCCTCGATCACCTGGAACACCGAAGAGCCGTGACCGTAGCCGCAGTTAAACGTTTCGCTGGCGCCGCCGCGGCGCAAATAGGCGAGCGCCGCCGAATGCGCGTGCGCGAGATCGCTGACATGGATGTAGTCGCGGATGCAGGTGCCGTCCGGCGTCGGATAGTCGGTGCCGAACACGTCGATCTTTGCCCGTTTGCCGAGCGCCGCTTCGCAGGCGACTTTGATCAGATGGGTGGCGGCCGGCGTCGATTGCCCGGTGCGCAGCTTCGGATCGGCGCCGGCGACGTTGAAGTAGCGCAGGATCACGAAGCGCAAGCCATGCGCCGCGCCGGCATCGTGCAGCATGATCTCCGACATCAGCTTCGAACTGCCGTAAGGCGAGATCGGCGCCGTGGCTGCATCCTCGCGCACCGGCACCTGCTCGGCATTGCCGTAGACCGCAGCGGTCGATGAAAAAATGAACTGCTGCACGCCGGCCTTGATGGCGACGTCGAGCAGGGCGCAGGTATTCATGGTGTTGTTGCGGTAATAGCCGAGCGGATCGCGCACCGAGTCCGGCACCACGATCGAGGCGGCGAAATGGATGATGGCGGTGACGCCGTGGCGGACGATGGTCTGCTCCACCAATTCGCGGTCGCCGGTTGAGCCGGCGACAAACGGCAGCTTGCCGGGGACCAGGAAGCGAAATCCGGTCGACAGGTTATCGAGCACGACCACCGGTTCGCCGGCGTCGACGAGTTCGTGCACCATGTGGCTGCCGATATAGCCGGCCCCGCCCGTGACCAGGATCGTCATGAGAGTCTGACCTACCTCGGCAGAATCAGTGGCAAGCTAACATTATTCTTGCGCACGATCTTTTCCGAGAACCGGTTTCTGCATTTCGGGATCATGCGCTCGCCCTCCGATGATTCGCCCGCGTCTTACCGGACGACGGTGTAAAAGCGCTTAGGCCGGGCGGCAACCGGTCATGGTTATGGCGGTCATCCTTAATGCTCGGTATATGACGCCGGCAGAGGCACTATGGCCGATATTCTCTTCATCAAGACATCGTCGCTCGGGGATGTGATCCATCACATGCCGGCGCTGACCGAGGCGCGCAAGGCGCGGCCCGACGCGGCCTTCACCTGGCTGGTGGAGGAGGCCTTCGCTCCGCTGGTGCGCCTGCACCCGGCGGCGGCTCACGTCGTGCCGGTGGCCTGGCGAAGGTGGCGGAATTCGCTCTACGCGCCAGGAACGCTCGGCGAAGTTGCCAGCAGCCTGCGCGCCATCCGGGCGCCGCGCTACGACGAGATCGTGGACAGCCAGGGCCTGCTGCGTTCTGCCATTATCGCGCGCCTCGCGCATGGCCGGCGCCACGGCTACGACGCGGCCAGCATCCGCGAACCGCTCGCCGCGATGTTCTACGACGTCCGCCATAGCGTCAGCCGCGATCTGCATGCGGTGGAACGCAATAGAATCCTCAGCGGTATGGCGCTTGGTTATGCGCCGCAGGGCGCGCCCGATTTCGGGCTCGACCGCGCGGCCTTGGCGGGTGCCGGCAAGCCCTACGCGGTGTTGTTGCACGCTACCGCGCGCACGGAAAAGCAATGGCCGGAAGAAAGCTGGATCGCGCTTGGCGGTACGCTTGGCCGCGACGGCATCGAACTGGTGCTGCCCTGGGGCACCGAACCGGAACGCTTGCGCGCCGAGCGCATCGCCGCGGGGCTGACGGGCGCGCGCGTTCCACAACGCGCGTCGCTCGATGCGGTGGCGCGTCTGATAGCCGGGGCGCAATTCGTGGTGGGCGTCGATACCGGGTTGCTGCATCTGGCGGCTGCGCTCGGCGTGCCGCTGGTGGCGATCTTTGCCGGCAGCCAGCCGCACTTGACCGGCCCGGTTGGCAACGGACCGCTGGTCGTGCTTGGGGCGAATGGCGAGCCGCCATCGGTGGATGAAGTAACAAAAGGCGTGGAAGGCCTCGGGCTCTAGCCTATTCTAGCTTGGGCCCGATCATTCGGGCCATTCACGTCTGTGTTGTCGCGCGCGAAAATGGGCGAGGACCGATGCAAAAGGCACGACTCGAAGCGTTCAGCGATGGCGTGCTGGCCATCATCATCACCATCATGGTGCTCGAGCTGAAGGTGCCGCACGGCGAAGACCTAAGCGCCCTGCAGCCGCTGCTGCCGGTTTTCTTCAGCTACGTCTTGAGCTTTGTCTATATCGGCATCTACTGGAACAACCATCACCACATGCTGCACGCGGTGAAGCGCATCAGCGGCGGCGTGCTCTGGGCCAATTTGCATCTGTTGTTTTGGCTGTCGTTGTTCCCATTCGTCACCGGCTGGATGGGCGAGAACCATTTTGCGCGACTGCCGACGGCGCTTTACGGCGGCGTGCTGCTGATGGCGGCAATCGCCTACTGGATTCTGGTCGTCACGATCATCGGGGAAGAGGGCACAGACTCGCTGTTGGCGAAGGCGGTCGGCAAGGACATCAAGGGAAAACTATCGGCCGTCGCCTATGCCGCAGCGATCGTGCTTTGTTTCGTCTTCAATCAGTGGGCCGCCCAGGCGATATACATTCTCGTCGCGCTGGTGTGGCTGGTGCCCGACAGACGAATCGAGAGAATGCTGCCGCCGTCGCCTTAGGCTCGCCGGTGCGCCGTATTATGCCGCGCCGGCGCGCAGGAGATCGTGGATGTGGATGACGCCGACCGGCTTGCCGGCTTCGACCGCGAACAGCGCGGTCACCTTGGTCGAATTGAGGATTTCCAGCGTCTCGCTGATGAGCTGGTCGGGCCGCACCGTCTTGGGCGCCCGCGTCATCACCTCGTCGACCCGCGCGTCGAGCAGATTGTTGCGCATGTGACGGCGCAGGTCGCCGTCGGTGATGATGCCGACCAAGAGGCCGCTCGCGTCGGTGATGCCGACGCAGCCGAAGCCCTTGGCGGACATCACGAGGATCGCGTCGGACATGCCCGTACCGAGCGGCGCCAGCGGCACTGCCTCGCCGGTGTGCATGAACTCGCGCACCCCTTTGAGCAGCGTGCCGAGCTTGCCACCCGGGTGCAGCAGGCCGAAATCCACCGCGGTGAAGCCGCGGCTTTCCAGAAGCGCGATCGCCAGCGCGTCGCCGAGCGCAAGCTGCATCAGCGAGGAGGTGGTGGGCGCGAGATTATGCGGGCAGGCCTCGCGCGCCTGCGGCAATGCGAGCACCACGTCCGCGGTGTTGGCGAGCGTCGAGTCGGCATTGGCGGTCATCGCGATCAAGCCGATGCGGAAGCGGCGCGAGTAATCGGTGAGATTTTTCATCTCCGCCGTTTCGCCCGACCACGACAGCGCAACGATGACGTCGTTGCTGGCGATCATGCCGAGGTCGCCATGGCTGGCTTCGCCCGGATGCACGAACAGCGCCGGCGTTCCGGTGGAGGCGAGCGTGGAGGCGATCTTGCGCCCGACATGGCCGGATTTGCCCATGCCGGTCACGATCACGCGCCCTTGCGCGGCGCGGATCAACTCGACGGCGGCGGCGAAGGTCGCGCCCAGCCCGTCGCGCAGCGCGTCGGCCAGGGCATCGATGCCGCCGCCTTCCGCATCGAGCGTGCGCAGCGCTGAATCGATCGCCGCCTGGGCGCGTTCGCTGCTCATGTCGGCGGCTTTTAGTTTGGCCATGCGGAGGTCGCGGTCCTTATCATTCGCGGGTTTGATAGCACGGAATAGGCGGCGCGTCAGGCTTTGAGGCGTCTCAAACCTTAACGCCGCGCCGGGCGCGCATTACCGGCCTTTCCGAAGTATTTCGCGCACGGCCGCCAGCACGGTCTCGACCGCGACATCGGCGGTGCGGCGGTGGCGCACCGCGTCGTTGCCCTCGCTGCGTGCGCGCTCTCGCGCCGGCTCGTCGCCGGGCGGCTCGAGGATGGCGGCAATCGGGTTGAGCGGCTTCCAGTGCCACGGGCTGGTCGGCCCGAAGATGGCGATCGTGGGCGTGCCGATCGCGGCGGCGACATGCATCAGTCCGGAATCGTTGGTGACGGAAATGTCGGCGGCTGCCAGCGCGAGAATGGCATTGCGCAGGTCGGCACTCGTCAGGTCGTGCACGTGGCTTCCGGCGGCGCCGGCGATTTGTTTTGCGATCGCCGTTTCGTCCGGACCGCCCAGCACCCAGACCGATGCGCCATCTTCGGTCAGTGCGCGCGCGAGCGCCGCATAGTGTCCGGGCGGCCATGCCTTGCCGGCGCCGACCGCGCCGGGCGAGAGCGTGACGATGGGACTCCCTTCAGCTGTAAGCCCGCGCTGCGCGCGCCATCGCGCGACTTCGTCCGCCGGCACTTTCAATTCGGGCAGCGGCCATTCGGCCGGCAAGCGCGCGCCCTTTGGTAACGCCAGCGCGCCCATCTGATCGATCATGCGCGGCAGCTTGCGTTCGCTGAAGCGCATGTCGTTGATGAGGCCGAAGCGGGCTTCGCCGGCAAAGCCGGTGCGCAGTGGGATGCCGGCGAGGAACGGCGCCAGCGCCGCTTTCCATTTGCGCGACATGACCAGCGCCTGCGCGTAATTTTTTCCCCGCAGCCGGCTCGTCAATTGCCGTTGCAGCGGAAGGCCGAGCCGCCGTCGCGGCAGGTCGATCACGATCGCCTGCCGGATGCCCGGCATGTATTCGGCCAGCGGTGCGCACAGCGTGCTGCTGACGATATCGACGGGCCGCTCGGGCGCCTGGGCGCGCAGCAATTTCACCACCGAGTGGCAGCGCACGAAGTCCCCGATCCAGACATAGGGGACGATCACGATCGGGCCTGGCGGCCGGGTTGGTTCTTGGCTCATTCGTCTGCCGCCGCAGCCCCCGTGCGTCCGTTTCGGCCGGCCCGGACAGGCGTTAGCCTGCTGGGCCTAAGCCTGTCCAGCCGCGATTTTTACCGTTTCCAGAGCCATTTGCGGCCGAATGCGGCCTAACATTGCGCCCGTCCCCGGACTGGGGCAAAGGTTTGCCCGGCGCATGATCCCGAAATGCTTGTCCACGACTTGATCGGGGATGGTACCGGTTTTCGGACCGGATCATGCGCAAACGAGAGCGCCGAGAGGCCACGAGGCAACGCATGTTTTTGGTCACCGGCGGGGCCGGGTTCATCGGGTCGAACGTGGTGGCTAGCCTCAACGAGGCGGGCGCGAGCGATATCGTGGTCAACGACCTGCTCGGCCAGGACGACGCCAAGTGGCGCAACCTGGCCAAGCGCCAGGTGGCCGATCTGGTGCCGCCGGCCGAATTGATGGCGTGGCTCGACGGCCGCAAGCTCGACGCTGTCATCCATATGGGCGCCATTTCCGACACCACCGCCACCGACGGCGACCTGGTGATGGAGAATAATTTCCGGCTGTCGCTGCGCCTGCTCGACTGGTGCACGGCCACCCGCACGCCCTTTATCTATGCCTCGTCGGCGGCGACCTATGGCGACGGCAGCCAAGGCTTCGACGATGACGGGTCGCTCGATGCATTGCGCAAACTGCGCCCGATGAATCTGTACGGCTGGAGCAAGCACCTGTTCGATCTTGCCGTGGTCGATCGCTACGTCAAGAAAGAAAAGCTGCCGCCGCACTGGGTCGGCTTGAAATTCTTCAACGTCTACGGTCCGAACGAATATCATAAAGGTCACATGGCGAGCGTGCTGGCGAAGGTGTTCGACCAGGCCAAAGCGGGAAAGCCGGTGCGGCTGTTCAAATCGCACCGCGACGGCATCGAGGACGGCGATCAGCGCCGCGACTTCATCTATGTGGACGACGCCATTGCGGTGCTGCGCTGGCTGCTCGACGCGCCGGCGGTGAGCGGCATTTTCAATGTCGGCACCGGCAACGCCGAAAGCTTCCGCGACATGATCGGCGCCATGTTCAAGGCGCTCGGGCGGCCGGCCAATATCGAATATATCGAGATGCCGGACGCGATCCGCGGGCAATATCAGTATTTCACGCAAGGCAGTGTCGAGAACCTGCGCCGTGCCGGCTATAACGCCGGCTTCACCCCGCTCGAAGCGGCCGTCGGCCAATACGTCACCGGCTATCTCGACCGCGAAGACAGGTATCGCTAGCGCATGATCCCGAAAAGCTTGTCCTCGGACTTGATCCGTGGATGGGAACCGGTTTTCGGATAAGATCCTGCGCCAGGAATAAGACATGTTCGATTTCGATAAACATCTCGCCGACCTGACCGAGCAGACCGTGCTCTGCGTCGGCGATCTGATGCTGGACGAGTTCGTCTACGGCGAGGTCACGCGCATCTCGCCGGAAGCGCCGACGCCGGTGATCGCGGTTAAGCGCATCGAAATGATGATCGGCGGCGCCGGCAATGTGGCGCGCAACCTGGCCGCGCTTGGCACGCGCTGCGTTTTCGTCGGCGTCGTCGGCGACGACGATGCCGGCCGTGCGCTGCGCGAAGCGCTCACGACGCATCCGCTGATCGAATTCCACCTGGTGGTCGATCCCGCGCGGCAGACCACCCGCAAGGTCCGCTTCGTCTCGGAGCACCACTCCACCCATATGTTGCGCGCCGATTGGGAAATGGCCTCGTCAGTCGACGCGGCGAACGAGAACGCGCTGATCGGCCACGTCATCGAGGCGATGCCGCGGGTAGGCGCGGTGGTGCTGTCGGATTACGCCAAGGGCGCGTTGACCCCGCGCGTCATCCGCGTGGTCATCGATGCCGCCAATAAGCTCAAAAAACCTGTGGTGGTCGATCCGAAGGGCCGCGACTACGGCATCTATCGCGGCGCCACCGTGATCACGCCGAACCGGCAGGAACTTGCCGATGCGACCCACAGCGCGGCGAAGACCGACGATCAGGTCGTGGCGGCGGCGGTCGAACTCGGCCGTGCGCTGGGAACGCAAGCGGTTCTGGTGACGCGCAGCGAGGCCGGCATGACGCTGGTGGGCGAGGGCGCGCCGATCCACGTTCCAGCCTATCCGGTGCGTGTGCGCGACGTCTCCGGCGCCGGCGACACCGTGGTGGCAGTGGTGGCCGCCATGCTCGCGATGCAGGCGGATTTCGAATCCGCCATGCGCGCAGCCAATGCCGCCGCCGCGGTGGTTGTCGGCAAACGCGGCACCGCGACGCTCTCGGTGGCCGAACTGCGCTCACGCATTCTGCCGGCGGCTACGCTGGCGCCCGAGGAGAAGATCGTGTTCGACTGGGCCCTGCTCGAGGACCATCTCGCCGAATGGCGGCGGCAGGGCTTGCGGGTCGGCTTCACCAATGGCTGCTTCGATCTGCTGCATCCCGGTCACGTCAAGCTGCTGGCCGGCGCGCGCGCGGCCTGCGACCGCCTGGTGGTGGGATTGAACGGCGACGCCTCGGTTACGCGGCTCAAAGGCGAGGGCCGGCCGGTGCAGCCGGTCACGGCGCGCGCCGAGGTGCTGGCCGCGCTCGAAGCCGTCGATCTCGTCGTCGTGTTCGACGAGGACACCCCGGAAAAGCTAATCGCGCGCGTAAAGCCGACGGTTCTGGTCAAAGGCGGCGACTACACGTGCGAGCAGGTGGTCGGCCGCGAGATCGTCGAGGCGCTGGGCGGCGAGGTGGTCCTGATCGATATCGTGCCCGGCCATTCGACCACAAGCATGGTTGAGCGCTCGCGCAACGGCCGCTAGGGGTCGGGTTTTCGGAGCGGCTTGCTTTCGGGCGGCTGCCAGCCTTGCGCTTCTTCATAGCGTTTGGCGTAACGGTAGAACGTGCCTTCGAAATTTCCCATCGCGATGACGAAGCCGGCCCAGCCGTCGATGAAGCCGAGCTTGAAGATGTAGTGCTTGATGAACGACCAGAGGCCGTGGCCGAGCGCGCCCGCCATCGACACGCGTTTGCCCGCGAGCTTCGGCGCGCCGAGTGAGGAATAGCGATTCATCTTCTTGATGAGCTCTTCCAGGTTACGGAAGGGGAATTGCCACTTTGCAGGCCTCGAGGGCGCGGTTGCGCAGCGCGCCGAAGCCTTCGAACGGCACTTCCACCACGCGCGCGCCGAGCGACGCCGCGATCTCGGCGGTGCGGTCGGTGCTAAAGGAGTCCACCACCACCACCTCGTCGGCCCACAGCACGCTGGCGACGGCGGCCTCGATCTTGGCCGCCTCGTTGTAGGTCAGAATGTAGGCCGATAGCTTCTGCATGGTCGGATGGCCGTCGCGTCGGGGGCTCAAGGAGCGCGCGCCAAGTTAACACTGCCGGCGCGAATGGGTCAGCGAATTCCTGCTCGAAAAGTGCAGATGGTTAGAACCATTCGGCCGGCGCGCCGTCAACGCGCGCCAGCGCCTCGCGGTTCGACATCCAGCTCCTGCGCGAGCCCGCTCGCCACGGCCGGAGAAATGCACTGCGAGCCGACAAAGTGCTCACCGGCGATCTGGCTCGGGCAGCCTTGCGAAAGGCCAAATTCCGTGATTTGTGAAAATGTGCCATGGTGGATTTATGCGCCGGCGGCCAAGCAAATCGGCATGCCATCGGTGTTCGATGCGAGGCGCTTCCTTGAATGAATTAATTTCCGTCATTGTGGCCATCTACAACCGCGAAGATGCGCTCGATGCGGTGTTGCGCTCGCTTGCGCAGCAAACCGACCAGGATTTCGAAGTCATTCTGGCTGACGACGGGTCGGGTGAGCCAACCAGCGCGGTGATCGAGGCCTGGAAGGGGACGGTCGGCCGGCGTCTCGACCGTGTCTGGCAGGAGCAGCACGGGTTCCGCGCCGCGGAAATCCGCAACCACGCGATCCTAGCGGCGTGCGGCACCTACTGTATCTTTCTGGACGGCGACTGCATCGTTCGGCAGGATTTCGTCGCCACCCATCGCCGCATGGCCGAACCCGGGTGGTTTGTCGCCGGCAACCGCGCGCTGCTGTCGCCGGCGCTGACCCGCAGAGTGCTTGACGAAAAGCTGACGCCGGAGAACTGGAGTTTTTCCCGGTGGCTGGCGGAACGCCTGCGCGGCGGCGTCAATCGGCTGTCGACGCTGGTGCGACTCCCGCTCGGACCGCTGCGCCGGCTGCGGCAACGCGCCTGGCGGGGTGCGCGCGGCTGCAATCTTGCGATATGGCGGTCTGATCTCGATCGTGTC
>PMAF01000268.1 GCA_003152455.1 Hyphomicrobiales bacterium
CCAGCCTGGCGAACACGCAGTCGGAAGCCGGCATCAAACTGGGGACGTTGTTCTGCAAACAGAGTGTCAGCCTGTTCGACGCCGTGCTGGCGCTGCCGCAGGGCGCCACCGTCTCCAGCTTCGCCGCGGACCGCGAATTCGACCAGCCGATCACCCTGGTGGTCTGCACGACGCCGACCAAGCAGCCGATGACCCGCACGGCGCAGAGCCAGCAACACCGCTGATCGCGCCGCCGGCTGGATGAACATCCTCTCCATCCAGTCCTGGGTCGCCTACGGCCATGTCGGCAATGCCAGCGCGATGTTCCCCCTGCAGCGCCTCGGCGCCGAGGTCTGGGCGATCAACACCGTGCAGTTCTCCAACCACACCGGCTATGGCAAATGGCAGGGCCCGGTGTTCGACGCCGGCCTGATCCGCGACATGGTCGGCGGCATCGAGCAGCGCGGCGTGCTCGGCGAATGCGACGGCGTGCTGTCGGGCTATATGGGCGGGGCCGATATCGGCGCCGCCATCCTCGACGCGGTGGCAACCGTCCGGCGCGCCAATCCGGCGGCGCGTTATTGCTGCGACCCGGTGATCGGCGATGTCGGCCGCGGCATCTTCGTGCGCGAGGGCATACCGCAATTCATGAAAGAGAAGGCGGTGCCGGCTGCCGATATCATTACGCCCAACCAATTCGAGCTGGATTATCTCGCCGGCTGCGAGAGCCGGACGCTTGCTGATGCGCTGGCGGCGGTCAAAGCCGTGCATGGACTGGGGCCGCGCGCCGTGCTGGTCACCTCGCTGCATGTCGATGACACGCCGGAGGGCGCCATCGACCTGCTCGCCTCCGACGAGACTGGTCGCTTTCGGTTACGTACTCCGAAGTTGAATTTGGTGGTGAACGGGGCAGGCGACGCCATTGCCGCGCTGTTCTTTGCGCACTACCTGCGGGTCGGAAAGATAAATGAGGCGCTGTCGAAGGCGGCTTCGGCGATCTTCGGGGTGCTGATGAAAACGGCGGAAGTGGGTGCCCCGGAGATCCAGATCGTCGCGGCGCAGCAGGAGATTGTCGAGCCGAGCCGGGTGTTCGAGGCGCAAGAACTATGACGGTGTGGCCATGAGCGAGGCGGTATCCGTCGTCCACGTGGATCGGTTGCAGCTTGCTTTCGCGCGCAAGCCCTGGGCCTTTGCGGCCGAGCGGTGCGCCGAAATCGATGCCTGGTTCGCCGCGCAGCGGCGCGAGAAGCCGGCTTTGTGGAACGGTCGCGTGCTGCTGATGCACGAATATGCATTGGCGGACGGCGTTTTTCGCGGGCGCTATCTTGAAGTCGACTATGCGAGCTTTGCCGCCTGGCGCCATTGGGGCGGCCCGGAGGCGGCGGTCTATGATTGCTTCGGCGCGGCGGCGATTCTTGCCGCCGACGGTGCGTTTCTGCTCGGCGTCATGGGGCCGCACACCGCCAATGCCGGCCACATCTATTTTCCCTGCGGCACGCCCGATCTCGACGACGTTGCTGGCGGGCGCGTTGATCTCGATCTCAGCATAAGGCGGGAGCTCAAGGAGGAAACCGGGCTCGACATAAGCGAATTCGCCGCCGAGCCGGGATGGACCACCGTGTTCGACCTGCCGCTGATCGCCCATATCAAAGTGTTGCACAGCCGCGAGGGCGCCGAGGCTCTGCGCGCGCGCATGCTTCATCATATCGCGCACGAGCGGCAGCCGGAGCTTTCGGATATCCTTATTGTGCGTAGCCCCGCCGATTTCGATCCGGCGATGCGGCGTTTCGTCACCGCGTTCCTGGCGCCGCGGTTCGCCTTGCGATAGGCTTTGCGGCCATGAAACTTTACAGCATCGCCAAACGCTTTCGTATCGATAAGCCCGACAAATTCCGTTTGTCCAGGCACGATCCCGCCGAGTGTTGCGGACTTACCGTCGACAAGCAAGAAGCTCAGGCGATGCTGGCCGGCGGTATCGAGCAGCTCGCCGAATTGCAGCAGCGGCTTTACGCCGACGGCCGCTGGTCGGTGCTGATCGTGCTGCAGGCGATGGACGCCGCCGGCAAGGACAGCATCATCAAGCATGTGATGAGCGGCATCAATCCGCAAGGCTGCGAGGTGCATTCCTTCAAGCAGCCGAGCGCGGAGGAATTGCAGCATGATTTTCTTTGGCGGGTAGCGCAGCGGCTGCCGACCAATGGACGCATCGGTATTTTCAACCGCTCGCACTACGAGGAGGTGCTGACGGTGCGCGTGCATAAGGAATTGCTGGAGCGCCAGAAGCTTCCGAAGCAGCTCGTCGACAAGGACATCTGGCAGCAGCGTTTCGATGATATCCGGGCCTTCGAGCGTCATCTCGCTCGCAACGGCACGCTGATCCTGAAGTTCTTCCTGAATGTATCGAAGGACGAGCAGCGCAAGCGATTTCTCGACCGCATCGACGAGCCGGGCAAGCGTTGGAAGTTTTCTATGGGCGACGTCATCGAGCGCAAACTTTGGGATCAATATATGGCCGCCTACGAGGAAATGATCCGGAAAACTAGTACGCCGGAAGCGCCCTGGTGTGTGGTGCCGGCCGACAACAAATGGTTCGCGCGCATGGTGGTGGCAGGGGCATTGGTGCAGGAATTGCAAGGGCTCGACCTCGCGTATCCGAAGGTCGAGGGCAACGCGCTCAAGGAGTTGAAAAAGGCGGCAAAGGCGCTGAAGGCGGAGAAGTAGCTCGCATCACCAAAGAAACGGAATAAGACGGTAGCGTGTCGTTCGGCAATAGTTCGTGTAACCTGGCAAGTTGAGCTTCAAAAAGCGCTCTTCGTCGAGCAGCCGCCAGATCAGCGCCGGCATGATCGCAGCCGCGACGAGCAAACCCCAGTACGAGCCGAGCGATAGCGGAGCGAAAACCACCAGCAGCAGGCCGCCCGAATACATCGGATGGCGGACAATTCCATACAGCCCGGTCGAGACGACCGGCTGGTTCGGCTCAACCGTGATGGTAGATGCGGCGTAGCTGTTCTGCTTCATGACGATGAAAAAGGCGGCGAAGCTCAGGGCGACCATAGCATTGGCGAGGAGCACGAGCCACACGGGTACGTCGGACAAGTGCCAGCGGTGGTCGAAGCCGGGGACGACCATCAGTAGCAGGAACCCGCTGAAAACCAGAAACATGATGATTTTTTGCGCAGGCTCTGTTTCGGCCTTAGGGCCGACATTCATGCGTCGTCTGACCAGCTCTGGATCGTGTTTAAGGAAGTAGACGGAGAGCGCCGCCGTCCCGGCGACAAAGACGAAGCCATAGAGCCAAGCCTGCCAGTAATTCAGCGTGCCGGCCGGCGCGAATAGCAGAACGGCTATGAACAGCACCGACAGGACGGATCGGAGCAGCGCGTGGCGGGTGAGGTCGCCGGTGTCCGCGGTCATGCTTTCTCTTTTGCGATCAGGCAATAATGTTGACCTATTGCCGCGCTGCGCGCTTGATTTCGTCAGCCGCGGTCGGCTAAAAGCAGGCCTTCGGCGTGCGGTTAACGTGGACTTTACCTAGTTCCGCGACCTTAACCGTCGAAGATGAG
>PMAF01000077.1 GCA_003152455.1 Hyphomicrobiales bacterium
CAACCGCGTCGAGTACTATCGGTGACGTCACAAAATTCACTCCAGCTGCTAGTATCGAAGAAGTGTGATTTTGCGGATTCAATTGGATCAGATCTAACCTCCATCGAGTTGTTATTCGCGTGTATTGCAGAGGTGTTGGAAGGTCTCACGGCAGCGTTTGAGCGCCGACCCGATAGTGTCGCTCGGAAATTCGCGAGGAAGCTTGGTTTTGCCTACCGAATCCTCCTCGAACACTTCCACTTCCTCGCTTTGACGCTTGCCGCCGTACTGTATTCGGGCTTGTTAGCAATGTAGCCGACGACAAGTACGCCACTCTTGTGAGGAACGTCGATCTTCCGATGCTTGCCCCACTCGTCGGGATGGTGCAACTCCAAAATAAACCGGAGGATATTCGGGTCCGGTGGGCGAACGGCCTCTAGCCCGTCTTATTCGCCAGACGACGTCTGAGAGGCTGGCGAGCGTGGTGTAAAGCGCTGATGCGGCGTAGGATTCGGTTGCTGAAGCCAACCCCATCGCCCTCAACCGCGAACGCCACACCCGCCATGACCGACAATACGATTCTGCCATTCTCGTTTCCAGCCGTTCACGCCAAAAAAATCACAGCTGCCTTCGACGGCGGTCGCCTGACCTCGAACGGGGGCGTGATGCTTCTCGCGATGGCCGAGCGGCGTCTCGGCTTGCCGACAAGTTGGCCCGGGTGTTCCCGGATCGGCGCGACCCGACGCGGGTCGTGCACGGCCTTGTCGATATGTTCCGCGCTCGCATGTTCGCGATCTGCTGCGGCTACGAGGACGCCGACGACCTCGATCATCTGCGGTCTGATCCCGCATTCAAGCTGGCCTGCGGACGGCTGCCGGACACCGGCCGTGATCTGTGTTCCCAGCCGACCCTGTCGCGCTTGGAGAATGCTCCGCGCCTGCGCGACGTGATCCGACTGACCTACACTTTGGTCGACGCATGGATGGATAGCTACCCGCGCGAGCCGGCATCCGTCACGCTCGACATCGACGATACCTGCGATGTCGTCCACGGCCACCAGCAGCTCTCGCTGTTCAACGCTCATTATGACGAGCGCTGCTTCCTGCCGATCCACGTCTACGACACGGAGAAGAGCCGGCCCGTGGCGGTCGTCCTGCGGCCCGGCAAGACGCCGAGCGGCGTCGAGGTGCGTGCCCATCTGCGCCGCCTGGTACGGCATATCCGGACGCGGTGGCACAAGACGCGAATTACGTTCCGTGGCGACGGGCACTATGCTCGGCCGGAGGCGATGACGTGGTGCGAGAACAACGGCATCGACTACATCTTCGGCCTGTCTGGCACCAAGCCGCTCGCCAGAAAAGTCGACGAGGTCGCCGACGATATCCGCACGCGACGCGCCATCGAGAACTTGCCCGTTCTGCGCGGCTATGCCGAGACGCGCCACAAGGCAAAGTCCTGGGAACGCGAACGGCGCGTCGTCGCCCGTATCGAGGCGACGATGCTCGGCCTCGACATCCGTTTCGTCGTCACGAGCCTCGATGTCGGCTCGGCGGAGTGGATCTACGACAGCCTGTATTGCGCGCGCGGCCAAGCCGAAAACCTGATCAAGCTGCATAGTCGCTGCGGCAGGGCAACAGCGTCGAATAGTTCGTCGCCGACCTTGGCGAAATGCAAACCCATATCGGCTTCGGACGCTTCATCGAACATTCCGCCTTGCGTATCTGAAAGCTTCAAAAGCAACATGCCGTTCCTCATGCACTATGCCTTCCGCGATATGTTCGGCAAGGTGAAGTCATACCGATGGACCGACGAAGAATTTGAGGCGATGGTCGTCGGAGCACGAGCAACGTTCCTGTTTGACGACCATGGTGCCTTCATCAAAGACGACGCACCGCTTCCCTAATTGGCGGCAGCGTCAAGAAGGCGCTACGCTTCGCGATGAAGCGCGCGCCTCATGTCGAGCTTCGCGTTGCGCCGCAACGCTCGCCACGTCGCCTCGATTTCGGCCTTGCTGAATTGGTCCGGCTGGTTGCTCTCCGGAGAAGCGACGGGAAGCCATCGAACTCGCGGCGGCGTGCGCAAAGGCGAAGAAGGCGGCCTCAGGTACGGGGTCATCGACAACGATCGCGAAATTCCTCAGCACCGACAGTGGGGCCGCGTTAGTTCGGCGTAAAGAAGCCACGGCGTATGCAGACAAGGCAGCGGCCGTATTCGTCAAGCGCGAGGGGAATAGTGCCGGCATGCCCGGCGAGATGTCTCAGATGGTCACCGAACGTCCAAATGCCGGCGCCGTCAGGCACCAGGATCGGTGCGGTGTCATCCGCCGCCCGAGGGGTAGAGGTTTTGTTCCGATCGTTGCTCACGGCATCACTCCGATCGACGTCGCTGCCGAGTCTTAGAAATGTCCGCACGGAGTTAACCCGCATTCTCCTGACGAGCGCTTGCTCGCTCGGTTGGCTTCGCTGTGGCTTCCTGCCCTTCTTACCTGCAATGGGAAGCAGCATCTCGCCCTGTCCCTCAATCCGCTTGCGCCCTTTCTTCGGCGGAATGGATGCGGCTTTTTCCTGGGCTATGCTGCGGCGGAGCGCCTCCATCAGGTTCACAGCATTCTGCGGCCGCGGCGTGGCATGCTCCCGCGATACCGGCAAGCCGGCCTGCTTTTTCTTGAGCATAGCGACGACGGCTTCCTCATAGTGATCCACAAACTGTGAGGGGTCGAAGTCCGTCGCCTTGCTC
>PMAF01000294.1 GCA_003152455.1 Hyphomicrobiales bacterium
CGCCCTGCCGCCGAAATGCCCCGAACTCAACCCAGTGGAAAATGTCTGGCAATTCATGCGCGACAACTGGCTCTCCAACCGCGTCTTCAAATCTTATGACGATCTCGTCGATCACTGCTGCGAGGCATGGAACAAGCTCGTCGACCAGCCCTGGCGGATCATGTCCATCGGATTGCGCCAATGGGCGCACGAGTTTTGATCAACGGGACATGGTATAAGTGTCCACTTTGTCAATTCAACGCATTCTCACTGCCGCGTCTGAGCAAAAGCGCTCACTTATAGGTAAGCGTGACTGAAAACGCGAGAATTCACGCCGGTTCGGGGGTCATCTGGAGAATCCCGGTTGAATACTATAGGTCACTTCCAGTATGTGTGTATGAAAACGAACCGCTTCTTATCGAACGCAGATTGCAGTCCCCTGAAGAAAATGCAGCGATTGATGCATACAGAGCACAACAACTTGCGAAAGCCGTCGTCGCGGGTCGAGCCGGTCCCAGCGAGAAGAGCTTCATTGGCCTGTGTCGCCGCGCTGCTGCTCGCTGGTTGCAGCGGCGACACCCATCTGAGCTTTCTCGATCCGCAGGGTCCGGTGGCGTCGGCCCAGCGCTGGCATTTTGTTGAAGCGCTGGCAGTGCTGGTGGTGTTTGTCGCCATCCCGGTGTTTGCGATCACCCCCTGGATCCTCTGGCGTTACCGGTACGGGGCCAAGTCGTCGCGCTACACGCCCAATTGGAATTTTTACGGACCCTTGGAAATCGCTTCCTGGGCCGGTCCGGTGGTGATCGTGGTGCTGTTGGCGATCATCGTCTGGCGCGACACGCACGCGCTCGATCCATACAAGCCGCTGGCCTCCGACCAACCCGCTCTGCGCGTGCAGGTCATCGGCTACGACTGGAAATGGCTGTTCATCTATCCCGACCAGGGTATCGCCAGCATCGGCGTGTTTGCCCTGCCCGCGGGCCGGCCGGTGGCCATGCAGCTGACCTCGGCCACCGTGATGCAGTCGTTGCACATACCTGCGCTGGGCAGCCAGATCTACGCCATGGGCGGCATGGTGACTCAGCTTCATCTGCAGGCCGACAGGCCCGGGCGGTCCCTGGGCGAGAACAACATGTACAACGGCAACGGCTTTCACCAGCAGCGGTTCACCGCGGTCGCGATGACGCCCGAGGGGTTCGACGCATGGGCCAGCGAGGTCCGCTCGAGCGGCATTGCGTTGAATGAGCAGATTTTGAAAGTCATCTCGCAACGCAGCACCCGGGCCGAGTTGAACGCCGCGCTATCCCAACCCAGGTCGCCAGATGGCAACTTCTACTTCAGCGGCGCGACAGCGGCGTTGTTTCCCGCGGTGGTCATGGCCACCATGGGCGGCACAATGGTCGCGCCGGCGAAGGCCCCGCAGGAACCCGCCAACACCGCGGCTCCCGCGGCACGGAAACCCGCCGCACCTGCGACGGAGAAAGTGCAATGAATCTTTCCGATATCTTGCAGCAGCCACTGGGGCGGATGAGTCCGGAATCGCTGCCGTTCTGGCAAATGCTGCACGATCCCACCGAAGGGAACGTGATCAACGGCGTCATCGCCACCGGGGCGGCCTCGATGGTGGTGATCGGTGCGATCATCGCCGTTGCCCTGATCACCAAATATCGGAAATGGGGCGTGCTGTGGTCGGAGTGGCTGACCAGCCCCGACCACAAGAAGATCGGCATCATGTACGTGGTGCTGGCCTTCGTGATGCTGACACGGGCGCTGATCGAGGCGGCGCTGATGCGCTCGCAGCAAGCTTTCGGCCTCGGCGGAGGCTTCCTGTCGCCCGAGCATTTTGCGCAGCTGTTCAGTACTCACGGCACGATCATGATTTTCTTCGTGGCCATGCCGTTTCTCACCGGTGTCATCAACTACGCGATGCCGCTGCAGATCGGCGCGCGTGATGTCTCTTTCCCCGTACTCAATTCCATCAGCCTCGGGCTGACGGCGGCCGGCGCCGCGCTGGTGATGATCTCGCTGTGCATCGGCAAGTTCTCGACCGGCGGCTGGTTCGGTTACCCGCCGTACACCGAAGCAAGCTTCAGCCCCGGTGTGGGACCGGACTACTGGATCTGGGCCCTCACGCTGGCTTCGCTGGCATCGACGCTCAGCGGCATCAACTTCGCCGTCACCATCTACAAGGAGCGCGCGCCCGGCATGAAGCTGATGTACATGCCCTTGTTCACCTGGACTGCCCTATGCACCAGCATCATTATGATCTTCGCGATGCCGCCGCTGACCGTCGCCACGGCGCAGCTGGCGCTGGATCGGTATCTGGGGTTCCACTATTTCACCAATGAGTTTGGCGGCAACATGATGCATTTCGTCAACCTTTTCTGGCTGTTCGGTCATCCCGAGGTCTACATCCTGGTCCTGCCGTCGTTCGGCGTGTACTCACAGGTCATTTCGACGTTTTCGGGCAAGGCGCTGTTCGGCTACAGGTCGATGGTGATGGCAACCACGGCCATCGCGATCCTGTCCTTCGGGGTGTGGCTGCATCACTTTTTCACGATGGGCCAGAACGCCAATATCAATGCTGTTTTCGGTATCGCCTCCATGTTGATAGGTATTCCCACCGGGGTAAAGGTCTATGACTGGATGTGGACGATGTTCCGCGGCCGCGTGCGATTCACCGTACCGTTGATCTATTCGATCGGCTTCATCTACCTGTTCGTGCTGGGCGGCATCACCGGCATTCTGCTGGCCAACCCCACAATTGACTATCAGGTGCACAACACCGTTTTCCTGGTGGCGCATTTCCACAACGTGGCGATTCCCGGCGCGCTGTTCGGCTTGCTTGCTGGATACCACTTCTGGTTTCCCAAGGCGTTCGGCTTTCGCCTCAATGAACGCTTGGGCATGGTTTCCGCGATTTGTTGGATCTTCGGCTTCATGCTGGCGTTCTTTCCGCTTTACGCGCTCGGCCTGATGGGCCTGCCCCGCCGCAGCGTCGCCTACAACGAGCCGTCTTACGTGCCGCTGGAAATTGCGGCTTTCCTCGGCGCTATCCTGCTCACCGTGGCCCTGGTCACGCTGGTCGTTCAGCTTTGGGTTTCGATCAAGCACCGTGACGAGAACCGCGTGTTCGTGGGCGATCCGTGGGATGGCCGCAGCCTGGAATGGTCGGTATCGGCACCGCCGCCGGAATACAACTTTGCAGTGATTCCAGTGGTCACTGGACGCGATGCGTTCACGATCGCCAAGGAGGCCGGCAACGCCTATCAGCTGCCGGATACCTATGCTGATATCGAGGTGCCCAAGAACAGCGCTATGGGACCGGTGCTGGGTGCCATCGGCCTCGCCCTCGCGTTCGGGCTGGTCTGGCATATCTGGTGGATGGTGATTCTGTTCTTCGCCGCTGCCGTGGTGACGATGATCGTGCACGGCTTCGCGCGTGACACCAACCGCATCGTCCCCGCGCAGCAGGTGCGGCAGGAACATCGTCGCTGGTTCGACGCCGTGGCCGCTGCAAAAGCCATATCACGCGAGGATGAACGCAAGTCCGCCAATCAGGGGCTGGCCGAACAGGCGCTTCCCGGGGTTCCAGCATGAATTATGAGGCCATCAAGCATCCCGGCCTGAATCTAGGCTCCGCCCACGGCCGGGACCACGATGCCGCCGAAGGCATGGTGTTCGGCTTCTGGGTCTTCCTGATGAGCGACGCCATTCTTTTCAGCATGGTGTTCGCCACCTACGTGACATCGGTAGGCGCCACCGCCGGCGGTCCCGGGCCGCACGAGCTTTACGACATCAAGAGCGTCTTCATCGAAACCCTACTGCTACTGGCCAGCAGCTTCACTTTCGGCATGGCATCGCTGGCGCTCAAGTACAAGCACGGCACGGCGCGGCTAATCGGATGGTTGGCGGTGACGCTGGTGCTGGGTGTGGCCTTTCTCGGCTTTGAACTTCACGACTTCGCATCGATGTTCTCCAAAGGCGCGGTACCGAGCCGCAGCGGCTTCCTGTCCGCCTTCTTCGACCTGGTGCCGCTCCATGGCCTTCACGTCACGGGCGGCAGCATCTGGCTGATCTGCCTGGTCGGCCAGATTGCGATGTACGGCGTGGACACCCAGGTCAAGCTCGGCCTTATGCGGCTCGCGCTGTTCTGGCACTTTCTGGACATCGTCTGGATTGCGATTTTTTCGGTGGTTTATCTGGCAGGGCTGACATGATCGAACAAACGCGCGACGGCGGGGATGCAGCAACCCGCAAACTCGAGGAGCAAAAGGAGTTCCATTCCTATGTCTGGGGAATCGCACTGGCGCTGATGCTGACGCTGGCGCCCTTCGCGCTGGTGCATTGGGCCGCGATGCCGGGCTTGTCGCTGCTGAGCGTGATCGGCGCGTTTGCGCTGGTGCAGATGGTCGTCCACTTCCGCTTCTTCCTGCACATCGGCTTCTGGCAGAAGCGCGAAGACCTGCAGCTGATCCTGTTCTCGACGCTGTTATTGGTCATCATGGTGGCGGGCACGATCTGGATCATGGCCAGCTTGGCGATGCGCATGACCCTACCGGCGCAGCCCTGACAGTTGGTCTGCGGCTTGCCCTGTCGCCGGCGTGCAGATTCCGATGATGTCGCTTGGTCATTCCGAGTTCAATGCCAGCAGGATGGCCGCACCTCGATTTCACTAAAAATCCGCTGCATGCTTGTGTGTATCGAAAATTCGATTCGGCATAGACGCAGGGAGCGGACGACTTATTCGTTGGCTAGGCAACCTTAGTGTGCGGTGTTTCGCGGTCGTGGCTCACTGTGAGTGATTGCTCTTGACCACAGTTTGCACAGACGAAAATCTCGTACTCCAGACCAAGTCCGCGGTCGGCGGCCTCGATCAGCTTGAGCCGCAGCTCTCCACCGCATTGGTCGCAACGCGACGATGGCGGCGGTTTGGTGAGAGTACGCATTTGATTTCCTTTCGCCCGATATGCTTCGGAACCCGAACGGGGCGCTCAAAAGGGTCCCGATTGAAAGGTTGGATTGAGAGCCCGAACGTCTTGCGTTGACGTCTCGGGACGGTTCTCGCCATTAACGGAGGCGAGCAAGGCAAAAGCTGAGAGCCCGGCTAATGGAGTAACCGGGCCTTCTAGGATCACGCTGCGTGCGTGACCGAAGCATAGGCTCGGATGGGGCGATCGCGGCCTACGCTAACAACCAGCATCGACATATCTTCGGTGCCAAAGGGTATTAATGATTGCTCACAGAGCCGGGCGGGATCGCGCTCGCCATTTTTGGCGGCTTCGATAATTCGCTTTGCGATCAGTTCACGCACTGTGATTAATGTTCCGAAGCGGTGGAGCGACACGCATGCATGGTCGAAAGCCTCGCCCATAACCAAGGTCGCGGCGGCGTCGAACTCAACGTTTTGGATCGGAATGACATTCATAGGGACCTCCCGAAAAGTACGAGCGGGAGCGCAGGGGCGTCTCTCAGTCACCGAGGCCCGAAGCTGTTTCGGTGATAGTGTAGCCTGTTCCTTTGATTGGGAGTTGTCTGATCAAAACAGACCACTTTGGACGACCCCATGGCATTAAGTTCGGGATTGGACTGGCATGATGAGCAAAGCCAGCCTAATCTGATCGAGGGGCACAGCAGAACGAGTCGCTCATGGCAAAGAAAGCGAAAAAAGTCTCATTTGACCCGAAAGTGTTTCTCGCCAGCGTGAATGGCGGCCGAACCATAGTCAGCTATCCTAAACGTGAAGTGATCTTCGCGCAGGGCAAACCTGCGGATGCGGTGTTCTACATCCAAAAAGGCAAGGTCAAGCTCACTGTCGTTTCCGAGCAAGGGAAGGAAGCCATTGTTGCGGTTTTGGGTCCTGACGAGTTCTGCGGAGAGGGATGCCTGACGGGGCAGCCATTACGTCTCGCCACGGCTGCGGCAATGACAGAATGCGAGATCATGCGGCTAGAGAAGGGAACGATGGTCCGCGTTCTCCATGAGGAGCCAGCCTTCTCCGAGTTTTTCTTCGCGCATCTCTTGACGCGCACTGTCCGGGTTGAAGCGGACTTGGTCGATCAACTGTTCAATTCGAGCGAAAAACGCTTGGCACGTGCCCTTCTATTGCTGGCGAACTTTGGCAAGGAGGGCCAACCAGAGCCGATTATCGCGAAGGTAAGCCAAGAGACGCTCGCGGAGATGATTGGGACGACCCGCTCGCGCGTGAGCTTCTTTATGAATAAGTTTAAAAAATTGGGCTTGATTGCTTACAACGGCCACTTGGAAATTTACAGATCATTGCTGAATGTCGTTTTGCATGAGGAACCACACATCAACAGCTGAGCAATTTTGAACTGATTTTCGTCGTCGTTTGTGTTGGGTCGCCAATCTCGCTTATCGACTTTGCCGACATAGGCGCAGGATTGTCTTCGCCTCCCGCGCCGCCTTCATTCAACCATCTTTCAATTTGACGGTGAAGGTTATCGGCGCTCGCGCTCGCCCCGACGGTCCTTTGATCAGGATCAAAATAAACGATTTTTCCATCCGATTTCATATGTACTCCTGATGTCGCTCGAGCGGCTATAGTTTTTCCTTGGCCCATAATGTGAATCACCGTCGCGCCGCTGAGAATGAGGTAGTCCGCAATTATGCGACGATGGCAGCGCCACCATAGCAATTCCGCACACATAATAACGCACCGTCTTAACTCGCCCAATCTCTTCACGTGTTGCAGTCCTGCGTGAAAATTGTCTGACAGCGCATAATCCGCATAATTCCGGAAGCTCTGATTGTGCCAGAACGTGTTCGGCGATGGTTTGACACTTGGCTGACGCCCACGCAGTCCACCTAGCTCAGCCAGGCGCACGTATCCGATACCATGTTGGGCAAGCACTATCGGCAACGTCTCGCTGTTAAACTGGGGGTTAGTGCGAGAGCGAGGGATGGTGCGAACGTCGACAACAATCTCAATTTTTTCAGTCAACAGCATCGTAATGAACTCACCAATCAGGTGAGTGGAATGGCCAATTGTAAAGTACGTAATCATATACCTTGCCCTTGGGCGCAAAAGACACAGCAAAACAGTTCTACATTAAAATGTCGAGGCGGTCTTAAGCTTATTGTCTCGGCGCGATGATAACGACGATAATTCAATCACCATATCTTAATGGACGGACCGCAGTCTAAATGGCTCTCCGAGCTCGGCGGAAAAAGACCAAGCTGTCTCACAATTGGGTGAACGCAGGAGTCTGCGGACGTGGGCTGGCTGACGTCGCGAACTGCCTTTGACCTGAAGGCATTTATCGCCACCTTAAATCTTGACCGAATGATTAGCGGTATTTCTCTGATCTGGCGAGCTTTTCGAAGAGAAATGCTTGAACGGACAGCCGCCACATCGAGCAGTTGTTGCCATGATTCGCGCGGTGGTGCGGGTAAAGGACTTAGTTGGGAACCCACGACAGAGATTTGCAATGTGGTCAATTTTGACCAGCGCCGGCAGAAAGTGGCGCTTATAACTATCCGACCGTGGCGACGAGGGCGCAATTCTGTGCGGCTCTCCGAGCCTGCCTCTAGGCGACGCAGTCGGTCGTAGCAGCTCTGAGATCAGAGTCCGTCCAAGCTGAATCGCTCGGCAGGCACGATCGTCTTTAGTACCGCGTATACGGACCAAGGTGTTCCGGCCATGAGTAAAAACACACGCAGAGACGTACTTCGGACAACTGCCGGTGCAGGATCGGTGGCAATAGCTTCCTGGTTCGGCCCGCGGGCGGATGCCGCTGGAGTTGACTCATTGGCTCCGCGGCCGGTCGCCTCGCGGACTTTCTCTTATTTCACCGCGCCGGAAATTGCCTTTATTGACGCGGCGGTTAGCCGCCTCATTCCGGCCGATGAACTGGGCCCGGGTGCCAAGGAAGCCGGCGTCACTTTTTTCATCGACCGGCAGCTCGCGGGCTCCTTCGGCCGCGCCGAGACCTGGTACATGCAGGGCCCGTGGAAGGAAGGGACGCCGGAGCAAGGCTATCAGCTCAAGCTCACGCCCGCTCAGCTCTATCGCGTCGGTATTCAGGGCATTGACGATTATTGCCAGCGAACGTTCGATAAAAAGACTTTTGCCGAGCTTGGCGCAGGCGATCAGGACAAAGTTCTTCAAGGCCTTGAAAAGGGTGAGATCGAACTCGCGGGCGCACCTGCCAAGGAGTTCTTCGCGATCCTCTGGCAGAATACCAACGAGGGCTTTTTCGCTGATCCGATCTATGGCGGCAACCACGATTTCGCTGGATGGAAGCTGATTGGATTCCCAGGTCCGCGCTACAATTACGTCAACGAAATCGAACAGTACGGCAAACCCTACACGCAGCCCACAGTGGGGCTGATGGGCCGCAACGCATCGACGCGGAGAGGTTGAGCCATGGCTACGAAGCTCAAATCTGTCGATGTTGTTCTGGTCGGCTTTGGTTGGACGGCATCCATTCTCGCAAAGGAGCTCACCGACGCCGGGCTCCAAGTCCTGGCGATTGAACGCGGCAAGTTCCGCGACACGGTACCAGACTTCGCGACCACACATATCCAGGACGAACTGAGATACGCGGCCCGGGGCGGGCTATTCGAGGACCTGGCGCGCGAGACGCTCACCTTTCGCAATTCGCTCGACCAGGAAGCGTTGCCGATGCGCCACCTCGGCTCGTTCAATCCGGCGTCCGGCGTAGGCGGCGCAGGCATTCATTGGAATGGCCAGACCTGGCGTTTCCTGCCCACCGATTTCACGATTCGCAGTCACACCGAAGCGCGTTACGGCAAGAACTTCATTCCAGTAGACATGACGATCCAAGATTGGGGTGTCACATACGATGACCTTGAGCCCTATTACGACAAGTTTGAGTATCTCTGCGGAATTTCCGGGCAGGCTGGCAATGTCCAAGGTAAGATCCAGACCGGTGGCAACCCATTCGAGGGACCGCGAGCCCGCGGGTATCCGCTGCCACCGCTCAAACGCAGCTACGCGACCGTGCTCTTCGACAAGGCCGCCAAGGATGTCGGTTTAAAATCATTTCCTTGCGCTGCTGCGAATACGTCACAGCCGTATAAGAACCCGTACGGGGTGCAGATGGGCCAATGCACCTACTGCGGCTTTTGCGAATGGTTCGCCTGCGGCAACTACTCGAAGTCTTCGCCTCAGACCACGATCCTTCCCGCCCTGCTTCCGAAGGACAACTTCTCCTATCGAACGCTCTGCGACGTTACCCGCGTCAATCTTGATTCCACCGGCAAACGTGCCACGGGCGTCACGTATGTCGACGTGCAAGGCCGCGAATTCGAACAGCCGGCAGAACTCGTAATCCTGTGTGCCTTCGCCCAGCACAATGCCCATCTGCTGCTGCTCTCCGGCATTGGCGAGCCTTACAACCCCAAAACGAACGAAGGCGTAACCGGAAGGAACTACGCCTACCAGATAACGTCATCGGTCGACGTGTTCCTCGACGAGGATGTAAATCCGTTCATGGGCGCCGGCGCGCTCGGTCAGGCCATCGACGAATTCAACGGCGACAACTTCGATCACGGACCTCTTGGTTTCATCGGCGGCGGTTATATCGCGCTGTGGACGACCGGGGGGCGGCCGATCCTGCAGCAGCACGGCGCCCCCGAGGGTACCCCGAAATGGGGAGGCGGCTGGAAAAAGTCGATGCACGAAAATTATCTGAAAAGCGTCTCGGTCGCCACCCATGGCAGCGTGATGAGTTATCGCGACTCCTACCTCGATCTCGATCCCACGTATCGCGACGTGTATGGCAATCCGTTGCTGCGGTTGACCTTCGACTTCCATGATAACGAATACAAGATGTCAAAGTTCGAGACGGACAAGGCAGCGCTGATTGCCAAGGCGATGAAACCGCGATCGGTCAAAGTCAACTATCGCGAAGGCCATTACTCGATCCTGCCTTATGAGACGACGCACAATACCGGCGGCGCCGCCATGGGTTCAGATCCAAAAACGAGTGTGGTGAACCGCTATCTGCAGTCGTGGGACGTGTCCAATGTGTTTGTGATGGGATCTTCGGTCTTCCCGCAAAACCATGGCTACAACCCGACGGGCACGGTCGGTGCACTCGCTTACTGGGCGGCGGATGCGATCAAGACCAAGTACCTTAAGAACCCTGGACCGCTCGTTCAGGCTTGAGGCAAAGGGACGAAATCATGCGCGCAACGAAGCTTGCGTTCGGGCTCGCCGGGTTGCTCGGTCTCTCACTCGCGAATGCCATTCCGGCGGCTGCGCAGGGCACCACTTACACGACCATCGAGAGAGGACGCTATCTGGTCAATACGGGCGATTGCGCGTCTTGCCATACCGACCAGGGCGGCAAGCCCTACGCGGGCGCGCTCGCTGTGCCTACGCCTTTTGGCGTTATCTATTCCACCAACATCACTCCAGATCCGGCAACCGGCATCGGCAATTGGTCGGAGCAGGATTTCTACAAAGCGATGCACGACGGCATTCGTCGCGACGGAAAGCATCTTTATCCCGCGTTCCCATATCCCTGGTTCACCAAGGTGAGCCGCGAGGATGCACACGCGATCAAGGCTTTTCTCGATACACTTACTCCCGTACGGCAGCAAAATAAACCGACTGAGCTTTCCTGGCCGCTAGATGTTCGGGAAGTGATGGCAGGATGGAATGAGCTGTATTTCCATGAAGGCGCTTTTAAAGCGGACCCGACGAAGTCTGAACAGTGGAATCGCGGCGCTTACCTTGTCGAAGGTCTTGGTCATTGCGGTGCGTGCCACACCGCGACGAACGTGTTGGGCGCGTCAAAGACCGGCGAAAAGCTAAAAGGTGGCGACTTTGGCGAGCACTGGTATGCACCTAGCTTGACAAGCAATCTGAGAGATGGGCTCGGCGGGTGGTCGGCAGTCGAGATTGTCGAGTATCTCAAGACCGGCGCGAACGACAAGTCAGCCGCCGCCGGCCCGATGGCCGAAGTCATAAAGAACTCAACCCAGTATCTCAGCGATGCCGATTTGAACTCCATTGCGGCCTATCTGAAAGATTTCCCCGTCGGGAAAGTCAAAGCCACAACAACAACCGAGATCAACAAGCAGACGCTATCTCGCGGCGGGACACTTTATTTCGATAATTGTACCGGCTGCCATATGGAGAACGGCGAGGGCCTCGCACAAGCTTTTCCACCGCTCAAGGGGAGTTCTGCTGTTCAAGCCGCAGTTCCCGACACGGTGATTCACATCGTGCTTGCTGGCGCCAAGATGGCGGCGACCCCCAGCAAGCCAACCGGGTTCGCGATGCCGGCATTCGATTGGAAGCTCAATGACAAGGAAGTTGCAGATCTCGTGAACTACATCCGAAATGCCTGGGGCAACCACGCATCTCTTACGAGCGCGGATGCTGTTAACAAGGTGCGGAAAGACGTCGAACATAGTGGCGGGTAATTTCCTGAAGTGCGCCATTCAATCGACGGATTGAGGACGGCAAATGAGCGAAGAAAAGGCGAAACTCAGCAGTGTGCTTGCTCAAAACTCCGAAAGGTCGAGAAAGCCTAGAGATTTTCGTGCCATCGCCATACTGTCGTGGGCATGGTCACAATTCTTTCCGCGCTCGTTTCCCTGCTCTCGTTCCGTGTTCGCAGCCGCGCCTCCCTGGAGCTTGAGCTCGTCGCCCTGCGACATCAGGTGATTGTCCCGCGGCGGCAACGTCCTGGCCAGCTTCGGCTCTTCTCAGCCGACCGGCTCCTCTGGGTCTGGCTTTACAGAATTTGGCCGCAGGTCCCAACGCCATGGTGCTGATCAAACCGGCAACATCCTGCACTTGCTCGGCAAGCTTTGAACTGCCAGACAAGTCTTTTTCTTGATCCGGCCCCGTATCGATGATGGAACCAACCGATCAGAAGACCGAGATCGTGTCACCGGCAGAAGTGCCGGGGGACTTGCCGCTGCCCTCAGATCCGAAAGCCATATTCCTTGGTGGTCTATTCGGCCTTGCGGTGCTAGGGGCAGCTTACGTCGCGAGCGAGATCGTGTTGCCATTTGTCTTTGCTATTGTACTCAAGCTTTTGCTGCAGCCAGCCCTCCGCATATTTGAACGGTTCCGGGTGCCGCGGATACTCGCGTCGCTCCTGCTGATCTTTGCGCTATTCGGAACGATAGTCGGCTTGGGCGCGGCCATTTCTAGCCCCGCCCGCACCTGGGCAGCCAAGCTTCCGGAGGGCATACCTCGTCTTCAGGAGCGGCTGAGTTTTATGCGAGAACCCATCGATACACTGCAACGATTTTTGCAGCAGGTAGAAGATTTTGGACAAGCCGAACCATCTCCAACTGCCACCGCGTCGGCGCAAGGCCCAACTCTTCTGTCGAAGCTATTCACGGGAACCCGAAACTTTGCCAGCGGCTTCTTCACGACGGTGCTGTTTCTTTTCTTCCTTCTCGTGTCTGGCGATATCTTCCTGCACCGCCTCGTCGAGATACTGCCGCGCTTTAAGGGCAAGCGCCAGGTGGTCGAAATCTCGCAGCAAATAGAAAGCGCCCAGCGTCACCAATGCGTGGGTCGCCAAATACATCTTCCCTGGCGGCTATATCCCTTCGCTCTCTGAGGTGCTGTCGGCGGTGGAACGATCCAGCCTGCTGGTCACGGATATCGAAATCTTGCGCCTGCATTACGCCGAGACACTGAAGGCATGGCGCGAGCGCTTCCTCGCCCACCGCGAGGAAGTCGAGCGCATTTATGACCGCCGCTTTGTGCGGATGTGGGAACTCTATCTTGCCGCGTCGGAAATGTCGTTCCGCGAGCAGGATATGATGGTGTTCCAAATCCAGCTCACCAAGCGGCAGGGGGTGGTGCCGACGACGCGGGACTACATCGCGCGTGAAAAGCAGCGTCTGTTCGTGGCGGAAGGCAAACGGCAGTCACCCTTGCGACTTGCCGGGGAATAGCTGCTGAACGGCGAAATCTTCTACAGCTTGAAAGAGGTCCAGATCGTCATCGAGCAATGGCGAAAGCACTTCAACACGATCAGGCCACACTCATCGCTCGGATAAGCGATTGCTGGGAGCGGGGCTGTGGTCATCATGACAACTAACACGACGGCGCTTAATGTACGCATGGCGGCGCACTCCAATTTACGGCTCACGCTACAACCGTCGAAGTTGGAAATATGTTCCGTTCGGTGGCGCCAATCGGAGCTCTCCAAATTAGGTCTGCTGGGATATCACCGAAACGCGCACCAATTTTGCATCGCTGGCGTAGCCACTTATGGCATAGGCGGGTTACAACCGGTTTGTCCATTTACTCACGCAGCGCAGCATGACAGCGCGAGACGGGGGCGGCTCGATGATGGTGCGGCGCATGCTGCGAAGCCTGATCCAGAAGCTCAGTCATGATGCTCCGACGACGCTGCGCGTCGAGTTTTCGGACGGATCTGTTTATCAAAGCCGCGCTGGCAGCAAAGCAGACATTCTCATCCGGTTCCGCAGCAGCTCCGCGGAGTGGCGCTCGCTCTTGTTCTTCTACGAGGGAGTGCTCGAATGCTACGTGAACGAGGAGGTCGATATTGAAGGCGACCATCCGATCAACGCTCTGGCCACGATCGGTCACAAGGGCGGGTACACGCCGGCTTCGTTTTGGCTTCGAATGGCCCAAAATCCGCTCAATGCGGTCCTCCAATGGCTACAGGAATGGCGACAGGACAATGGCGACAGGGATCGCGCGATCCGCAATGCGGAGTTTCACTATGGGGCTCCTCCGGCTCTATTCGAGCATATGCTGGGCGAAACTGTCGGCTACTCTGAAGGGCTGTGGGTCTCCGGAACGGAGACACTGAACCAGGCCAAGTTCAATAGCTACGAATACATTGCACGCAAGCTCCGTCTGCAGCCGGGCCTGAAGGTGTTGGAGGTCGGCGCTGGTTGGGGTTACATGCCCATCTATCTGACGAAGCGCTACGGGGCCGAGGTCACCGTCTACAATCCCGTCACGCGCCAGAACGACTACATGCGCGCGCGGTTCGAGCGCCACGGAGTCGGCGATAGGATCCGTCTCGTCGAAGGTGATCTTCGCGATATTGCCAAGGAAGCGAGAACGTTCGACCGTTTCCTTTCCATCGGCGTTCACGAACACGCCGGCTATCCCCTGAAGCAATATCGTCTGTGGGCCGATTCGATCGCCGCTGCGCTTAAGGAGGATGGCATCGGCGTGGTCTCGACCACGACCCGCATGCTCCGACAGATGACGAACCGGCTCACGCTCAAATACATCTTCCCTGGCGGGCACTTGCCGAGCCTGCCCGACACGCTGACCGCATTCGACCGCGCCGGTCTCACGCTCGTCGAGGTCGAGAACCTCTGGCCACATTATGAGCGTACGATGAGAACTTGGCGTGAGAATTTTGCCGTCCATTGGCCGGAGATCCAGAAATCCGATCCAACATTCTTCACGGAGAGATTCCGGAGAACTTGGTCGATGTATCTCGACGCGTCGTGCGATTCCTTCCGCGATGGGCTCGATCTCTCGCACATCGTTTTCACCAAGGGTCGCAACGCCGTCTCCTTCCCACCGGTCGATCTGACGGCGGGAAATTTCATCGGCGGCGACACCCAGCCCGAGTGCTATCGCTGACGCGGCCCTGCTCTATAGCCTCAACATACATTTGGTACATAAATCCGATAGCAGGCCCGTCGCTTCGCCAGC
>PMAF01000278.1 GCA_003152455.1 Hyphomicrobiales bacterium
CTGGCGAAAGGTGACGCTGGCGGTTCAATGTTGCAATCGCGGTTACCCTTTCGAACACTCGCATAAAATCTGCCAAACTCACCATCGCATCGTCCCGACAGGGAAGCCTTTCCCCTCAGTGTCACGGAAACCCTTCGGTACACAAAGATCTCGTTCAGACTATGCGAATCACTCTTACGTAATGGTGCGGCGCTAGTGAATTCGAAATTTTCCAGCAATCTGAGTACCCATCTTTATCCCGACCGGTGCGCCAAATTTCCACCATTCAAAATAAGACTGCAAAAACAGGGCTCGCGCCGATGCCGTTCATATCGGCGAGTCCCCGGAAACGATCGTCTTGCAAACGCCCTGCAGCCTACCATTCTAGCATAAGATCGTGATGACGGCGGCATCATATTCCGAGCCGCGGCTCGTTGCGGCCGACGGCGGCAAGCACGCGCCCGGCGGCGGAAAGCAGCGAATTGATGTCGGGCGGCGCGGTCGACTGGGTGGCGTCGAGAATCACGAGGGCCTCCGGCAGAAGGGCGTCGTGTTCGACGAGGCCCCTGATATCAGCATCAGCCGCAGTCGTGGCGCCCGCGGCCAACTCGCCGCGCACCGCCATTAGGGCACCGCCAGCCATTTGCAATGCCTTGACGACGAGATCGGGGACCTCCTCGGGAAAGCCACCGGCCGCCAGCATCCCTTGGGGCCGAGCGTCACGCGAACCGCGTTGGTGAGAATATCGATGCCGTGCAACATCGGCGGCTCAACCAAGCCACACCGCGCCATCAAACCTTCCAAAATCCGTGACGTGGATTTCACTCACGGGCCAAGCGCCTTGACCCCGCTGGCCGTGGTCGCTCGATTGACCGTGCCGGCTCCGAGGGAATGCCGTTTCTGCCCCACCAAGGGAATAGACTCTTGAGCCCTTTCTTCGCTGACCATGGTCGACGATTACAAATGCATTCGTCAAAATGCCTGCACACTCGCACTTCCTCCGCGCAATAGAACCACCGCCCTTCAACCCAATCTGCCAGCTTCCGTCGGAATCGGTGGCCGGATTGTGTCGGATTACGTATCAGCGGCCATGGAAGAGGGTCTGCTCGTGCCTGGCGATGGTGCTAACGGCCTGACCCATATCAACGGGCCTGAGGTGGCGGCACGATTTGAAAACTAGGGCGACCATCGCCATCTATGGTGCATGAGTGAAGAATTTGACCGAGCCGATTTTTCGTTCGTCGTGAAGAGACGAGGTAGTCCTACGAAGCCCTGGCGGTGGGAAATTTATTGTGCCGGTCGGTCGGCGTCGGTAGAACGCTCGCCCGTCTTTTATGAAACGATGGCAAAGGCAGCCAAAGAGGGGAAAAAGGCCTTTGCACGATTCCTGGCCAAAAAGACGGCGTGACAACCAATCCCCTCCTGCAGCTCAACCAAGCCACACCGCGCCATCAAACCTTCCAAAATCCGTGACGTGTATTTCATCGTAGCGCCGCTGCCATCAAGGCTCTTAAGTCTTTCTTCTCTGGACCGTGCTGACGATTAGAACTCCACCCGCCATAATGCTGCCTGTCCAACTCGTTCTGTTGCGGCTCTTTCGTCTCAGAGAAAATTAGGGGATCATCGTGCCAAAGCTCACGATTGAAGAACTTGCACGTCAATATGCAAGCCAACTGGGCCACGATGATTACCCCGCGACAGATGCTTGCCCTTACAGCCGCTCGAAAAGTTTTGGCTTATATACCGCATACTGGAATGGATGGGATGCTGCCGGCGCCGAGTATTGGCGTCGTCGTCGATGCGCCGATCAGGTCGCTTTATAATAGGACAGTCGCTTAGCCGTTGTTCATGATCGACTGGTTGGAAGTGCTGCACGGGCCGTGGGGCCTCTAAACATCAAATATTTTTCTGCTCTTGGTCAGGACTTTCCCTGCCGGAATATCTTGGGGTGGCGTATCCGGCCTGCAATCGGTGAGATGGGGCTGTATCCAAGGCGAAAAACTCTTCATCGGCTCATGCCGCTTCCTGGTCAGCATTTTTAGCGTGGCATTTTCAACCCGCCGGCGCGCAAGTTCCTCCGTCACCGCCTCGGTCCAGCATCCTTCTCTGAGATAGGACGCCTCCCAACTCGGATCGCTGGTGTCACCGTGTTTCGGTTCAAGGTAGAAAAATGGCATGTTTTGATTATGCCCGATCCCGCTGCATTCGACTATGTCGAAAGAAATCAAACTGAAGGACTACCGCCATTTGATGGTGTCTCTGTTTGAAATGAAAGAGGCGGCCTCAATGAAACAGCCCCGGGCGCGGCCATGCAGCGGCTCGAACCGCCCCGGTCTTTTTCTGCTCGATTGCACGCACGTCGCCACAGGCGAAACATCGAAAGGTGTGCAGTTCAGTAAAAGACGCGACCCTGGGCTCAATGCGCACAAGTGTCGTCGACATCCCGCAAATCGGGCATGACAGTAGAGCGCGGTCGCCATCTATCTGAGCCATTGATAATTACCAGAAGGAATATAAACAGACCGTAACACCCATCAGCCCGACTACTATAAACAGCAATGTCAGCCGTTCTGCTCGG
>PMAF01000161.1 GCA_003152455.1 Hyphomicrobiales bacterium
CGCCGACAATAACAGACACGGCGGGTAAATGCCCCGCCGTGTCGCCGCTTTTAGAATTTTGCGCGCCGCCGGGAACTTACTTCATTCCCGGCTTCTTGTTGGCCGCGTCGACATACTCGTTGGTGTAGGTCTTCGACAGGTCGATATGGGCCTTGGCCACGTCGGGCGAAGACTGGCTGAACACGGCGAGCACCGCGGCGGCGCCCTTCGGGTCCATGCGGCCGGTTTCCGAATACATCGGAATCGTATTCTTCAGCGCGGCGATGTAGAGCGCCTTGTCCTTGCCGACTAGTTCGGGCGGCATTTTATCGGCGATCTCCTCGGCCGAATGGCTGTGAATCCATTTCAGCGTGGTGACGATCGCCGTGGCCATGCCCTGTACTTCCTTCTCGTGCGCCTTGATCCAATCCGCCTTGGCATAAAGCGCACCGCCGGGATATTCGCCGCCGAACACGGCGAGCGTGTCCTTCTGCGTGCGGGTGTCGCTGAGGATCTTGAGGTCGGGGTTGTTGCCTTTGAGCAGCGTCACCGCGGGATCGAGCATGACGGCGGCATCGATCTGACCCTGCTCCATGGCCGCGATGGCGGAAGCTCCGAGCCCGACGCCGATGACACCGACCGAGTTCGGATCGACGCCATTCTTGCTCAGCAAATATTTGAGGAAGAAATCGGTCGAGGAGCCGGGCGCGCTGACGCCGACTTTCTTGTTGGCGAGATCCTTGACCGATTTGATCTCGGCCGCGTGCTTGGGCGAAATCACCAGCGCCAATCCGGGGTAGCGGTCATAGACCACGAAGGCCTGCAAGTGCTGGCCCTTGGCGGCGAGATTGACGCAGTGATCGAAATAGCCGGAGGCGACGTCGGCGCTGCCGCCCACCACCGCCTTGAGCGACTCCGAGCCGCCCTTGAACTGCACCACGTCGACTTCAACGCCCGCCTTTTTGAACTCGCCGAGCGACTCCGCGAGCATCGTCGGCAAATAACACAGGCACGAAGCGCCGCCGATGGCGATCGTCACCTTGGATTGCGCGAGCGCGAAGCCAGACGACAGCAGAAGCGCGGCGAGCGTGGTTGCGAACCGCCGGAATAGTGCGGGCATGACGTCCTCCCTGTTTTCGGTGGCCTTTGAACAGGCCATTTCGAAACGAAAGATAGGCCAGCGCTGCAGGGATGACTAGGGCCCGGCCTGAAAACAGGGATTGGGCCTGGACTGGAAACTGCTCAGCCCCGCTCCGCCGCGCGCACGTTCGTTTGCAATGACTCACGCTGTCCCGCTGCCGTTTCGGGACCAAACTTACGGCGGATTCGTTTTAAAGCGTCAAGTTGTGCTTCCGGATCGAAGACCACGCCGGTCTCGCCCCGCCAGCACGGCAAATCGACGTGAAAAACCGTGCCGCCGCCGGGCGCATCGGCAAAGGTCACCTCGCCGTCAAGCCGCTCGACGATCTGCTTCACGATGCTGAGGCCGAGGCCGGTGCCGCCCTGCGGACGCGCAAGCTACCCTATGATTTGATGAAAGATTTCGAACCGACCGGCCTGATCGCAACGCAGCCGTTTTTCATCGTCGCCCGCAAGACCATGCCGGCCAACACTCTCAAAAAACTAATCGCCTGGCTGCGCGCCAACGGCGACAAGGCAAATGAGGGCAATTCCGGCGTCAGCTCGCCCAGCCACGTCAGCGGCATCTTGTTCCAGCAGGCGGTCGGTGTCCCGCTCACCATGGTGCCCTATCGCGGCGCCGGTGATTCGACGGCCGCTTTGCTGGCCGGCCAGATCGACGTCATGCTCAACACGCCGGCTTTGTCGGTCCGCAGATGAAGGCCGGCCAGATCAAGGTCTATGCTGTCACCGCGAAAAACCGTATTGCGATGGTGCCCGATGTGCCGACCACCGACGAGGCCGACTTGCCCGGCTTTTATTTCTCGTTCTGGCACGCCATTTGGGCGCCGAAGGGCACGCCGAAAGAATTCGTCGCCAAACTCAACGGGGCGCTGAGGGAGGCTTTGGCCAACCCCGAGACCCGCAAGAGGCTTGTCGATATCGCGCAGGAGATTTTTTGCCGCCGGAAGAGTAAACGCCAGAAGCGCTACGAACCTTCCAGCAAGCCGAGATCGACAAGTGGTGGCCGGTCATCAAGGCGGCGGGCATCAAGGCGCAATAATTCCTGCGGGACAGCGCTAGCGGGCGGCGCTCACGGCCGGGCGTCGCCCACTCGCGGTCGCCAGACCAGGAGGCGCTTTTCGATCAGCGTGACGACGAAATCGATCACGATCACAAAAGTGGCGAGCACAAACATGCCGGCGAACACCCCGGCGACGTCGAACACACCTTCGGCCTGCTGGATCAGATAGCCGAGGCCGGCGGCGGAACCGAGATATTCACCCACCACCGCGCCCACTACGGCGAAGCCGACCGATGTGTGCAGCGACGAGAACATCCACGACAGCGCCGACGGCCAATAGACGTGGCGCATCAACTGGCGCTCGCTCATGCCCAGCATGCGCGCGTTCGCCAGCACCGTGGGGCTGACTTCCTTGACGCCCTGGTAGACGTTGAAGAACACGATAAAAAACACCAGCGTCACGCCGAGCGCGACTTTCGACCATATGCCAAGGCCAAGCCAAAGCGTGAAGATCGGCGCCAGCACCACGCGCGGCAACGCGTTGGCCATCTTCACGTAGGGATCGAACACCGCGGCGGTGCGCGGCTGGCGCGCAAACCAGAATCCGACCAGCACGCCGCCGAACGAGCCGAGCACGAAGGCCAGCGTCGACTCAGCCAGCGTGACCCACAGGTGCTTCCAGATCACGCCGGTGGCGAACCAAACGACAATCTGGTCGGCGACGTCCACCGGGTTGGAGAAAAAAAACGGCGGCAGCAAAATTTTTCTGAACACCGGATAGGTGGTGAGCGCGTACCAAAGCGCGATCCCAACCACGGCGACCATGATTTGCAGAGCGGTGAGCTGCGGCCGCGACATCACCCGCCCTCCGTCTGCACGTAGCCCTTGGTCACCTCGGCCTTTAGCGTGTGCCAGATATCGCGATGCAGCTCATGGAAGGCATGGTCGAGTTTGATCTCGCCGATGTCGCGCGGACGCGCCAGCGGAACCTTCCAATCCCCGATAATGTGCGCCGCCGGTCCTGCCGACATGATGACCACGCGATCCGAGAGCGCGATCGCCTCCTCCAGATCGTGAGTGACGAACAGCACCGCCTTGCGGTCGGCGCTCCACAGGTCGAGTAGGAGGTTGCCCATGATCTGCCGCGTCTGCGCATCGAGTGGGCCGAACGGCTCATCCATCAGCAGAATTTTCGGATCGCGGATCAGCACCTGGGCCAAACCGACGCGCTTGCGCTGGCCGCCCGAGAGCATGTGCGGATAGCGATCGCCGAATGAGCCGAGGCCGACGCGCGTGAGCCAGCTTTGGGCCTGGGCGCGTGCGTCGCCCGAAGGCGTGCCCGCGGTCTCCAGTCCGATCGCGACGTTTTCCAGCGCGGTTTTCCAAGGAAACAATGCGTCGGCCTGAAACAGATAGCCGGCCTGGCGGTTAAGCGCGCCAAGGGTAGACCCGAAGATATCGACGCGGCCGGACGACGGCGCGATCAGCCCGGCGGCGATGTTGAGCAGCGTGGATTTGCCGCAGCCGGTCGGCCCCACGATGGCGACAAATTCGCCGTCGGCGACCGTGAGCTCGGTGCGCTCGACCGCGGTATACGTGCCGCCGCCGGCAAGCCGAAAGGCGATCGACACATCGCTGAGCGCGACGGCGGATGCCGGCGTCGGTTTCGCTATGGCGCTGTCGGCCATTGCAGTTCGTCCCCAGTTTCGCCGCGCAAGCTAACGGCTTGGCGGGCCATTGCAAACGGCCGGTTCCGTGCCGCGGTGCCACATGCCATCATCGCCGCGATGACCACCGACTCCCGTCTTGCCGAAGCCTTCGCCCGGCTGCCCGATTACCTGGGCAGCCACGTATTGGTGAGCATCACGGCGCTCGCCATCGGGCTGGGCGTCAGCTTGCCGCTGGCAATCGCCTCGCGGCGGCGGCCGGTGCTGCGCTCCGGCCTGATGACGGTCGCCAGTGTAGCGCAGACCATTCCCGGCCTCGCGCTGCTGGCGCTGTTTTACCCTATGTTGCTGGCGCTCTCCGGCCTGTCCGACCGGCTGTTCGGCAAGAGCTTCTCGGCGCTCGGGTTTCTCCCATCGGTGCTGGCGCTGGCGCTCTATTCGATGCTGCCGGTGCTGCGCAACACGGTTATCGGCCTCAACGCCGTCGACCGCTCGCTGCTCGAGGCCGCCCGCATCATCGGCTCGAAGCCCGGCAAGGTCTTGCGGGATATCGAATTGCCGCTGGCCATGCCGGTGATCATGGCGGGCGTCCGCACCTCCGCAGTCTGGGTGATCGGCACCGCGACACTGTCGACGCCGATCGGCCAGACCAGCCTCGGCAATTACATCTTCGCCGGATTGCAGACGCAGAACTGGGTGTTCGTGCTGTTCGGCTGCGTCGCCGCGGCGGCGCTGGCGCTCGTCGTCGATCAATTGCTGGCGCTGATGGAGCGCGGCGTGCGCGACCACAGCCGCAGTATGGTGGCGGCCGGCGGCGCCGGTTTGGTGCTCGTCGTGCTGGCCGCTTTGCTGCCGGGCTTAAGCCGCGCGCAAGGCACTTACGTGATTGGCGCCAAGCCGTTCACCGAACAATATGTGCTGGCCGGTCTGATCCAGCAGCGGCTGGCGGCCCATGGTCTCTCGGCGCAGCGCCGCGACGGCCTCGGCTCCGGCGTCATTTTCAACGCGCTCGCCACCGGCGATCTCGACGCCTATGTGGATTACTCCGGCACGATTTGGGCGAACGAGATGCACCGTAGCGACGTCAAACCCCGCGCGGACNNGCGTGCCCGCGCCGAAAAGCTCGGCATTCATTCGATCGCGGACTTGGCGGCGCATGCGGGCGAGCTTTCCATCGCCGGCGATTACGAATTCTTCGAGCGCCCGGAATGGAAGGCGATCCGCGACGCCTATGGCTTGCGTTTCCGGCAGCAGCGAACCATGCAGCCGGACTTCATGTATCAGGCGGCAGCCGCGGGCGACGTCGATGTGGTATCGGCCTACACCAGCGACGGCCGCATCGCGCAATTCGACCTCACGGTGCTAGACGACCCCAAGCACGTCATCCCGCCCTATGACGCAATCCTGTTGCTGGCGCCCAAACGCGCCCATGACGAGGCCCTGATCGCCGCGCTCAAGCCGCTGATCGGCGCCGTACCGGTTGATTTGATGCGCGCGGCCAACCTGCGCGCCTCGAGCGGCGATGCTTCGGCCGGCGACGTCGCGCGCTGGCTNNCGCGCAGTTGCTCGCGCTGTTTCGGCTCGCCGGCGTGAAGCGCACGCTGATAGGCGATGGTCATGCGCTTGTCCCATTGCGCGGTCTTGGCCTTGAGACACTCCACCATTTCGTAGGTGCTGCCGTCGCATGGCTGATCGGGCTCGCCCTGGTCGCCGGCAAATGCAAAGGCGGCCGCCCCGACGAGGGCGGCCGCTGCAAGGATGGCAACGTGCGCGCGCAATATTAGTTCTTGCTCTTGTCGACCAGCGCCCTCTGCTTGATCCACGGCATCATCTCGCGCAGCTTGGCGCCGACTTGCTCGACCGAATGTTCGGCGAGCTTGGCGCGGGTAGCCTTGAACGACGTCTGGTTGACCTTGTTCTCCAGCATCCAGTCACGAGTGAAGTGGCCGGACGTGATGTCGGCCAGCACGCGCTTCATCTCGGCCTTGGTCTCCGGTGTGATTATGCGCGGGCCGGTAACGTATTCGCCGTATTCCGCGGTGTTGGAGATCGAGTAGTTCATGTTGGCGATGCCGCCTTCGTAGATCAGGTCGACGATCAGCTTCATCTCGTGCACGCATTCGAAATAGGCCATCTCCGGCGCGTAGCCGGCTTCGACAAGCGTCTCGTAACCGGCCTTCATCAGTTCGACGACGCCGCCGCACAGCACGGTCTGCTCGCCGAACAGGTCGGTCTCGCATTCTTCCTTGAACGTCGTCTCGATGATGCCGGCGCGGCCGCCGCCGATCGCCGAGGCGTAAGACAGGCCGAGGTCATGCGCGTTGCCGGAGGCGTCCTTGTGGATCGCCACCAGGCATGGCACGCCGGCGCCTCGTTGATATTCCGAGCGCACGGTGTGGCCGGGGCCCTTGGGCGCGATCATCAGCACATCGAGGTCGGCGCGCGGCTCGATCAGGTTGAAGTGAACATTGAGGCCGTGCGCGAACATCAGCGCGGCGCCTTGCTTCATATTAGCGGCGAGATGGTCGCGATAGATGTCGCCCTGCAATTCGTCGGGCGTGAGCATCATCATCACGTCGGCCCATTTGGCGGCTTCCGCCACCTCCAAGACCTTGAATTTCTCGCCTTCGGCCTTTTTCACGCCGCCGGAAGACTTGCGCAGGCCGACCGCGACCTCCTTCACGCCGCTGTCGCGCAGATTGAGCGCGTGGGCGTGGCCCTGGCTGCCATAGCCGATAATGGCGACCTTTTTGCCCTTGATCAGGTTCAGGTCGGCGTCGCGATCGTAATAAACACGCATGGTACGTAACCCCTATTTGGGCCGCTCAGTCGGGCCGTATGTTCTTTGCAGCGCTGCTTCTAGATTTAATGGACCGCCGGGACAAGCCCGGCTCAGCGGGCCGACATTCCCTCCGGCCCTCTTGCGATTGCGGCAATGCCGGTGCGGGAGACCTCGACCAGCCCGAGCGGCAGCATCAACTCGACGAACTGGTCGATCTTGTCGCTCTTGCCGGTGATCTCGAACACGAAGCTTTCGGTGGTGGCGTCGATCACGCGCGCCCGAAACGCATCGGCCAGCCGCAGCGCCTCGACCCGGTGCTCGCCGCTGCCCTTAATTTTGACCATCGCCAGTTCGCGCTCGATCGAGCCGCCAAGCAGCGTCATGTCGACGACGCGGTGCACCGGCACCAGCCGGTCAAGCTGGTTTTTGATCTGCTCGATCACCATCGGCGTTCCGGTGGTGACCACGGTGATCAGCGAGAGATGCTTGGCGTGCTCGGTCTCCGACACCGTCAGCGACTCGATATTGTAGCCGCGGCCGGANNCGGCGCCGCCGGATAGTGGCTTGTCGAGGGAGCGTTCATGATATTCGTCCTTAACGTCTCACTACAGCGAATGCAAAATCGCGGCCTTGACCGCGGGCGAGCGCGAGATCGATCCACAGCATGGCGTGCGCCTCCAAGAGGCGGGCATTGCGCAAAGGCCCGGCGTCAACCACGTCGAAGCCGAGTTGGCCGACCAGATCGATCACCTTCGGCTTGTTCGGAGCGTCGTCGCCCGCGACAAACATCACGGACTTCACGCCGATGTAGACCGGGTTTGCCATATTGCCGAAGCCGGTGGTGTTGAGCGCCTTGAACACCGAGGCGCCCACGGCCCAGCCCTGCACTTTCTCGCCGCCGGAAATGCTGTGGCCGATCTCCAGGCCGACGCCGTCCGGCCCGCGCGTCAGCGGGTTGGTCGCATCGATAATGATCTTGCCCTTGATGGTCCCCATGGCGCGGATAGCCGCTTCCGCCGCCGGCCATGGCGTCGACAATACGATGACGTCGGCAAAGGCCGCCGCCTCCGCCACGGTGCCGGCGCGCGCCTTGCCGCCGATCGCACGCAGCAGCGTTTGCGTCTTTTCCGCCTTCGGGTCGCGCACGCCGAAGAAAATTTCGTGACCGGCTTTCTGCGCCCAGGCTAGCCCGAGTGCGCCGCCGACATTGCCGGCGCCGATGATGGCGAGTTTCATGGTTACACCAACATCTTGCCTTCCTCGGTGATCGCGCTGTCGAGGCTTTCAGCCGCGTCGCCGAGGATCATTTCATTGTGCGCGCGCCCCGAGGGGATCATCGGGAAGCAGTTCTCCTTCGGATCGACCACGCAGTCGAACAGCACCGGCTTGTCGACGTCGATCATCTCGCGGATGGCGTGGTCGAGATCGCCCGGCTTCTCGCAGCGGATACCGTAGGCGTGATAGGCCTCGGCCAGCTTGACGAAATCCGGCAACGCCTCGGAGTAACTTTCCGAATAGCGGCCGCCGTGCAGCAGTTCCTGCCACTGCCGCACCATCCCCATGTAACGGTTGTTGAGGATGAATATCTTGATCGGCAGCCGATACTGCACCGCGGTCGAGAGCTCCTGCATGGTCATCAGCACCGAGGCCTCGCCGGCGATGTCGACAACCAGCGATTTCGGATGCGCGAGTTGCACGCCGACCGAGGACGGCAAGCCATAGCCCATGGTGCCAAGTCCGCCGGAGGTCATCCAGCGGTTCGGTTCCTGGAAGCCATAGAATTGCGCTGCCCACATCTGGTGCTGGCCGACTTCCGTGGTGATGTAGGTGTCGCGGTCCTTGGTCAATTCGTACAACCGCTGAATGGCGTATTGCGGCTTGATCACCTCGTTGGACGGCCGGTAGGCGAGCGACTTGCGCCCGCGCCATTTGTCGACCTGCTTCCACCAGTCGCCCAGCGCCTTCTTGTCGGGATGGATCGCGCCGGTGCGCCACAGCCGCACCATGTCTTCCAGCACATTTGCGCAGTCGCCGACGATCGGCACATCGACGTGGATGTTCTTGTTGATCGAGGACGGATCGATATCGACGTGAATTTTCTTCGAGCCCGGCGAGAAAGCATCGACCCGCCCGGTGATGCGGTCGTCGAAGCGGGCGCCGATGCAGATCATCACGTCGCAATCGTGCATCGCCATGTTGGCTTCCAGCGTGCCGTGCATGCCGAGCATGCCCATCCATTGCGGATCGGCGGCCGGAAAGGCCCCTAGCCCCATCAGAGTCGAGGTGATCGGATAGCCGGTGAGCTTGACCAGCTCGCGCAATAGATCGCTCGCCGCGTTGCCGGAATTGATCACGCCGCCGCCGGTGTAGAACAGCGGCCGCTTGGCGTGCGCCATCAAGTCGATCGCCTGCTTGATCTTCTCGATGTCGCCCTTGATCCGCGGCTTGTAGCCGGTGTGCGGGAACGTCTTCGGCTTAGAATAGATGCCCTTGGCGAACTGGATGTCCTTCGGGATATCGACCACGACCGGTCCCGGCCGCCCGCTAGCGGCGATATGGAACGCCTCGTGCAGAACGCCCGGCAAATCCTCGATGCGCTTGACCAGATAATTATGCTTGGTGCATGGCCGCGTGATGCCGACCGTGTCGGCCTCCTGGAACGCGTCATTGCCGATCAAGTGAGTGGGAACTTGCCCGGTGATGCAGACGATCGGGATTGAATCCATCAGCGCGTCGGTCAGTCCGGTCACCGCATTGGTAGCGCCGGGTCCCGACGTGACCAGCACGCAGCCGACCTTGCCGGTCGAGCGCGCATAGCCTTCCGCCGCATGCACCGCGCCCTGCTCGTGCCGCACCAGGATGTGCTGCACCTTTTTCTGCGCGAAGATGGCGTCGTAGATCGGCAGCACCGCGCCGCCCGGGTAACCGAATAGATGCTGCACGCCTTGATCGGCGAGCGCCCGGATCACCATTTCGGCGCCACTCATTTCTTCGGTCATGATCGTCGTCCTTCGTTCTGCTTGCCTCACTCAGCCAATAAAAAAGGCCCGTAGTGGGCCATATCCGGACGCTTCTTTGGAGCCCTGTCAGGGCATCCGAGGTGGCGTGCGAAACTGTACCAGTACGGTAATAATATTGCGTGTCATTGTGTTCGCCCGAACTTTCATTGCGCGGTTTTATAATAGTGCCCTAAGGCCCGGTCAAGCTCATTTTACCGGCAATTTTGCAGGTTAGACCCCGCCAACTGGCTTTCGAGCGCTTTTGGTGCCTCATCCGGCCCGGCCGCGGGCCAATCCTTCATCTGATTGCGGAACCAAGTGACCTGGCGCTTGGCGTAGCGGCGCGTGTCCATGACGGCGCCAGCGGCCGCCTCGTCGAGAGAGATTTCGCCGTCGAGATGCCGGATCAGCCAGGGCACGCCATGGGCCTTCATGGCCGGTAGCATGGGATCGAGCCGGCGCGCCGCTAGCACCCCCACCTCCTCGAGTGCGCCCGCTTTCAGCATCGCGGCGAAGCGTGTCTCGATGCGCGCCACCAGTTGGCGGCGTTCGCACGTGATGAACACCTTGGCCGCGCGCTCCGGATCGATCAGCGCAGGCTGGCCATCGCGGTGCCAATCCGACAGTGAGCGCCCGGTCGCCAGCACCACTTCCATGGCGCGCGAAATACGCGAGCGGTCGTTCGGCATCAGCCGCTGCGCGGTTACGGGATCGCGCTTGGCGAGTTCGTCATAGAGCTGCGCGACGCCCTCGCTCTGCAAGCGTCCGCGCACCTGCGCGCGAATTTCAGCCGGGATCGGCGGCACCGCGGCAAGCCCGCGGGTTAGAGCCTTGAAATAAAGCCCGGTGCCGCCGACCAGGATCGGCACGCGGCCTTGCGCCATCGTCTCTGCGAGCGCCTCTGCGACATCGCGGCACCAGCGGCCGACCGAATAATTCTCCGCTGCATCCACATGACCGTAAAGCCGGTGCGGCACGCGCGCCTCTTCCGCGGGCGAAGGCCGCGCCGTGATGATCCGCAGGTCGCGATAGACCTGCATGGAATCGGTATTGACGATCGTGCCGCCGAGCTTCTCGGCAAGCCGCAGCGCCAGCGCCGACTTGCCGCTCGCGGTCGGCCCAGCAATCAAGATGGCGGCGGGTTTGCGCATGAGGTCGCCCCCGCTGCGCTAATTCAACCGCCGCGACGACGGCTGCGAAACAGCCTCCTCGACCAGCGCGGCGATCGGACTAGCCTGATGATGGGTCAACCGCCAGGCGCCGTCGATGCGTTTGAACAAGTTGGTCGCGGCCAGCGCCGCGCCGCCGACGAACTCCACGCAGATCACACGGGCCTCGTCGCCCGCGACCATCACGGTCTCGTTGCGAGGGTCGATCCGGTCCTGATCCGGGTTGCGCAGAATTTCACGATAGGATTCCAGGACCGCGTCCCGGCCGATCAGGACCGGCCATCCGGGGTGGATGCAGGATACGTCGTCGTCCGCCCAAATGCGGCTCATCGCCGCAAAATCGGCGGTCGTAAACGCCCGGTAATAGGCCGCATTCGCGGCCAGAATTGCATCCTCATCGCTCATGCCTTGTGAGGTGCAGGAATTGCCGGCCGAAATCAATGGGCAAACGGCCGGTGTTGCGCGCGCTTGCCGCTCGCGGCCCGGCCTGCAATAAGCACCGCCTCGATTGGCCCGTGCATTGCATGACTCATGTCGCGACCCTGATTGCGGCTTCCGGCGCTCTCGACCCTGCGGCGGTCGAGCGCGCGCGTGCGGCTTTGGCCAATTCCGATATCGCCGAGCGGCTCGGGCCCGACGCCGCCGACATTTCCTTCAGCGCGGAATTGCAAGCCGACCACGGAAGGACCGCTGAACGCCTCCGCGGTTTGCTGAACGGCATCGACGTGGTGGTGCAGCGAGCCGCGAACCGGCGCAAGAAACTGTTTCTCGCCGACATGGATTCCACAATGATCATGCAGGAGTGCATCGACGAGTTGGCCGACTATGCCGGCTTGAAAGCGCATGTGGCGGCGATCACCGAACGCGCGATGCGCGGCGAGATTGCCTTCGAGCCGGCACTGCGCGAACGCGTCGCGCTGCTGGAAGGACTGCCGGTCGCGGTGATCGAGGAGGTTCTGCGCGACCGCATCCGTCTCACCGCCGGCGCCCGCACGCTGGTCGCGACCATGCGAGCGAACGGCGCCTACACCTGCTTGGTGTCCGGAGGCTTCACGCAGTTCACTGATCGGATCGCGGCGATGATCGGTTTCAATGAGACGCGCGCCAATCGGCTGACCGTTATCGACGGGCATAAGCTCGCCGGCTCCGTAGCCGAACCGATTTTCGGCCGCGACGGCAAGCGCGCCGCGCTCATCGAACTGCGGCAGGAGCTCAGCCTCGCCGAGGATGCGACCATGGCGATCGGCGACGGCGCCAACGACATGGACATGATTGCGGAGGCGGGGTTGGGCGTCGCCTATCACGCCAAGCCGAAAGTGGCCGCCGCCGCCCCCGCGCGCATCGACCACGCCGATCTCACGGCGCTGCTTTACGTGCAGGGTTATCGGCGGGAAGAGTTTCTCGCTACTTAAGTCGGCATGTCAGCTCGGGTTACTGCAGACCCAGCGCCACGAAGCTCGGATCGCCGTCGGGGCTCACCACCAGCAGCACCACCGCCTTCTTGCCGTCCTTCTTGAGCTTCTCGATGCGCTGCTGCAATTCGGCGGCCGTGCTGACCGGCTGCTGCTGCACCTCGGCAATCACCATGCCGGGCATCAGCCGCTTTTCCGCCGCCGCCGAATTCGGCTCGACCGCAGTGATCAGCACGCCTTTCACCTTGTCCTTGATGTTGTGCTTCTTGCGCAGATCGGCGGTCAGATTGGCGAGATCGAGACCGAGCGCCTGCTTCACCACTGGCTTTTCATCGGGACTGTCTTTCTTGGGCGTCAGCGCCGCCTGCTTTTCGTCCTCGAGCCGGCCAAGCTTGACGGTCTTCGTTTCTTCCTTGCCCTTGCGGATGATCGTGACCTCGACGTCCTTGCCGACCGGTGTCTCGGCGACAATCTTCGGCAGGTCGCGCATCTCCTTGATGTCCTGGCCGTCGAACTTGACGATGACGTCGCCGGGCTCGATGCCGGCGGGCTTGGCCGGACCCTTGTCGTCGATGCCGGCGATCAGCGCGCCATGCGGCGGCTTGATGCTGAGGCTGTCGGCGATCTCGTCGGTCACCTGCTGGATGCGCACGCCGAGCCAACCGCGCCGCACTTCCTTGAACCGGCGCAACTGATCGATCACTGCCACCACGGTCTTCGACGGCACCGCGAAGCCGATGCCGATCGAGCCACCCGACGGCGAGATGATCGCTGTGTTGACGCCGATCACCTCGCCATTGAGGTTGAACAGCGGTCCGCCCGAATTGCCGCGATTGATGGCGGCATCGGTCTGGATGTAATTGTCGTACGGCCCCGAGTTGATGTCGCGGTTGCGCGCCGAGACGATGCCGGCGGTCACGGTGCCGCCCAGGCTGAACGGATTGCCGATCGCGATCACCCATTCGCCCAGCCGCAACTTGTCCGAGTCTCCGAACTTCACCGCCTTAAGCGGCTTGTCCGGCTTGACGCGCAGCAACGCGAGATCGGTCTTGGTATCGCGGCCGACGATATCGGCTTTCAACGTGGTGCCGTCGTTGAGGATGACGTTGATCTCGTCGGCGTCGGCGATCACGTGGTTGTTGGTCACGACCAGCCCGGACGCGTCGATGATGAACCCGGACCCGAGCGAATTGACCCGGCGCGGCGTCTGGCCGCCCGGCCCGCCCTGGCCTTTGCGGTTCTTGAAGAACTCGTCGAAGAACTCCTCGAATGGTGAGCCGGGCGGCAACTGCGGCATGGCGTTGTTGCTCATGTCCACGGTCTGCTTGGTCGAGATATTGACCACCGCATCAATCACGGCTTCGGCAACGTCGGAGATGGCGTCCGGGCCCCGCGGCGCAGCCTGCGCGGCCAGCAGCGGCCAAGCGATTGCGGCGGCGGCAAAAATCGCCAAACCGAAGCGGCCAGTCCGACATGTCATAGGGTCGAGGATAGCGCCCATGGGCGTCAATTCTCCTGAAAAAGACGTTGAACTGCGACAGTGCCGCCGTATTCACGGCGATTCAAGGGCATCGGCACATCAAGTATACGTCATGCCCGGACGAGCCCGGCCACGGCTAACTCCGCACCAACCACACCACGATCAGGCCGATAACGGCCGAGCCGATACCGATCACGCGTAACGACGTCTCCGGCGTTTCCATGACGCTCGCCATTGCCCGTTTGGCCGGGCCCGGAAAGGCCGCAAACACCAGGCCTTCGATCACGAAGACCAGCCCGAGCGCGGCCAGGAAATCCAGCATCGGCCGCGCTCTCTATCTCTATTTGGCGGTCGGCGCCGCGTCCGGCGGCACGGGACTCACCGGCTTGCCGGACGGGTCGTTGAAGTAGCGGAAGAAGTTGCTGTCCGGATTGAGCACCAGGCGGGTATCGTTCGGCTTCAACCCGTTCTCATAGGCCTGCATCGAGCGGTAGAAAGAGAAGAAGTCCGGGTCCTTGTTGAAGGCGTCGGCGAAGATCTTGTTGCGCGTGGCGTCGCCTTCGCCGCGGATCTGCTCCGACTTGGAGGTCGCGTCGGCGACCAGCACGGTCACTTCACGGTCGGCCTTGGAGCGGATTTCTTGTGCCTGCTGTAACCCCTGGGCGCGATACTCAGCTGCCTCGCGCTGGCGTGCGGTCTGCATGCGCTGGTAGACCGCCTGACTGTTCTGCTCGGGCAGATCGGCGCGGCGGATGCGCGCATCCACCACTTCGATGCCGTAGCTGGCGGCCTCGTGATTGATCAGATCGCGGATTCGCGCCATCAGCTCGGCGCGCTCGTCGCGCACCACCTGGATGAAGGTGGACTCGCCGAGCACGCGGCGCAGCGCCGAATTGAGCAGAATATTGAGCTGCGAATCGGCGGCCGGTTTAGAGCCGAGCGTCTGGAAGAAGCGAAGCGGGTCCTTGATGCGGTAGCGCGCGAAAGCGTCGACCACCAGCCGTTTCTGGTCGGAGGCGATCACTTCCTGCGCCGGCGCCTCCAGATCGAGGATGCGCTTGTCGATGTCGATCACATTGTCGATGAACGGCAGTTTGACGTTCAGCCCCGGCTCGTCGACCACGCGCACCACCTTCCCAAGGCGGACCACCAGCGCCTGCTGGGTCTGGTAAACCGTGAACAGCGACGAGTAGCCGACGATCAGGGCCGCGATCAGCAGAATGCCGGCAACGCCGCCGATGAAATTGAGCTTCATGGCTTGGCTCCCGTCGCGGGTGGGCGCGGCGGCGCGGGACGCGTGAGTTCATTGAGCGGCAGATAGGGCACCACGCCGGCGCCGTTCTTTCCGGTATTGATAATCACCTTGTCGGAGTCGCCGAGTACCTTTTCCATCGTCTCAAGATACATGCGCTCGCGGGTGACGTCGGGCGCCTTCTTGTACTGCTCATAGATGCTCGAGAAGCGCGAGGTCTGGCCGGTGGCCTGCGCCACCGTCTGCGACTTGTAGGCTTCCGCCGCTTGCGTGATCTGCGCCACCTTGCCACGCGCCTGCGGCACGACGCTGTTGGCATAGGTCTGCGCCTCGTTGACCGAGCGATCGAGATCGATGCGCGCGGCCTGCACGTCGCGGAAAGCGTCGATCACCTGCTGGGGCGGGTCGACTTTCTGCAGCTGTACCTGTGTGATGTCGATGCCGGCGCCGTAGTGATCGAGCGTTTTCTGCATCAAGTCCTGCACGGCGGTCTCGGTGACCTGCCGCGCGCCGGTCAGGATCGGCTGAATGTCCGCGCGGCCGATCACCTCGCGCATGGCGCTTTCCGCCACCGCCTTGACCGTACCTTCCGGGTTCTGGATGTTGAACAGGTAATCGCCGACGCCGGCCGGCTTGACCCTCCACAGCACCGCGAAATCGACGTCCACGATGTTCTCGTCGCCGGTCAGCATCAGGCTTTCCTCGGGCACTTCGCGCGTGGCGGAACGGGGGCCGTCGTCGACCGAGCGCATACCGATGTCGATCTTGTTGATGCGCAGCGCCTTCGGCGTGAGCGCGGTCTCGATCGGATATGGCAGGTGGTAATTCAATCCCGGTTGCACCTCGCGCACATCCTTGCCGAAACGCAGCACCACGCCGAGTTCGTCCGGTTCGACCCGGAAGAAGCCGGAGAAGCCCCACAACGCGATCGCCGCGAGCGCAAGCAGCGCGAAGCCCTTGCCGCCGAGATTGCCGCCCGGCAGCACGCGCCGCAATTTGTCCTGGCCGCGGCGAAGGATTTCCTCCAGATCCGGCGGCGTCGATCCCGACGGCTGCTGTCCGGAGCCCCAAGGGCCCTTGCCGCCTGAGCCCCAAGGACCACCACCGCCCCCGCCGCCCTGATTACTCCATGGCATTGAATATTCTCCCGGCGCCGCGGCTTGGATTGCCCGGCAGCCCTATGTGGGAGGGGTTATAGGGGACGCAAGGCGGCGTTACAACGCGCCCACACGCTGCCTTATGCCGCGTTTTGCCTAGGTTTACCGCCTTAAATATGTCGCGACCGAGTAGCTAGCGCTGTCATCCGGCCCGGGTTCGCGATTCTTGCGCTTATCCTCGCGCCAATGCTTCGCATCAATGGCGGGGAAATAGACGTCCCCCTCGGGACTGGCATGGACATGCGTAATCTCAAGGCGATCCGCCAGCGGCATGGCGGCTGCAAAAATGTCGGCGCCGCCGATAATCATGAGCTCGTTGGCGCCGCTCCGCTTGGCGTCCTCGCGCGCAAGCGCCAGCGCCGCCTCCAGGCTCGCCGCGGTCTCGACGCCCTCCGCAGAAAAGTCCTGGTCGCGTGTGATCACGATATTGGTGCGGCGGTCGAGCGCCTTGCCGATCGACTGGAACGTTTTGCGGCCCATGATCACCGGCTTGTTGAGCGTGAGCGCGCGGAAATGCCGGAGATCGGATCTGATCTTCCAGGGTAGTTGGCCGCCGCGGCCGATGACGTTGTTTTCGCCGATGGCGGCGACCAGCACAATTTTCATCGCCGCGCCCCCTCGTTGGCGAAAGCCTGCAATGCCTTACCGCTCAGGCGGCAGACGCGCCACTCATCCATTACCTGCGCCCCGATCGAGCGATAGAAATCGATCGACGGCGCATTCCAGTCGAGCACCGCCCACTCGAAACGCGCGAGACCGTCATCGACACATCGCTTCGCCAGCCGCGCCATGAGCGCCTTGCCGATGCCCTTGCCGCGGAACGCCGGCCGCACGAACAGATCCTCCACATAGATGCCGTGCCGGCCGCGGAAGGTCGAGAAATTGAGAAACCAGGCCGCAAAGCCTGCCGGCTCGCCGTCCCATTCCGCTATATCGCAAAACAAGCGCGGCTGCGCTGAAAACAGCGCGGCGGCGATCGCCTCGGAAGTTGCGTCGACTTCGCTGGCGAGCTTCTCGTAATCCGCCAGTTCTCGCACCAGGTCGAAGATCAACGCACTATCCGCTGGCGCCGCCGCACGGATGGCGAGGCTCATACCGCTACCGCGGCCTTGATGTGCGGATGCGCGTCATAACCTTCGACGGTAAAATCCTCGTAGCGGAAACCGAAAATATCCTTCACCGCCGGATTGATGCGCATCACCGGCAGGGCGCGGGGCGGCCGCGACAATTGCAGCCGCGCCTGGTCCAGGTGGTTTACGTAAAGATGCGCGTCGCCGAAGGTGTGGATGAATTCGCCTGGCTTGAAGCCGGTGACCTGCGCTACCATCAGCGTGAGCAGCGCGTAGGACGCGATGTTGAAGGGCACGCCGAGAAACACGTCGGCGGAGCGCTGGTAGAGCTGGCATGACAGCCTGCCGTTGGCGACATAGAACTGGAACAGGCAGTGGCACGGTGGCAGGGCCATCTTGTCCACGTCGGCCGGGTTCCAGGCAGTGACGATCAGGCGCCGCGAATCCGGATTGCGTTTTATCATTGCGATCACATTGGCGATCTGGTCGATGGTCTTGCCGTCCTTGGCCGGCCACGAGCGCCACTGGTGCCCGTAAACCGGCCCGAGGTCGCCGCGCTCGTCGGCCCACTCATCCCAGATGCGCACGCCGTGCTCGTTGAGATATTTGATGTTGGTGTCGCCGGCTAGGAACCAGAGCAATTCGTGCACGATCGATTTCAAGTGCAGCTTCTTGGTAGTGAGCAGCGGAAATCCGTCGGCAAGGTCGAAACGCATCTGATGGCCGAACACCGACAGCGTACCGGTGCCGGTGCGGTCGTGCTTTTCCGCGCCGCGGCTCAGAATAAGTTCCATCAGATCGAGGTATTGGCGCATCGGGCCCGGGCTCTCCGCTGAGTCGGAAGATGGGCAAGTTTACCCTGCCCGGCAACCGCCGGGCAGGCGATTATCAACGGCAGAAATACCCGCCGCCCAGGCTGGTCGGGGGCTTGCCAGGGCGCGCCCTGACAAACGAAACTTTGCTGGGAAAGGCACTTGTAGAGGGGGAAACACCAAGAGCATCTTGTTCGACTACAATCTTCTCGCCCGCATTCTCCTCACGCTGGTGACCTTGGGCTATGGCCTCGCCACCGTGTTCGCGGATTTCAACAAGACGCATGCGACCAATCCGCAATGGACGCCGCATGCGCGCTTCCACGTGGTCTGGCAGATTTGCAGCTATGTCGGCTTCGGCCTGCTGGCGCTGGCGCTAATCTGGGTGCCCGGGGCTTATGCCAGTGAGCGACTCACCCTCGTCGCCATCATGGCAGCCATTATCTACGCGGCGTTCTTCGTGGCGGTGTTCGCCATGCCGATTTACGGCGGTGCGGCTTACGATAACAACGGCTATCAGCCGTTCGCCGCGCCGGTGCCGCTGATCGCCAAGCGCTGGGACGTCAACATCACGGCGTTTTGCATTCAGGTGGCGCTGCTGGCCGCCAGCGCGCTGGCGCTGGTCGGCGCCGCCACCGGCTGATCCATTTTACTTACATTTTATACGGGCGGCCGAACTTTACGTCCACGCCGCGCGCCCAAAGCTACCTTCGCTCCGCAATCCGTGGCGCGAAGGAATTTCACAGCGACAACAGCGCGAAATAGCCCAATAGCGATGTGAGCGGTGAATCGTTCATCGCTTGAACCAAGATCCCATGGGGAAGTGGATAGCGACCGGCACTCTGGCAGAGTGAGGTTGCTACCACCCACTCTGGAGGCGACCATGCAAACCATAGCTGACCGACCCGAAGCACCGACTGCTATCCGTACTGATCTTGGCGCGATTTTCGTCTCATTGGAACTCAGCCGATCGACATGGCTGGTCACGTCGCTGTCGCCAGGCGG
>PMAF01000192.1 GCA_003152455.1 Hyphomicrobiales bacterium
CGCTCATGCCGATGCCGCCGATACCGACGAAATGCACCGGCCCAATGTCGCGCGGCAGTTTCATGGGATTACGTGGCCCCCTTTGATCGTCATGGCCGGGCTTGTCCCGGCCATCCACGTCTTTAATGCGGCAAAATAAGACGTGGATGCCCGGCACAAAGCCGGGCATGACGAAAAAAGTCAATTCCCAGCGATTTTGAGCACCAAATCCGCTAGCCGCTCGGCGGCATCGACGGTACCGGCCGATTTAGCGGCCTGCGCCATGCGGCCAAGGCGCCCCGGCTCGCCGGCTAGGCCTGCGATCTCGGAGGCCAGACGCTCCGGGGTGAAATCGCGTTGCTCGATGCGGATCGCGCCGCCGCCGGCTTCGAGCACTCCCGCATTGACGAATTGGTCCTGGTCGAGCGCATGCGGCAGCGGCACCAAGACGGCCGGCCGGCCGATGGCCGAGAGCTCGGCCACCGTAGAGGCGCCGGAACGTGACACCACGAGTTGGGCCGCCGCCATGCGCGCCGGCAAATCGGAAAAGAACGGCGCGGTCTCGGCGGCAACGCCGAGCCGGGCGTAAATGCCGCGCACCATCTCGAGGTCCTCGGCCCGCGCTTGCTGCACCACCGCCAAGCGCGCACGCAGATTGGCGGTAAGGCGCTCGATCGCCACCGGGACGATCTCGGCCATCACGCGCGCGCCCTGGCTGCCGCCGAAAATCAGCAGCCGCAATTTTCCGTCCGCTGCCGGTGCGGCATAGGGCGACGCCGCCGCGGTGATCACTTCGGCCCGCACCGGATTGCCGGTGAAGGTGATCTTTCCCTGCAGGCGCGGGTCGAGCCGCGCCAGCGTGCGGAAGCCGGTGGCGATGGCGGTGACGCGGGCCGCCAGCAATCGATTGGCGCGGCCCATGACGCCGTTCTGCTCGTGCAGCACGGTCGGAATGCCGCGCAGCGTGGCCGCCATCAGCGGCGGCACGGTCGGGTAGCCGCCGAAGCCGACCACCACGGCAGGGCGCACGCGGCCCAACATCGACCAGGCCCTGGCGGTGCCGAGCGTCAACAGCGTGGCGGTGCGCGCGAGCGAGACCGGATTGCGCCCGCGCAAGGTCGCGCTTGGGATGACGTGCACGGTGCGCGCCGGGAATTTGAAGTGGGCGGCGCGCGCATCGGTGGCGAGATCGATGGTGGCGCCGCGTTTTAGCAGCGCGTCGGCGAGCGCCTGCGCCGGGAACAGATGTCCACCGGTTCCGCCGGCCGCCAGCAGCACCAGCGGCGGCGCGCCCGCGGGCATCAGACGGCGCTCCCCTCGCTCACAAGTTCCGGCGACGTCAACATGGCCGTACTCGGCTGTTCGCGCGTCAACGCCAGCAGCATGCCCATGGCATAGGCGAGCGAGATCATCGAGGAGCCGCCATAGGAGATGAACGGCAGTGTCATGCCCTTGGCCGGAATGAGGTGCAGGTTCACCGCCACGTTGATGGCCGACTGCATGCCAAACAAAATCGCCAGGCCCGCGGCGGCGAAGCGCGTGAACGCGTCTTCGCTGCGCATCGCGCGCGCCAGCGCGCGGATCACGATGAAAGCGTAGAGCGCGACCAGCACCAGGCAGAGGGCGACGCCGAATTCCTCCGCCGCCACCGCGAACACGAAGTCGGTGTGGCTCTCCGGCAGTAGCCGCTTGACCGTGCCCTCGCCCGGGCCGCGACCGAACCAGCCGCCGCGCATGAAGCTTTCGGTGGCGATGTCGATGTTGAAGGTGTCGCCGGAGGCCGGATTGAGAAACTTTTGGATGCGCGCCGCCACGTGCGGCACGGTGAAATAGGCGGCGGTCAGGCCGATCCCGGAAATGCCGGCGATGCCGAATACCCAGATCAGCCGCATGCCGGCCATAAAGAACAGCGCGCTCCATACCAGCATGACCAGCATGGTCTGGCCGAAATCGGGCTGGATCACCAACAGCGCCACCACCAGCAACAACAGCAGGAGCGCGAACGCGTTGGCCGGCATGTCGGAGCGCTTGGCCGATTCGCCGAACAGCCAGGCGATCAGGATGACGAAGGCGGGCTTGAGAAATTCCGACGGCTGGATGTTGACGCCGAAAATAATCAGCCAGCGCCGCGCGCCTTTGATCTCGGCACCGAAATACGGCGTCACCGCCACCATGATCAGGCTGACCGCGAACACGATCAGCGCCAGGCGCCGGATCTGGCGCGGGTTGAGGAACGACACTGCCAGCATGATGGCGACGGTTGGGATCAGATAAAGGATGTGGCGGTTAACGAAATAGAACGGGTCGAGCCCGAGCCGACCGGCCACCGGCGGGCTGGCGGCAAGCGACAGCACCACGCCGGCCAGCATCAGCGCGCCGAAAGCGGCCAGCGTCAGCCGGTCGACCGTCCACCACCATTCGCCGAAAGGCGTGCGTTGCGCGCGCGAAACCATGTCCCGTTCCCGTCCGGCTTGAAGCTGACGCGTCACGGTTTACGAAGCATTAATGATGGGTATTAGACGGCGCTCTTTATGCCCGGGATCGTCAACACGATGTCGGTGAAGGCTTTGCCGCGCACCTCGAAGTTCGGGTACTGGTCGAACGAGGCGCAGGCCGGCGAGAGCAAGACCACCGGCTCTTTCAGGCTGGAGGCCGCGGCGTCGCGNNATGCCGCCGGTCTTCGGCTTGCCGCCCGCGATCCAGAAAATATCGCCGAAGCTCGCCAGCGCCTTGGCGGCGGAGTCGGCGTTGGTCGCCTTCGAGTCGTTGACGAACAGAACGTCGCCCTTGTCCGTCTCTTTGCGGCCGACCTGCTGCATGCGATGGGCAAGGCCCGGGAAACTCGCAAGGCCTTTCCGGATCGCCGCCAGGTCGAGGCCGAGCGCAAGACAGGCGGCGATCGCGGCGCCGGCGTTTTGCGCGTTGTGCGAGCCGCGCAAGCTGCCTATGCCGGCGAGATCGGCAACGGCTTGCGTTTTGCCACCGGCCGCACGCAGGATGCGCGAGCCTTCGGCGTAATAGCCGTCGCGCAATGCGCTTTGCACGGAGACCCGCTCCACTTTCTTGCCGGCGCGCGCGATGCGGTCGGCGGCAGCGCGCGTCCAGTCATCGTCGACGCCGATCACCGCGGTGCCGCCCGCCTCCACGCCGGCAGGCAGACGCGCCTTGATGGCGGCGTAGTTCTCCATCGTGCCGTGGCGGTCGAGATGGTCTTCCGTGACGTTGAGCAGAATGCCGACGGTTGCATGCAGCGAGGGCGCGAGATCGATCTGGTAAGACGAGACTTCGAGCACGTAGACGCGGCCGGGTGCGAAGGCTGCGAGCGCCAGCACCGGCACGCCGATATTACCGCCCATCTGGGCGTCGCGGCCGGCGCTGTTGACGAGATGCGCGATCAGCGCCGTCGTGGTCGATTTGCCGTTGGTGCCGGTGATGGCGACGAGCGGAACCTGTCCGCCCGATTTTGCGCGCTCGCGGCAGAACAATTCGATGTCGCCGACGATCTCGACACCGGCTTTGCGCGCGAGTGCTGCCGCCCAATGCGGCGTTGGGTGAGTGAGCGGCACGCCGGGCGCCAGCACCAGCGCCGCGATCTTGCGCCAATCGAGTTGGCGCAGATCCTGCGTCTTGAGGCCGGCGGCGCGCGTCTCGGCGAGCTTCTTGTCGTCGTCATCGAAGGCGATGACGTCGGCGCCGCCAGCGGCCAGCGCGCGCGCCGACAAAAGGCCCGAACTGCCGAGGCCGAAAACCGCGACCTGCTTACCCGCGAACGTGGTGATCGGGATCAAGGATCATCTCAACTTGAGCGTCGCAAGACCTGCGAGCGCCAGCACCACCGCGACGATCCAGAACCGGATCACGATCTGCGGCTCGGTCCAGCCGAGCTGCTCGTAGTGATGGTGGATCGGCGCCATCTTGAACACGCGTTTGCCGGTGAGCTTGAACGACACCACCTGCACGATTACCGAGACTGCCTCCAGCACGAACAGGCCGCCGATGATGGCGAGCACGATCTCGTGCTTGATCGCCACCGCCACCGCGCCGAGCATGCCGCCGAGTGCCAGAGAGCCGGTATCGCCCATGAAGATCGAGGCCGGCGGCGCATTGAACCACAGGAAGCCGAGGCTGGCGCCGATCACCGCGCCGCACAGCACCGCCAGTTCGCCGGTGCCCGCGACATAGTGGATCTGCAAATAGTCAGCGAACACCAAATTGCCGGCGAGATACGAGATCAGCCCGAAGCTCGCCGCCGCGATCATCACCGGCACGATGGCGAGGCCGTCGAGCCCGTCGGTGAGATTGACCGCGTTGCCGGCGCCGACGATTACGAAGGTGCCGAGCAGCACGAAGGCCCAGCCGAGATTGATCACCAGTTCCTTGAAGAACGGAAACACCAGCGAGGTCGCGATCGGCCCTTTGCCAAGATGGGCGAGCGCCATGCAGGCGACGATCCCGATCAGCGCCTCGGCGCCGAGCCGCGTGCGGCCGGCAAAGCCGGCATGGCTCTGCTTGGTGACCTTGAGATAGTCGTCATAAAAACCGATCAGTCCGAAGCTGAGCGTCACCCCGAGCACGATCCATACATAAGGGCTCAACGGGTTCGCCCATAGCAAAGTCGAGACCAGCAAGCCGGAGAGGATCATCAGCCCGCCCATGGTGGGCGTGCCTTTCTTGGTGACCAGATGCGATTGCGGGCCGTCGGCGCGGATCGGCTGGCCCTTGCCCTGCTTGAGGCGCAGCAGGTCGATCATGGGGCCGCCGAACAGGAACACGAACACCAGCGCGGTGACGATGGCGCCGCCGGTGCGAAACGTGATGTAGCGGAAGACGTTGAGGAACGAGACCTTGTCGGAAAATTCGGTCAACCAATAGAACATCGAATCAAATCCCGCAGCTTTCGTGGCGCATGATCTTATCCGAAAACCGGTGCCCGCTTTTCGGGGTCATACGCTTTCAGTTAGGCACCGCCGGCGCCGGCTCGAACGCGGCCGGTCGGGCGAATTGCCGTTCCAGCGCCTTGACGATTGGCCCCATTTTCGAGCCCAGTGAACCTTTCACCATCAGCGCATCGCCGGCGCGGATGGCGGCGAGCACGGCCGGTTCCAGACCCGCCGCGGTCTCGGCATAGCCGCCCCGGCTGCCGGAGGGAAGGGCCTGCCAGAGCGCATGCATCAACGGGCCGCTGCAGAATACCAGGTCGACGCCGACAGCCGCGATCGGCTCGGCCAGGCCGCGGTGCAGCGCCGGTCCTTGGGCGCCGAGTTCCAGCATATCGCCCAAAACGGCGATGCGGCGGCCCTGAGGGCCGACCGCGGCCTGGCCGAGCAGCGCGATGGCGGCCCGCATGGAGGCCGGGTTAGCGTTGTAGCTCTCGTCGATCAACAGTGCGCTGCCGCCGGGCAGGCGCAAAGTGGCGCGGGTACCACGCCCGCTCGCCGGCTTGAGGTTATTGAGCGCGAGGGCCGCCAGCGCCAGGTCGGCGCCGGCCAGCGCGGCGGCCGCCAGCACGGCCAGTGAATTGAGCACCAAGTGCTTGCCGGGTGCGCCGAGCTTGTAGGTGACCCGCTGCCCGAGAATGCGCGCCTCGACGGTCGAGCAGTCGGCCTGAAGCGAATGCCGCAACAGCCGCGCGTCCGCCTTGGCGTTTTCGCCGAACGACACGATGCGCGTGACGCCGGCGGCCGCGGCGGCCCGCGCGAGATGCGCGTATTGGCGGTTGTCGCGATTGAGCACGGCAGCACCGCCCGGCTCGATACCGGCGAAGATCTCCGCCTTGGCGTCGGCGATTTTCGTGAGCGTTCCGAAAAATTCCAGATGCACCGGCGCGATGGTCGTGATGATCGCCACATGCGGGCGCACCAATTTGGTGAGCGGCGTGATCTCGCCGGCATGGCTCATGCCGATCTCGAATACCGCGTATTTGGCGCTCGCCGGACATCTGGCCAGAGAAAGCGGCACGCCCCAGTGATTGTTGTAGGAGGCGGCCGAGGCATGCGTCTCGCCGTCGGCGCCGAGGGCAAGAAGCAAGGCCTCCTTGGTGCTGGTCTTGCCGACCGAGCCGGTGACGGCGATCACTTTGGCATCGCTGCGCGAGCGCGTGGCGCGGGCGAGATCGCTTAAGGCGCCGAGGACATCGTCGACCGCGAGCAACGGCGCCTCGGCGGCAAATTGCGCCCGCTTGATGCGCGCGACCACGGCGAGCCCGGCGCCGGCTTTGAGCGCTGTCTCGACGAAATCGTGGCCGTTGCGATTGTCGCCGGTGATGGCGAAGAAGGCCTCGCCCTTGGCCACGCTGCGGCTGTCGATGGACAGGCCGGGCACTTCCGCCGGCAACGCGCCGGATTTGTCCGCACGCATCGCGGCGGCCATGGCATCGATGGTCCATAGCGCACTCATGCCGCGTCACCCTGCAAAGCCGCGGCGACGGCGTCGTGATCGGAAAACGGCAAGACGCGATCGCCGACGATCTGGCCAGTCTCGTGGCCCTTGCCGGCGATCAGCAATACGTCACCGGTTTTCAGCGCGGCGATGCTGGCGCGGATCGCCTCGTTGCGGTCGCCAATTTCGGTGGCGCCGGGAGTTGCGGCAAGGATGGCGGCGCGGATCGCGGAGGGCTGCTCGCTGCGCGGATTGTCGTCGGTGACGATGACGCGGTCGGCATTCTCCGCGGCGATGCGGCCCATGATCGGACGTTTCCCTGAGTCGCGGTCGCCGCCGGCGCCGAACACCACCACCAATTTGCCGCTGGCATAAGGACGCAGCGCTTCGAGCGCTTTCTTCAACGCATCCGGCTTGTGCGCGTAGTCGATGAAGATCGGCGCACCGTTCTTGGCGCCGGCCAGTTCCAGCCGGCCTTTGGCGCCGGTGAGAAGTTCGAGCGCTGCGAACACGCGCGCCGGTTCGGCGCCGGTCGCGATGGCAAGCCCGGCTGCGACCGCGGCGTTCTGCACCTGGAAGGCACCGACCAGCGGCAGCTTGACCTTAAACTCGCGGCCGCCATGGCCGATGCTGACGACTTGCGCGAAGCCGTCGATGGCGCCGCCGATCAGCTTGATGTCGTCGCCGTTGACGCCAACCGTCATGATCTTTAGGCCGCGTTTTTTGGCGGCCGCGACCACCTGCCCGGCATAGCAATCGTCGACGTCGATCACCGCCGTGCCGTTCGGCGCGATCAGTTCCTCGAACAGGCGCAATTTGGCGGCGAGATAGGCCTCGATGGTCGGATGATAATCGAGATGATCGCGCGACAAATTGGTGAAGGCGCCGGCGGCGATGCGCACGCCGTCGAGCCGGTGCTGGTCGAGACCATGCGAGGAGGCTTCGAGCGCCAGATGCGTGACGCGCTCGCCCGCCAACTGGTCAAGGGTGCGATGCAATTCGACCGGATCGGGCGTGGTGAGCGAGCCGTAGGTCTCGGCCGTCGGCGAAACCACGCCGATGGTGCCGATGCTGGCGGCCGGAAAGCCGAGCGCGCTCCAGATCTGGCGCGTGAAGGCGGCGACCGAGGTCTTGCCGCTGGTGCCGGTGACCGCCGCGATGATGCCGGGCTGGCGCGTGAAGAATTTCGCCGCCGCCAGAGCGAGCGCGCGGCGCGCATTCGCCACGGGCACGAAAACGACTTCGGCCGACAGTCCGTCCGGACGTTGCTCGGCGGCGACCGCCACCGCGCCGGCCGCCGCCGCGGCGCGCGCGAAATGGGCGCCGTCGGCCCTGGCGCCGGCAATGGCGAAAAACAGGAAGCCGGCTTTTACCTTGCGGCTGTCGGCGGCAATGCCGGTGATATCGATGCCCGCCTGACGCGCATCGAGCCGGACGTTTTCAAGCTGAAGGTCGGCGAGTTTCATCGGCGTGTTTCTAGAATCAAGCTGAATTGTAAGCGAGGCGCAGGCCCCTCGTCCGCTCGTCCGCGCGGGTGCGGGAACCCAGTGCAAAACTTCGTGACGCTGCGATGGCGGCGCCGGGTGGCCTGACGGGCGGGAAATGCCCTTATTGGCTGGCGACAGCCTTGGCCAGGATCAGTTGGTCGGCTTTGGGCAGGTCGAAACGTGGCTCGAGATCGAGCAGCGGGGCGATCCGCGCGATTACCTTGGCGGCGGTCGGCGCCGCGTTCCAGCCGGCGGTCGCGAAACCATGGGTTTCCGGCGTCGCCTGCGGCTCGTCGAGCATGATCATCATCAGATATTTCGGCTTGTCCGCCGGCAGAACGGCCATGAAATCGGTCAGCAGCTTGTGCTTCGAATAGCGGCCGTTGACGACCTTTTCGGCCGTGCCGGTCTTGCCGCCGATATAATAGCCATCGACGTTGGCCTTGGTGGCGGTGCCCTTCTCGGCGTTCAGCCGCATCAGATAGCGCATGGCGCGGCTGGTCTCCGGCTTGAGCACCTGCTTGGCCAAAGCGTTGGCTTCGCTCTCGCTGCGCTTGAGGAAAGTCGGCGGAATGAGCCGCCCGCCATTGAGGGTGGCCGCAATACCCATAACCGCTTGCAGCGGCGCCACCGACAGACCATGGCCGAAGGCGATGGTCACCGTGTTGAGCTCGCCCCAGTGCTTGGGAACGATGGGCTCGGCGCTTTCCGGAAGTTCGGTGCGCAGGCGATCGAGCTGGCCCATCTTCTTCAAGAAGGCCTGATGCCCCTGCACGCCGACGGCGAGCGCCATGCGCGCGGCGCCGATGTTCGACGAATAGGTGAAAATCTCCGNNTCGAACCCATCTCGTAGACGCCGGTGGTGAGGCGGTTGATGCGGGTCGGATCGTTGGCCTCGCGCGGATTGTTGGGGTCGTAATCGGGCTCCGACACCAGCGCGACGACCTCGCCAGTATTGACGTTGAGAACGACGCCGGAGGCAGCCTTGGCCTTGAATTTTTCGCGCGCGGCCACGAGCTCGTCGCGCAAAGCAAACTGCACGCGCAGATCGAGCGCGAGATTGACCGGTTTTTGCAGCCGGTCGGTCGCAAGCCCCGCCATATGCAGCGCGGCGAGCCCCTGCCCGTCCAGCCATTTCTCGATGCCGGCGATGCCCTGGTTGTCGATGTTCACGTGGCCGATCTCGTGGGAGACCACCGGGCCGTTCGGATAGACACGCTTGTTCTCGGTGAGGAAGCCGACGCCCGGAATGCCGAGCCGGTGGATCTCCTGCTGCTGCTTGGGCGTGATCTCGCGCTTGAGCCAGACGAAACCGCGCTTCGACGATAGACGGTCGCGCACTTCGTTGGCGTCGAGATCGGGCAACACCGCGGTGAGCAACTCCTCGGCCTCGTCCACGTCGATGAGCTTGCGCGGTTCGGCAAACAGCGAGGGGGCTTTCACGTCGGTGGCGAGGATTTGGCCGTTGCGATCGAGGATATCCGGGCGGGCGGTGGCGACGGCGTCCTGGCCGACGCTGCGGCGCGCGCCGTGGCCATCGCTCTGCTCCGCAAACATGACAAGGCGCAGCGCGATGACGCTGTAGATGGCGGCAAAGGCGACGATGGCGAGGCCGAGCCGCGCTTTGGCCTTCACATTGCGGTCGACGTCCTGGCCATAGAGAAACGAGTTCAGCCAGCGCTGCCAACGGGTTTCGGGCATTTTCCGGGCTGCGGTCATCGGGTCACCGCTCCACGCTGCCGGTGGTGTCGGGCGGCATGGGAGCCAGCATGGCGCCGATCGGATCGCCGCTCGACGGCGCCGCCTGCGGACGCGCCGGCAGCCGGTCGAAATTGTCGAACTGCGTCGGCAGCATCGGCCGCAACGCCAAATGGCGGAAGGCCAAGCCCTGGATGCGGCCGGGGGTGTCGAGCTTCGCCCATTCGGCGCGCAGGCCCGCGATGGCGTCGCGCTCGCGGCGCAATTGGCCGGAGAGCTTGGCGACGCGCTCGGCCTGCAGCGTGGAATCGAACTTGATCTTGTAGACGAAGGACGCTGCCAGGATGAGCGCGCCGATCACGAAGATGTGGAGAAGGCGCATGGTCAGCGTCCCTTCAACACATCGGCGAGCGAAGGTAGCCGCGGCAGAAGTTCGGACGCATCGTCCGCACGGGCCGGCGCTTCGGTGCGTTCGGCGGCCCGCAGCTTGGCCGAGCGGGCGCGCGGATTGCGGGCGGTCTCGTCGGCATCGGGGACGACCGGCCGCTTGGTGAGCGCGCGGAAGGTCGGCGCCGGGCGTTCGGGCTCGGGTGCGTGGCGCGAGCCAGCGCGGATTTCGCCGCGTCCGGCCAGAAACGACTTGACGATGCGATCCTCGAGCGAATGGAACGACACCGCCACCAGGCGGCCGCTGGGCCTAAGAATGCGCTCGGCGGCAGCGAGCGCGGCGACCAGCTCGTCCAGTTCGTCATTGACGAAAATGCGTAGCGCCTGAAACGTGCGCGTGGCGGGGTGGATATCGCCCGGGCGCGAACGCACCACGGAAGCGACGATATCGGCGAGCGACCGCGTGGTGAGGATTGGGGATTGGGCGCGGGCCTTGACGATGGCGCGCGCGACACCGCGCGAATGGCGCTCCTCGCCGAGGATAAAAATGATATTGGCGAGATCGCGTTCGCTCGCGCCGGCGACCACATCGGCCGCGTTCGCGCCCTCGCCGCCCATGCGCATGTCGAGCGGCCCGTCGAAACGGAACGAGAATCCGCGCTCGGCCCGATCGAGCTGCATGGAGGAGACGCCGAGGTCGAGCACAACGCCATCGACGGCGTCGAAGCCGGCGTCGTGCGCCGCGCTATCGAGATTGGAGAAGCGCTCTTCGATCAACGTGAGACGGCCACTCGCCGCCTGCACCAAGTCCGCGCCAAGCGCGATCGCCGTCTGGTCGCGGTCGATGCCGATTACTTTGCAATTCGCGGCGGCGAGAATGGCACGGGTATAGCCGCCGGCGCCGAAAGTGGCGTCGATATAGACGCCGCCGTCGTGAACGTTGAGGAAGTCGATGGCGGGGCGGCCGAGCACCGGAACGTGGGGGGCGCCTCCACTAACGACAGCCGCAAAGCCGTCGCCGCCCGCCGTCATTCGCCGGCTCCGGGCGCGTCGGGCGCCGCCGCCTGGGGTCCGAATTGGGCCGCGAGCGAACGCAAGGCCGCGGGGACTGCCGTGCCGTCCCAGGACGTTGAGCGGTCCGCCGTGCTTGATGAGAAATCGTGAAAAATCATGGGATATTATGGGCATCAATGGAATGACCCTGCCCGGAACCCTCCAATCGGGCGCCGGCGCATCGCACCGTCTGGACCCGATTAACAGCCTTTAAGCTTAAGGATTTGTTGCCGTGGCGCGTGTTTCCGGCCTCGAAACAGGCCGGTGCCGGTCGCCCAAAAGCGGGCATAGCGGGCGGTCCGCGACCGCCAATGTTGCTTTTTCGCTTGCGCGCGGTGAATGATGCGGCTTCCGCGCCTCGCGCATCCACGGTGGGTCCGGCCCATGTCGGCATTTACGCCGGATACCTTCCTTGTCGCCGATGTCGTGCCGTCGCCCAGCCATGACGAGCGCAAGCAGGGACGGAAGCCCGACATGATCGTGCTGCACTACACCGGCATGAAGACCGGCGAGGCGGCGTTGCAGCGGCTGTGCAAGTCGGAAAGCAAAGTGTCGGCCCATTACGTCGTGTTCGAGGATGGCCACATCGTGCAATGCGTGCCGGAGACGTTTCGCGCCTGGCACGCCGGCGTATCGTCCTGGGGCGGCGAAAAGGACATCAATTCGGGCTCGATCGGCATCGAAATCGTCAATCCGGGCCACGAATTCGGCTATCCCGACTTCCCGCTGCGGCAGATCGCGGCGGTCATCTCGCTATGCAAATCGATCAATACCCGGCGCGGACCGATCAGCTCCGTCCGCATATTGGCGCATTCCGACGTGGCGCCGGGGCGCAAACAGGATCCGGGCGAGAAATTCCCCTGGGAACAGTTGAGCGATTCCGGCGTCGGCCATTGGGTGCGCCCGGCCCCGCTCAACCTCGAGGGCACTGCCCTCCATCCCGGCGAGCAGGGCGATGCGGTGCGGCGGCTTCAACGCGTGCTGCACGGTTACGGCTACGACGTCGAGGAGACCGGCACTTATGACGACGCCACGCGCGAAGTAGTCGCCGCGTTCCAGCGCCACTTCCGCCCGGCCCAGGTGGACGGCGTCGCTGACGCCTCCACGCTGCTGACGCTGCGGGCGCTGCTGGAGACGAGGCCCGCGCCGCTGACCTGACCGGTTCACCATCATCGCCCTCTTCCCTTGACGAGGCCGGTAGCAGCCCCCATCCCTATCCCCGTCAGTCGGCCGGACGGCCGCTCCGCGCCAATGCCGAAAGGCGGCCGGGGAGGAAAGTCCGGGCTCCATGGACGAACGGTGCCGGATAACGTCCGGCGGAGTTGAACCCCTCGCGGGGCGAGGCTTCAGGGATAGTGCCACAGAGAACAGACCGCCGCGGCTGCGTAGTGTTTTGACCGCGGTAAGGGTGAAACGGTGCGGTAAGAGCGCACCGCGCTTCCGGCAACGGCAGCGGCACGGCAAACCCCACCGGGAGCAAGACCGAATAGGAACGACGTTGAAGCGCAAGCTTCAGGTCCGTCCGGGCCAGTCGTTCGGGTAGGTTGCTTGATGCGCCGGGCAACCGGCGTACGAGAGGAATGGCCGTCACGTTTGCGGTGAGACCCGCAGGCTTTACAGAACCCGGCTTACAGGCCGGCT
>PMAF01000295.1 GCA_003152455.1 Hyphomicrobiales bacterium
GCGACGCGCTGCTGCTGGCCGCCGGAAAGCTGGCCCGGATATTTGCCGGCCTGCTCGGGGATCTTGACGCGTTTGAGGTAATGCATCGCAATCTCCTCGGCGTCCTTCTTCGGCGTATTGCGCACCCAGATCGGCGCCAGCGTGCAGTTCTCCAGCACGGTGAGGTGCGGAAACAGATTGAAATGCTGGAACACCATGCCGACCTCGCGCCGCACTTCGTCGATCTTCTTGAGGTCGTTGGAGAGCTCCATGCCGTCGACGACGATCTTGCCCTGCTGATGCTCCTCGAGCCGGTTGATGCAGCGGATCATGGTCGATTTGCCGGACCCCGACGGCCCGCAGATCACGATGCGCTCACCGCCCATCACCTTGAGATCGATGTCGCGCAGCACGTGGAACTCGCCGTACCACTTGTTCAGGCCGATCAATTCCACCGCCACCGGCGTATTGAGCTGGCTCGGCTTGAGAAGCGCGGTGTTGGCGGCAGCGGTCATCGCGGCGGCTCCTAGCGTCTATCGGCTTTGGCGAGGCGCGCTTCGGTGGCGCGCGCATAGCGGGACATGGCGTAGCAGAAGATCCAATAGAAGATCGCCGCGACCGCGTAGCCGGTCGTGCTGGTGACCGGCGTCGCCCATTTCGGATCGATGCGGGAGACCTCGACCGTTTGCAGGAAGTCGAAAATTCCGACGATGAAAACCAGCGTGGTGTCCTTGAACAGGCCGATATAGGTGTTGACGATATTCGGAATGGTGATCTTGAGCGCCTGCGGCAAAATGATGAGCCGCATCATCTGCCAATAGCCGAGGCCGACCGCCATGGCGCCCTCGAATTGCCCCTTCGGGATCGCCTGCAATCCCGCGCGCACCACCTCCGCCATGTAGGCCGAGGCGAACAAAGCGATGCCGACCAGCGCGCGCACCAGCTTATCGGGCGAGTACTGCTCGGGCACGAACAGCGGCAGCATCACGCTCGCCATGAACAGAACCGTCACCAGCGGCACGCCGCGAACGAATTCGATGAAGATCACCGAAAACAGCCGCACCGCGGGCATGCGTGAGCGCCGGCCGAGCGCCAGCAGGATGCCGATCGGCAGCGAGCAAACGATGCCGACCGAGGCGACGACGATGGTGACCAGGATGCCGCCCCACAGCGAGGTATCGACCGGCGACAGACCGGCCGCGCTCCAGCCGGTCAGCAGGATGAACGAGGAAATCGGCAGAACGACAAAGAAATAGACCGAGCCGAGGTCGCGCCGCGGCGATTCAAGCCAGAGCATCCAGACCACGCCGATCGCCAGCATGACGAAAAAGACATCGACCCGCCAACGCTGCGGAATCGGATAGGAGCCGTAGACGAAATAGGACCAGCGCTCCCAGACGAACGGCCAGCAGGCGCCGATCTCGCGATGCTGCACGACCTCGCGGCAGGCGTCACGGTCGCTGCCGGTCCAGACCGCGTCGATGAACAGGAATTTGAGCAGTTCCGGGATGACCCAGGCTAGCAGCAGTGCGATCAGAACGGTCAAGACGATATTGAACGGCGTGGATAGCAGATTGGCCCGCAGCCAGCCGAAGGCGCCGGTCATCGCCGCCGGCGCCGGCCGCGGTGCGATGGTGGCGCCACGCACGAACTTGATTTCGGCAACGGCAAGATCGCCTTCCGACATGGTCATGGCGGCGCCCTCACCGTTCCACCAGCGCGATGCGGCTATTGTAGATGTTCATCAACAGCGAAGTCGCGAGGCTGAGCGTGAGATAGACCGCCATGGTGATGGCGACGACTTCGACCGCCTGCCCGGTCTGGTTCAGCACCGTGCCGGTGAACACCTGCACCAAATCGGGATAGCCGATCGCCACGGCGAGCGTCGAATTCTTGGTCAGGTTTAGATACTGGCTGGTCAGCGGCGGGATGATGACGCGCATCGCCTGCGGCACTACGATCAGCCGCAAGGTCGGCCGCGCCCGCAAGCCGAGCGAATAGGCCGCTTCGGTTTGGCCGCGCGACACCGCGGTGATGCCGGCGCGCACCACTTCGGCGATGAAGGCCGCGGTATAGATCGAGAGCCCGAACAATAGCGCGGCGAATTCCGGCAAGACCTCGATGCCGCCGTTGATATTGAACCGGCCGGCCGCCGGAAATTCGAACCCCAACGGAAATCCGGCGAGCGCCAGCACGGCGAGCGGCAGCCCGATCATCAGCGCCAAGGCGGTCGAGAAGACCGGCGCCTGCAGGCCGGTCCGTTCCTGCCGCTTGCGCGCCCAGACATAAAAGGCGATAGCGCCGGCAATCCCGGCGGCAAGCGCGATCAGCACGAAGCCGAAGCCGCTTTTGAAGACCGGCGCCGGAATGAACAGGCCGCGATTGTTTAGATAGATGCCGCCCGGAATAACGAGACTGTCCCGGATCGCCGGCAACGCCTTGAGCACGGCGTTGTACCAGAACAGCAATTGCAGCAGCAGCGGGATATTGCGGATGGTCTCGACGTAGCCGGCCGCGGTCTTGGCCACCAGCCAGTTCTTCGACAGGCGCGCGATGCCGATGATGAAGCCGAGAATGCTCGCAAACACGATGCCGAGCCCGGCCACCAGCAGCGTGTTGAGCAGCCCGACCCAGAAGGCGCGGCCATAGCTGGACGCCGCCGAATCGAAACCGATCAAGGTCTGGCTGATATCGAAGCCGGCGGTGTGATTCCAGAAGCCGAATCCGGAGGCGATATGCGCGCGTTCCAGATTGTCGATGGCGTTGCGGGCGGCCCCGTAGACGAGAATCCCGACGACCGCACAAAGCGCGACCTGATAGGCGATGCTGCGGACCTTGGGGTCGTTGTAGAACGCGACCCGCGCGGGGGGCGACCCCGCCGGAAGGTCAATCGGCATTTGCCCCTCGTCGGCCTCGCGACGACCGTGACGGCGTCAATCGGTCAGCGGATCGGCGGCGCGTATTGGATGCCGCCCTTGTTCCATAATTTATTCAGACCGCGGTCGATCTTGAGCGGCGAGCCCTGCCCGACATTGCGTTCGAACACCTCGCCATAGTTGCCGACCAGCTTGATGATGCGGACCGCCCAATCCTTGGCAAGGGCGAGCTGCTCGCCGTAATTGCCCTCGGTGCCGACGAAACGCTTCACGTCCGGGTTTGTCGACTTCATCATGTCGTCGGCGTTCTTGGAGGTGATGTTGAGCTCCTCGGCGTTGATCATCGCGAACAGCACCCACTTCACGACCGTGAACCACTTGTCGTCGCCCTGGCGCACCACCGGGCCGAGCGGCTCCTTGGAAATGATNNTCATAGGCCTTCACCGCCTCGTTCGCCGTCGCGAACGTCACGGTCTTCAGCTTCATGTTATGGGCGTGGAAGAAATCCGCCAGATTGAGTTCGGTCGTGGTGCCCTGCTGCACACAGACCGAGGCATCGCCGAGCTCGAGCGCCGAATTCACTTTCAGCGCCTTGCGCACCATGAAGCCCTGGCCGTCATAGTAATCGACGCCCGTGAAACTTAAGCCCAGCGAAGAGTCGCGCGACGAGGTCCATGTGGTGTTGCGCACCAGCACGTCGACCTCGCCCGACTGCAACGCGGTGAAGCGGTCCTTCGCCGACAGCGGTACGAACTTGACCTTGCTGGCGTCGTTGAAAAGCGCCGCGGCGATGGCGCGGCAGACGTCGACGTCGAGGCCAGTCCATTTGCCTTGCGCGTCCGGCAGGCCGAAGCCTGCCAGCGTGCCATTCGCGCCGCAATTGAGAATGCCGCGATCGGTCACCGCCTTCAGCGTCTGGGCGGATGCGCTCTGCGCGAAAACGACAACGGCGAGACCAAACAAACTGGCAAAGCGTTTCATGACGCGACCTCTTTGACGCAAAGTCGATTGCGGGCTCGTCAGGATCGGCCAATCATTTCTACCCGCACCGGGCCCCGAGCCCGCCGCGGAAGATGCAAGCTCTGACCTTTGCCCCGAGCCCTCGAAGGCTGACATCTCAGAACGATCAGGGGCCCGGGTCAAGGGGTTGACGCTTCCCGCCGATGCGTTCGTATATGGCGCCCGGCGCCGCGGTTCCGCGCGCCCTCAGCACCGGACTGCCGACTGCCATGGCGAAGACTCCCAAAAGCCCGCTCAAGCCGGACACCCGCTTGGTCACCGCAGGCCGCGACACCAAAAGCCAATACGGCTTCGTCAACCCGGCGGTTTATCACGCCTCGACCGTGCTTTATCCCACCGCCGAGGATCAAGTAGCGCACCGCTCACGCTACCAATACGGCCGGCGCGGAACTCCCACGTCGGAAGCGCTGGAACAGGCGCTGGCGGCGATCGAAGGCGACGCCTGCGCCGGGGTCGCCTTGCTGCCATCGGGCCTGGCGGCGATCTCAACCGCGTTGCTGTCGGTCGCGGGTAGCGGCGACCACGTCCTGGTCACCGACAGCGTCTACCGGCCAACCCGTAATTTCTGCAACGGCGTATTCAAGCGCATGGGCGTCGAGACGACCTATTACGATCCGCTGATCGGCGCCGACATCGCCACACTGTTCAAGCCGAACACGCGCGCGGTGTTCGTCGAGGCGCCCGGCTCGCAAAGCTTCGAGATGCAGGATATTCCGGCCATCGCCGAAGTCGCGCGCGACAAAGGCGCGGTGGTGTTGATGGACAACACCTGGGCGACGCCGCTTTATTTCCGCGCCTTGGAGAAAGGCGTCGATATGTCGATCCAGGCCGGCACCAAATATATCGGCGGCCATTCCGACATCATGTTCGGCTGCATATCGGCGAACGCCAAGACGCTGCCCGCGCTCAAGACCGTCATGCAAACCATGGGCCTATGCGTCGGCCCGGACGATATGTTTCTCGCGTTGCGCGGCCTGCGCACCATGGGTATACGGCTGAAGCGTCACAACGAATCCGGCTTGCACGTCGCGCACTGGCTGGAGAGCCGTCCGGAAGTATTGCGCGTGTTGCATCCGGGTCTTGCCAGCGATCCCGGCCATAAAATCTGGCAGCGGGATTTTACCGGCGCCAGCGGACTGTTCAGCATCGTGCTGAAGCCGACCAGCGAGCCATCCGTGCTCGCCTTCATGAACGCGCTCGCGCTGTTCGGCATGGGCTTCTCGTGGGGCGGTTTCGAGAGCCTGGTGATCCTCTTCGATTGCGGCGAGTATCGCACCGCGACCCGGTGGGCGCCGGGCGGGCCGACGTTGCGCTTTCATATCGGCTTGGAAGACCCGGACGACCTGCTCGCCGATCTTGAAGGCGGCTTCGCCGCGCTGGCGGCCGCCAAATAATTTTAAGCCGGCGCGCCCTGCCCGCCGCTGCGGATGACGAACTGCAGATTGCGCAGATAGACGAACACGCCGAACGCCTGCCCGATGATGAACACCGGGTCTTTGCGGTAGATGGCGTAGCCGAGCAGCATAATGCCGCCGCCGATCGAGAACACCCAGAAGGCGGTCGGCACCACGCTGCGGCCGGCCCGCTCGGAGGCGATCCATTGCACTACGAAGCGCATCGCGAACAGGATTTGCGCGACGTAGCCGATCAGGATGCCCCAATCGGTGTTGCCGAGAAACACATCGTGCAGATAGCCGCCGATGGCGCGCGTGATATCGATTAGCATTTAATCCTCCGACACCTCAGGTATTCGCCTCTTGCGGCGGATCAGCCACCACACGCCGGCCAGATCGAGGATGCCGACCCACAGACGGTCCCACATCCCGTAATTCGACACGCCCGAGCCGCGCGGCCGGTCTATCACATCCACATAACCGATCTCGCAGCCCTCGCGCTTGACCAGCGCCGGCAGGAAGCGATGCAAGCCATCGAAATACGGCAGTCTCAAGAACACCTCGCGGCGGAATGCCTTGAGGCCGCAGCCGGTGTCGCGGGTGCCGTCGCGCAGCACCGCGCCGCGCACCGCATTGGCGATGCGCGACTGGAATTTCTTGAAGCCGCCCGACTTTCGCTTGATGCGCTGGCCGGCGACCAGGCCGATGCGCGGCGCACCGGCTTCGAGCGCCCGCAGCAGCGCCGGAATGAAGGCGGGATCGTTCTGCCCGTCGCCGTCGAGCGTAACGACCAGCGGTGCCCGCGCCGCCGCCACGCCGGAGCGTACCGCCGCCGACTGGCCGCAGGATTGCAAATGCCGCACGCGGCGCAGCCACGGATATTGCCCCATCAGCCGCTTGAGCTCGGCCGCGCTGCCATCGCTCGAGCCGTCATCGACGTAGATAACCTCGAAGCGCCATTGGCCCTCAAGCGCCTTGGCGATTTCCGCCACCAAGGGCGCGATATTGCCAGCCTCGTTGCGCACCGGCACCACGACGGCAACCGCTGGATCGTTGGCGTTCATTCTTGAGGTCCCGTCGGGCGGTACGGCCGCCTATCTGGGTGCTTATTATTGACCCAATAGCTCGCGGGCAACCGATTTGATCCGTTTGAGCGAGGGCCCGGGAAACTGATGGACGGCGCCCTCCGGCCCGACCGAGAAACCGAGACCTCTGAGCGCGAACCAGCGGCGAACCAACAGCGCGCCCACCACCCCGACGACGGCCGCGGCCAGCACGTCACTCGGGTAATGCGCCGTTACCACCACGCGGCTGACCGCGATCAGCAAGGCATAGATCCAAAAAATCGTCCGCCCGCGCGGCCACAGCGAGCCGAACGCCACCAGTACCGTGAACGCCGTGGTGCCATGGCCGGATGGCAGGCTGGCATAATCGGCGGTCCATTTGAACGGGCTGAACAAGTACGGATCGAGGCTGCCCCCGACCAGCGGCCGCGCCCGGCCGATCATGCGTTTGATGATGGTGTCGAACAGGCCGGGCGCCGCAATGGCGACGAACAGGAATCCGACCCGCACCATGATTGCCGTCAGCACAAGCTGCGGCACGCGTGGCAGGCTTGGCAGCGCGGCGAGGCAAAGAAACAGGATACCGAGCGGCCACAGGAACCAGCCCGATTTGCCGAAATCGGTGATCTGGTCGAACGACCAGACGATCCAGCTCGGCAAATGGCCGACCCCGCGGATCGCGGCGGCGTCGAACAAAAACATCACGGCCAAGAAAATCGCCACGGCTACGCCGGCGGCGATGGCGAGCCGCTGCGGATCAAGCGGCCATGGATTTTGCACATGACGGCGCACCGGGCGCGCCAGCAGCGCGAAGGCGGCGGCCACGTTGGCGGCGCAACGGCGCAGCGCCGTTTGCGCCCTGCCCGCATCGCGATCGAGTCCGTTGGCCGCCGTCATGGCTTTTCCGCCGAGCGGAATACGGTGAGCGTCACCGGCCGCCCGATGCTGATGTTGTAACCGTCGACGCGCTGGCTGAGCGCATAGCGCAACCCGATCGCATTCGCACGCTGCACGAAACTGCGCTCGCTACGAGCGTCGACCAGCGCAAAATGGCAGGGATCCGCGCGCAGGAATTCGGCGGCGCCGGCGCCGTCGGTGAAACGAGTGTCGGTGCCCATCAGGAACACGAGGCTCGGCTCCTGATAATAGCCGGTCGAGGCTACGTGCGGCTGCGCGCAACCGCTGGCGCGCAGCCCATCGGCGATCAGCGCGCTCGGGAACAATGCAGGCAGCGACGGAAAGGTCACGGCATAGACGGTGAGCGCGATGAACACCGACGCCACCATGCCGCGCAACAAGGAGCGCTCGGGCCCGTCAACCTCATAGAGCCACCAGGCGAACAGGCCGAGGATCGCCGCCGCGGCTGCGAATGGCCACGCCGCGATGCCGAGGTCGCGGCCGACAATGATGAAAATGACAACGACCCCGATTGCGATCGCCGCGGGGAAGATGAACCAGCCCACCGTGCCGCGCACCAGCCAGCGTTTGTTGTAGAGACCGCCGCCTTCCAGGATACCGGCGATCAGGATGGCGATCGCGGGATAGAGCGGCAGCACGTAATGCGGCAGCTTGGTGATCACCGCCTCGAACACCAGCCATGACGGGATCAACCAGGCCAACAGAAAGCGCGCGCCCGGTTCGCNNCCTGCCAAATGCGCGGCGCGGCGACGCCCGCCAGGATCGAGCCGGGCCAAAAGGTTACCCAGAACAGGAGAAAATAAACTCCGGGCGGCGCGCCGTGCGACTCCTGCCCGCCGAAAACCTTGGACAACATGTCCTCGCCGACCGACTGCGCGATGAAACTACCGCCGGACTTGATGAGGATCGCGGCGAACCAAGGCAGCACAAGCGCGATCAGCCAGGCGAAGCCGGCGAGCGGACGCAGCGACCAGAGCCAGCGGCCGGAACGGTCGGCGATCGACAGCGTGAGCACGGTGAGCCCGACGAACATCAGGANNAGCAGCACGGCGTCGGTCTTGGCGAGCCGCGCCTCGACCCCGAGCAGGACGGAGCTCGCCATCATCAGCGCCGCCAGTAGCGCGGTGCGGCGGCCGACAAAGGCGAGCGCGGTCCAATAGGTCAACAGCACCGCGCCGATCGCCCCGAATAGCGACGGCAGCCGGTAGAGCCAGATGGTGGTGCGCGCCTGCGGGATGCCGGCCGCCTCGCCGGCTTTCACGGCAATCGCCTGCAGCCAATAAATACCGACCGGCTTCTTGTAGCGGACCTCGTCCTGGAAATGGATGTCGATGTACTGACCGCTTTCCAGCATCTGCTTGGTGGCCTGCGCGAAGCGCGCCTCGTCGCGATCGACCGGCGGAATCTGAAAGAAACCCGGCAGGAACGCGATCAGCGAAAAGACGATCAGCAATCCGCAGGCGCGCCGGTGCGAGGCGGCGGCATAGTCGAGCACTGCGGACAGGCCGCGCGTCCGGTGCAGCGATTGCCGCGCGTCATTGGTAGCCGTGCTCATAGGACCGATTCAGTGTTGATTCTGCCGCCTCGGGCGGGACCATAAGCCCAAGCCCGCGCGCTGTCATTTCACCCATGAACTAAGGTTATTGCAGGCGGACGCTCACGCTGTCGGCGGCACCGCGAGCATCCATGACGGTAAGCCGCACGAAGCCCGGGCCATCGGGCTCGAAGAATACGGTGCGCCGGCTGCCTTGCGCCGCAAGCGGCACGCCATTGACCATGACGGTGAGCGGCGCGGCGCCGCCGGAGATCTTGAGCGCGACCGGCTCCCGGGCCGCGCCCTTGGCGAGTTCGATGCGCGCGCCGTCGGGCGGGAACATGATGCGCGGCGGCTCGGAGGCGGCGCTCGCGTCGCCGTCGGCGCTGAAATGCTGCAGCGGCGGCGGCAATCTGTTGGTGGCGGCAAAGACCGCACCCTTGGGCGCGTGCGCCAGCGGCGCCGGCGCGTTGCCGCTGCGCGCGAAGGCGTCGAACAGGATCGGCGCCGCCGAGCCGCGGCCGAACAATCCGGGAACCGGCGCGCCGTCGGGCCGCCCGACCCAGACGCCGATGGTCATGCGGCCGTCGTAGCCCACCGCCCAGGCGTCGCGATAGCCGTAGGAGGTGCCGGTCTTAAACGCGATGCGGCCGGGCATGGCGTTGTCCGGCGGCGGCGCGCCGATCAAGATATTGCCGACATACCAGGCGGCCACTGGATCGAGCAGCCGGCGCGAGTTCGGCATGACCTGCCCTTCCCGTTCGATCAGCGGCACGGCCGAGCCGAGCCGCGCCAGCCCGGTATAGAGCATCACAAGGTCCGACAGCTTGATGCCGACGCCGCCCAGCCCCATGGCGAGACCGGGCGCCTCGCCCTTGGGCAGCACCAACGTGGTGCCGGTTTGCGTCAGCCGCGCGCTCAGACGGCTGACGCCTACTCGGCCTAGCACCGCGATGGCGGGAACATTAAGCGACATCTGCAACGCGCGGCGCACGGTGACCGTGCCCCGGAACGTCATGTCGAAATTTTCCGGCGTGTAGCTGCCGTAACGCACCGGCCTGTCGTCAATCAGCGTTTCCGGGTGCAGCAATCCGTCCTCGAAGGCGAGCCCGTAGATGAACGGTTTCAAAGTCGAGCCGGGCGAGCGCAGCGCCTGCGTCATGTCGACTTGGCCGGCGCGGCGCTCGTCGAAATAGTCGGCGGAGCCGACGCGCGCGCACACCTCGCCGGTTTCATTGTCGACCGCCAGGATCGCCACCGAAATCTGCGGGCCGAGTGTGCGCGCGCGTTCACGCGCCAGCTCCTGCAAGGTCTTCTGCAAGCCACCGTCGATGGTCAGGCGGTGAACGCGCCGAAGCGGCTCGGCCCCGACCACTTGATCGGCGCTATGGGGCGCCAGCACCGGCAGCGGCTTGCGCGCATGCGGCACGCCAACCGATTTTGCGTGCGCGATCTCGTCGCGCGGCACCGCGCCGGCCGCCGCCGCGCGGTCGAGCACGCGGTCGCGCGCAGCTCTTGCTGCTTGCGGATAGCGATCCGGCCGGCGCAATTCCGGCGACTGCGGCAGCGCGACCAAAAGCGCCGCTTCCGCCAGCGACAGCGTGCGCGGCTCCTTGCCGAAATAGGCGAGCGAGGCCGCCCGGATGCCTTCCAGATTGCCGCCATAGGGCGCCAGCGTCAGATAAAGCGACAGAATCTCGTTCTTGCTCAGCGCATGTTCGAGTTCGAGCGCGCGCGTAATCTGGCGCAGCTTGGCGCCGAGACTGCGATGCTCGCGCGGCTCCAACAGGCGGGCGACCTGCATGGTCAAAGTCGAGGCGCCGGAGACGATGTGGCCGCTGGTGGCGAATTGGAACGCGGCGCGGCCGAGCGCCAGCAGATCGACGCCGTCGTGCTCGTAGAAGCGCTTGTCTTCATAAGCAAATAGCAATTTGAGAAACCGCGGATCGACGTCCTTCACGGTTGCCGGCAGCCGCCAGCGGCCCTCGCGGGTGGCATAGGCGCGCAGCAGCTTGCCCTCGCGATCGAGCACGATATGCGAGGTTTCGAGATCCTTGCCGAGCGGCGGCCGTCCGAGCGAATACACGTAAGCGCCGCCGGCCAGCGCGGCCAGAAAAGCCGCGCCGGCAAGGCTCGCTAAGGTGAACCGCCAAGCTTTCATTTGGCCGCCGTGATGTCGATTGCGGCGGTGGCGGTGCGGCCGAAGCGGTCGGGCCGGTACATGTCCTCGACCACCGCCTGCGGCAGCACGTAGTGGCCGGGCGATACCGCGCGCACCACATAGGCCACGGTGAATACCGGCGGGGAATCCTCCTTGCGCTCGAACGCGGCGGTGAAGCGGTCGTCGCGGAATTCGCTGTTGACCGGTTCGGCGGCGTCGGTGATCCAGGCGAGCGTCCCGGTATCGCCCGACGACACCAGCTTCGGATTGTCTATCTCGAAGCCGGCCGGCAGATAGTCGGCCACGATCACGCGGCCGAACTGCGGCTGCGACTCGGTCATTTTCAGCACCACCACGAAACGCTGGTTCTGCTTGGCGTTCGTGGGATTGGCCGGCTCGCCGTCGAGCGTGAAATAGTTGCGCTCGATCTTGAAGTCGCGTTCGGCGGCCGGTTCCGGCGTCAGCGGCGACCCGCTCACCGATACCACCGCCTGCACGGTCCCGTTGCCGCTGTTGCTCACGGCCAAAGGCTGGTCAAGCTCGGCAGCGTGCAGGCTGCGATAGAACGTGCCCTGCCGGGCCTCGCCGTTGACGGAAAGCGAGATGGCATTGAGTTGTTTGGCGAGCGCGCGCGCGGCGAGCACCAGCCAGGCGTCCTCCTGCGTCGAGGTCTGGCTGGTCAGCGCGCGCGCGGCGTCGATACGCGCGACCGCGTCGTCAATCGTTCTCTGGGTGGCGCGGCCTTCCGAGGCGAGTGTCACCAGCGCGGCCGAGTCACGCAACGCCGAGCCGTAATCGGCGCGCCCGAGATCAAGCTTGGGCTGCGGCGATATTGCATCGAGCGCGGCGAGATAGACGCGGTCGGCGCGCGCCTTGTCGCCGAGCATGGCGAGGGCGGCGGCCACCTGCGCCTTGGCGATCGGCGTCGTCAGGTCGTTGAGCTTGGTGTCGGCGATGTAGCGCAAATCGCCGATCGGGGCTGCGCCGTTACGCGCCAGCACGTAAAGCGCATAAGCAAGATCGCGGCCGCCGGTCTTGCTCGGGTCGGGATTGCTCGCCACGGTGTTGCGCAAGCGGTCGAGCGCCAGCGTGAACGCCGCCTGCGGCACCTCGAATTTCCGCTCGCGCGCGCGGGTGAGGAAATCGGTGACGTAGGCGTCGAGCCAGGGATCGTTGCCGCCGACCGACCAGAGGCCGAACGAACCGTTCGAATCCTGCCGCGCCAGCAGACGCTGGATGGCATCCTTGATGCGCGCGTCGATGTCACCGTCGAGCGCGAGCTTGGCCTGCGCCGCCAGTTCGTTGACATAAAGCATCGCCACCGCGCGGCTGGTGATCTGCTCGGAACAGCCGAACGGATACCGGTCGAGCTCGTTCAGCAGAGTTGCGATGTCGAGCGAGGCGGATATCGCGACCGACAGGCCGACGCGGCCGGTTCCCGGCACGAAATCGGCGAACATGTCCTTCGACAGCGTCAGCGTTTCGCCGGACGCAAGGGCGCGCACGGTGCGGCGGGTAAGAATTTGGTTCGCCGGCCTCACGTTGAGCGCGTAGGCCCGTTCGAGCGCAAAGCCGTTCGGCCCGCTGACGCTCACTTTGACCGTGCTCGTCCCGGAACCGGAAGCCGACACCGGCACCGCAACCCGGTCGCGCTGCTTGGCGGCGAGCTTGAGCGAGAGCGGCTTGTCGCCGTCGAGCTTGACGGGCCCTTCGCTGCTCACGGCGATATTATAATCGCCGGCCGCGCCTTCGACGTTGTCCAGCTCGAGTTGCACCGCGCCGCGGTCGCTGGTGCGCAAGAAACGGGGAAGCGTCGCGGTCAGCACCACGGGATCGCGCACCACCACGTCGCCGGAGGCCTTGCCGACTTTGTCCTTGCTCCAGGCCACCGCCATCACGCGCACGGTGCCGGCAAAGGCCGGGATATCGAACACCAATTGCGCCGTGCCGTCGGCGCCGACCCGCACGATGCCGGAATAAAGCGCCAGCGGCGCCTGCGTCGGCGGCGAGCCGGTCAATTCGGCGCCGCTGTCGCCGCCCGAGCGGATCGCCCCGCGCACGCCCTGCATGCCGTCGATCAACTGCCCGTAAATATCGCGNNTGTAATTGGTGAGATTGAGAATGCCGACATCGACGGCGGCGACGACGACGTGCGCCTCCTCACCGGCGCCAAGTCCTGCGAGCTTGATCGGCACGCTGAGCGCAGAGTCCGGCCGCATGGTGGCCGGCAGCTTCATGTCGAGCGCCAACGTGCGCGCCGCGCGGTCGATCGAGAACCACTGCACGCCGATGGCGCGGCCCGGCATGCGTTGCGCCGGCGCATCGAGCGGACGGCGCAAGGTGGCAACCATATAGGCGCCGGTGCCCCAGTCCCTGCCGACGGTCAGCGGCACGCGCACGCTGCCGGCTTTCACGTCTTGCGACGTGCTGGCGACCAGGCGGTCGGTGAAAGTATTGAGCGTCAAGCGGCCGGCGGTGCGCGCGGTGACCGACACGGTCATGGCGTCGCCGGATTTGTAATCGCTCTTGTCGAGGGCGACTTCGAGCAGATCGGGGGTGTCGGCGTTGGCTTCGGCGTAGAAGCCGGCGTCGAAGGTAAGCGAGGTGACGGCGCCGTTCGGCGTGCCGGCCGACACTTCCAGTCGGTAGCGCCCCCATTTCACCGGCATCGAGATGCGTGCCGGCTTGTCGGCAGTGACATCCACCGCGCCGTTGGCCACGCGTTCGGTGCGCTTGACCGGCTCGTATTCCCAGCTGCCGTTTTGGCGGTACCACTGATACGAGGTTTCGACGCGTAACAACTCGTAGTGCAAGCCGCTTTGCGCCAGCGTTTTGCCGTCCGGCGCGGCCATCACGACGTCGAAATCGGCATTGGCGCTGTCGGCGAGCGAGCGGCCGGAAAACGCCGGCTTGACGCCGATCATGGCGGCATCGGGCGCGATCGGCAGCGTGATCTTGCGTTCGGCCGCGCGGCCGCCGGATTCCGCCATGCTGACCGTGACGGTCGCTTCGAGCGGGCGCGAGGTGGCTGGAATCTTGTCGAGCTTGACCGGGAAGCTGGCTTTGCCGGTGGCGTCGGTCGCCGGCATATCCTCGAGGTCCTGGCGCACGGCCGTAACCTCGTCGTCGGCCAGACCAAATGAATAGCCGGCAAAGCCCGGCCGCTCCTTGGCCGTAGCGATCGTCACCGCGCCCGTCAGGTCGAGATTGGAGGCCGGCGCGCCATAGAGGAAATGTCCATCCACGCTCAAGTGCGCCGGCGCGTCGCGCGGGATGACTTTGGCCGCCGTGGTGAGATGGAATTCGATACGGTCGGCCACATAGTCCTCGACCAGGAAGGTCGCCTCGCCAACCGGCGGCCGCTTGGGATCGGTATAGGCGCGCACCCGCCAGGTGCCGGTCGAGGCCGACGAGACGATCGGCACGCTCCAGCTGTGGCCGCCGAGCCCCTGATCGGCCACCAGCGCACGGCGATATTCGACGCCATCCGGCCGCTCCATCACCAGCGTGAGCGGTGAAGCCGCGGCAATGCCGCGCGCATCGCGCAGCAGCGAGGTCACTTGCACGGGTTCGCCGCTGCGGTAGACGCCGCGTTCGGTATAGACAAAGGCGTCGAGGCCCGTCGGCACTTGACGGCCGGCCACGCCGCGGTCGGACAGGTCGAAGGCGGTCGTTTTCAGACTGAGGAACGCGTAGTCGGATTTGTCCGCCGCGACGACCGCCGCCGGCGCGTGGCCGCCCTCGCCGCGCGTCAACCCCACTTCGAAATGTGCAAAGCCGTTTTGGTCGGTCGATTTGGTGGCCAGCACTTCATTGTTGCGGGCAATGAGGCGCACCTCGACCGAGCGATCGGCTCGGCGCTCGCCAGCGAATGAATAAAGACGTCGATGCCGTTGTGGCCGCTATAGGCGGTCAGGCCGAGATCGGAAACGATGAACCACTGGCTGGCAAGCTGGTCGTAGTCGTTCGATATCGCGTCTTTCGGCGCCCCCGTCATCACGTAGACGCCCGGCTTGAGCTGGCCCAGTGCCTGATCGACCGGGAACGCGGTGGTGACTTCGGTATTGAGCTTGGGCGCGACGGTGAGCTCGCCGTTCCAAACTTTGGCGCCGCGGGCGTCGGTTATGCGCGCGGTTTCGTACGAACTGAGATTGCGCTGGAAATCGTAGCCGAGCAGCGTATCGAGCAAATTGCGGTCGCCGATGCGGTAGACCGACAGCAGCACCGCGCTGGTGTTGACGCTGAGCACCGGGATGCCGCGCTGACCGGTGCGCGGCAGCACATAGGCCTTGCCGGCAAAGCGCACGAACGGCTTGCGGTCGCGCACGAAAATGGTGAAGTCGGCCGATTTCGCCAGCGTCTCCCGGACCGTCGAAGGCAGCCCGGCGCGCAGCGTGATCTGATAGCGCTCGCCGTGCTTGAGGCCCTCGACGCAGAGCTGCTTGTCGGTAGCCGAAATCGCCGGTTTGTCCTGGCCCTCGACCGCAACGAAGGGCGAGAAATCGGTGCGCCGGCCGGGCAATTCCTCGGAAAACTGGAAGCAAGCGCGCGGCGAGACTGCATCCGAGTCGACCGAGTAATCGAGCATCCGGAAGCCGTGCTCGGTGCGCAAGCGTTCGTATTGGCCGCGCAGGTCAGCGCTCTCGCGCAGATCGAGGGCAAGATGCATGGCGTCGAGCGCCGGCCGCCAAAGCTTGCGGTCGGCGAGCGCGTTGCCGAGCACCGCGAGGCTGTCGGATTCCAAGTCGCGCGCGGTGGCGCGCTGGTAGGCGATATAGGCCGCGATCGAGGCGCGATCGAGCAGCAGCGCGCGTTCGCGGTCGTCGCGCGCGCGGATCTGGAGCACCGTACGCGCGAGCCGCAGCCAGTTCGTCGCGTCGGCGGGCGCCACGGTCACGAGTTGGCCGAGCACGGTCATGCCGGTGCGGAAATCGTTTTTCTGGAAGGCCGCGTCCGCGTCATGCCGCAAGGTTGCGGCCGGCTTGTTCACCGTGCCGGCGTCGCTCTTGATTTGCGCCTCGAGCTTGATCGCCGCGTCGTCGAGTTCGCTGCGCTTTAAGGCCTTGTCGGCGGCGGCCGCCGGCAGAACGGCAAGAGCGATGAGCGCGGCGGCAAAAACGCCGGAAAGCCCGGCGCGGACGGACGTGAACATCGAGGGAGCCTCCCAGTGTGGCGACGGGTCGTCTTTGTGAGTGCGCCGGCCGCCACTATTAGTTCAACGCCGGAACGTGTCGAGGTCGTGGCCGCGCGGTGAACGGATTATGAGGGGCTTCAGCCGCGGCATTCGATCGGGGAGACGTATTGTGCCGGAGCATTGCGAACCGTTTTCCCAACCCACGCGTCGCTATTTCTGAGAAGTTAGATGAATTGCTGCAAGAGTTTCCACTAACATATTCACTTTAATCACGAATTCTCTATCCGCCGAGCCCCGGCGGCGGCGGCATTGGCATGGCCTGTTCGAGCACCCGCGCCGCCCGCAGCACGGTCTGATCCGCTGCTAGCGGCCCCACGATCTGGACGCCCATCGGCAAGCCGTTGCGGGCGAGCCCGCTCGGCACCGAAGCCGCCGGCTGCTGCGTCAGGTTGAACGGATAGGTGTAAGGCGACCAGCCCGACCAGTCGTCGCCGAAATTGCCGTCGGCGGGCGTTTCGAGCCCCACTTTCAGCGCCCTGATCGGCATCGCCGGGCTCAGCAGCAGGTCGTAGCGCTCATGGAAGCGCCGCATGGCGTATGCAGTTCGGCCCGCGCGGTATAGGCGGTGAGATAGTCGCCGACCGAGAAACGCCGGCCGCGTTCGGCTAACACCAGGATACCGGGATCGATTTCGGCGCGCCATCCCGGCGCCACCGCGTCGACGAGCGCGCTCATCACCGGCTACCACATGGTCTGGATCATCTCGCGGGTGCGTTCGAGCGGCGGGTCGGCCTCCTCGACGAGGGCGCCCTGCTCTTGCAGCACGCGCGCCGCCTTGCGCGAAGCCGCCTCGATTTCCGGGTCGAGCGCGAAATCCTGCCCGAACCGCACTGAAAACGCGACGCGCAAGCCGCGCACGCCATCGTCGAGGCCCGTGCTGAAATCTGGCGCCGGCGTATTCCAGGCCGCCATGTCGCGCGCATCGGGCTGCGCGATCACCAACAGCATCGTCGCGGCATCGGCGACGGTGCGCGTGATCGGTCCCTGGTGCGAGAGCACGTTGAGCATGAGCGCCGGATAGACCGGCACGCGGCCGAAACTCGGCTTCATGCCGAACACCCCGGTAAAAGCAGCCGGGATTCGCAGCGAACCGGCGCCGTCGGTNNACGCCAATCCAGCCGTGCTCGGGCATGCAGGTCTGGCCGAGGATGACCGCGCCCTGCTCGCGCAGGCGCGCGACCGCCGGCGAATCGGCCTGCGCCGGCGCGGCGTCGCTGGTTCTCGAGCCGCGCCGCGTGGGCAGGCCCTTGGCCCAGATATTGTCCTTGACCGAGACCGGTACGCCGTCGATTGGCCCGAGTGGATTGCCCGCCCGCCAACGCGTTTGCGACTCGGCGGCAGCCTTCAAGGCGGCGTCCAAATCCAAGACGGCGAAGGCGTTGATCGCAGCGTGGCGCTCGATGCGGGCGAAACAATCGCGCGCCACGTCGACCGGCGAGAGCCGGCCGCGCCGGTAGGCCGCCGTCAAATCGGCGCAGGTCAACTCGGATATGGCGCCCATCGCGGAACGTCCGACCCCATGCAGGTTAGCGGCGCAAAGGCCCCCGCGCACCTTTCATTGGGCGCCCGACGCAGGTAAACCTTGACCTCGGCAAGACCCCGTAGCTCAGCCGGATAGAGCACCAGCCTTCTAAGCTGGGGGTCGNNCGAATCCAGCCGGGGTCGCCAAATTTCAACAGTATTTTGCTGGATTTGAACCCGCCCCAAAGCGTTCGCGGGAAACTCAACTTTAACGATCTTGGAACACCAACAGACCGAACTGACAGACCGCAATTTTCCGTTGGAATGCCGTACCGTTCATGCCCGCGTCCCCCGCAGAATCGCCACCCAAGACCGNNCCCGCCGCGCGCGGCGGGCGCCGCGCCGCTCTGCTACGTGGTCGACGAGGACGCCAGCATCCGGCAATTCCTTTCGCTGATACTGCACGGCTCCGGCATCGACACCGTGGAACTCGCCGACGGCGGCGGGCTGCGCCAAGCGGCCGACAAACGCATCCCCGATCTCATCGTCCACAACATCGCGCTCGATTCCGCCGACGTCATCGAATCGTTGGGCGTTCTCGGCAAGCGCGGCTTTGGCGGCGCCGTGCAACTGACGAGCAGCCGTGGCGCCGCGGTGCTTGAGCACGTCAAAGGCATCGGCGTCGAGCACAAGCTCCATATGCTGCCGGTGCTCAAGAAGCCGTACGAAACCGAAGCGGTCGTCAAGATCATCCAGGATCTCAAACTCGGCCTGGCGGCCGCCACCGCCAAAATCGACATCGAGCAGGCGCTCGCCAATAATTGGATCGAGTTCTGATATCAGCCGAAGATCGCCCTGCGCAAAAAACAGCTTGCCGGCGTGGAAGCCTATGCCCGCGCACGCCATCCGCAACACGGCACCCTGCTGCCGGGTGCGTTCATGGCCGACGCCTCGGAAGCGAGCGTCACCAAATTGTCCGAGCTGGCCTTGACGGACGCGCTCAAAACCGGCGTCATGTTTTCCAAGCACGGCGTCAATATTTCGCTCACGGTCAATATTCATCCCGCGATCCTGGACAAGCTGCCGATCGCCGACATCGTGAAGACGCATCGCCCGGGCGCGGATCAATGGCCGGGCCTGATCGTTGGCTTGCGTGAGGAACACATCATTTCCGACCTTGCGCTGGCAGTCGAGCTCGGCAAGCGGCTGGCGCCGCACAATATGCGGCTCGCCATCGACGAATTCGGCGGCGGCTATTCGGCCTTGGCGCGGTTCGGCGAAATGCCCTTTGTCGAGCTCAAGCTCGACCGCAAATTCGTCGCCGACTGCGGGACCGAAAAGGTCAATATGCCGCTGTGCAAGTCGGTGATCGACCTCGCCCATAGTCACCGGCGCAGCGCGGTCGCCATGGGCCTCGAAAAGGCCGCCGACGCCATGGCGCTGGTCAGCATGGGCTGCGATTATGGCCAGGGCTTGCTGCTCGGCCAACCGATGCCGGCGGAGCGCTTCATCGCGTTGCTGCGGCAGCGTTCGGGGCCGGCACGCGATCCGGCGGCGGCGGCGCGCTAGCCTGTTGCGCGGCGACGCTCCGCGCAGGGCCAAGACACCGGATTATTTCAGTGGGTCCAGGCGTCGCGGCGCTTGAAGGAGAAATTATCCGAATAGGACATACCGTGGCGCGCGGGCGGCAGCGTCTCGGTGACCTGGTAGGCGATGCCGTGGCGCTCGCAGTAGGCGACCGCCTCTTCCTTGGTCGGGAAGCTCATGCGCACCTGCTGGCGCATGTCGCCGGAGGATGTCCAGCCCATCAGCGGCTCCACCGTGCGCGGTGCTTCGGGCTCGAAATCGAGCATCCAGGCCTTGGTCTTGGCGAGGCCCGACTGCATGGCGGTCTTGGCTGGCTTGTAAATGCGGGCTGTCATGGAGGACTACCGGTTGTTCCGCGTCCGTATAAGACCAACGTCGTGCGCTGGCAATGCGACCCGCCGCTACCGTCAATGCGAAGGCTAAGCGTTGCCGCCGCGGCGGTCTCGTCTTTCGTAATTGTAAGGCCTTCAAAGACTGTGACTTGGTCGGGGCGGCAGGATTCG
>PMAF01000181.1:0-826 GCA_003152455.1 Hyphomicrobiales bacterium
TAACTTCTCGGATCGGCTCTAAGACCTCGGCCACCAATTTCCCCATAGCCTCGAAGTCCTTGCGGCGCGGCGAGGTGCGCCGCCAGGCCATGCCGATGCTGCGCGCCGGCTCCGGCGCGTTGAACCGCAGAAGTTTCACCCGGTTGTCGCGTCCCTCCGCATCGACCGCGACCTGCGGCAGCAGCGTCACGCCGAAGCCGTTCGCCACCATCTGCATGACGGTGGTGAGCGAGGTGGCCCCGAGGCCGGCAGGCGCATCCCGCCGCGGCGCGGCGCAGAAGGCCAGCGCCTGGTCGCGCAAACAATGGCCCTCTTCCAATAAAATCAGCCGGCGCTGATCGACGTCTTCGACGCTGACCCGGGAGCGCGCCAGCGGCGCATCGGCCGCCGGCACCGCCAGCAGAAACGCGTCGTCGAATAGCGCCAGCGTTTCCACGTCGGCGTCCTCGACCGGCAGCGCCAGCATCAGCGCGTCGAGCTCACCGCGCACAAGCTCTTCGACGAGCAGCTTGGTCTGCGTCTCGCGCACTTCGAGACGCAGGCGCGGATATTTCGCCGCGAGCTGCGGCAGCACGCGCGGCAGGATGTAGGGCGCCAGCGTCGGGATGATGCCGAGCAAGAGCCGCCCGCTCAGCACGTCGCGGTGGCGAGCGAAATCGACCAGATCGCGCGTGGCGGCGAGGATCTGCTCGGCGCGCTCGGCGACGTCCAAGCCGGTTTCGGTGAGCGCGGCGGCGCCCGGCCGCCGCTCGACCAGCTCGGCGCCGATCTCGCGCTCGAGTTCGCGCACCTGCATGGACAGCGCCGGCTGGGTCACCGCGCAGTC
>PMAF01000181.1:887-26276 GCA_003152455.1 Hyphomicrobiales bacterium
TGCCCGTTCACGGGCGGCACCCGCGGACACGCGAACCGCGATTGGTGGCCGGACCATCTGGACATCCAGGTTCTCCATCGGAATTCCGATTTGTCCGATCCGATGGGCGAGGCGTTCGACTACGCCAAGGAATTCAAGACGCTCGACCTCAACGCCGTGATCAAGGACCTGCAGGCTTTGATGACGGACTCGCAAGGTTGGTGGCCGGCCGACTTCGGCCACTATGGCGGTCTGTTCATCCGCATGGCCTGGCACAGCGCGGGCACGTACCGCATCACCGATGGCCGCGGCGGCGCCGGCGCCGGCCAGCAGCGTTTCGCGCCGCTCAACTCTTGGCCGGATAACGCGAACTTGGATAAGGCGCGCCGGCTGCTGTGGCCGATCAAGCAGAAGTACGGCCGGAAAATTTCCTGGGCCGACCTGATGGTGCTCGCCGGCAACGTCGCCCTCGACTCGATGGGCTTCAAGACGTTCGGTTTCGCCGGCGGCCGCGCCGATGTGTGGGAGCCTGAAGAACTCTACTGGGGTCCCGAGGGCACTTGGCTCGGCGACGAACGCTACAGCGGCGAACGCCAGCTTGCGGAACCGCTCGGCGCGGTGCAGATGGGCCTGATCTACGTCAATCCGGAAGGGCCGAACGGCAATCCGGACCCGGTCGCGGCAGCCAAGGACATCCGCGAAACGTTCTTCCGCATGGCGATGAACGACGAAGAGACCGTCGCGCTGATTGCCGGCGGCCACAGCTTCGGCAAGACCCACGGCGCCGGCGATCCGTCACTGCTCGGCCCCGAGCCGGAAGGCTCGGCAATCGAGGACCAGGGCCTCGGGTGGAAGAACAAGCATGGCACCGGCTTCGGCGCCGACACCATCACCGGCGGCCCGGAAGTCACCTGGACGCAGACGCCGACGAAGTGGAGCAACCTCTTCTTCAAGAACCTGTTCGAAAACGAATGGGAGCTGACGAAGAGCCCGGCCGGCGCGAAACAGTGGAAGGCGAAAGGTGCGGAAGCCACCATCCCGGACGCCTTCGACAAGTCGAAGAAGCATGTGCCGACGATGCTGACGACGGACCTCTCGCTGCGGTTCGACCCGGCCTATGAGAAGATTTCGCGGCGCTTCTACGAGCATCCGGACCAGTTCGCGGACGCGTTTGCCCGCGCGTGGTTCAAGCTCACGCACCGTGACATGGGCCCGGTCGCGCGCTACCTCGGCCCGCTCGTTCCGAAGGAGACGCTAATCTGGCAGGACCCGATCCCGGCCGCGGATCATCCGCCAATCGACGAAAAGGATGTCGCTGCGTTGAAGGCGAAGATCCTCGCGTCCGGTCTGTCGGTGTCGCAGCTCGTCTCGGCGGCCTGGGCATCGGCCTCGACGTTCCGACGCTCCGACAAGCGCGGCGGAGCGAACGGCGCGCGCGTTCGCCTTAGCCCCCAGAAGGATTGGGAGGTCAACCAGCCGGCTCAGCTCAAGATCGTCCTGCAGAAGCTCGAAGCGATCCAGAAGGAGTTCGGCAAGAAGGTTTCGCTTGCCGACCTGATCGTGCTCGGCGGCAGCGCGGCAGTCGAGAAGGCCGCGAATGATGCCGGCGTTGACGTGAAGGTCCCCTTCGCGCCGGGGCGCATGGACGCGTCGCAGGAGCAAACCGACGTCGAATCCTTCGCGCCGCTCGAACCGAGGGCCGACGGCTTCCGCAACTATCTCAGCGGCAAGCGGCAATTCATGGCGCCCGAGGAAGCATTGGTGGATCGGGCGCAATTGCTGACGCTGACCGCGCCGGAGATGACGGTGCTCGTCGGCGGCTTGCGCGTCCTCGGCGCCAACGCCAGGGATTCCAAGCACGGCGTCTTCACCAAGCAGTCCGGGAAGCTGACGAACGACTTCTTCGTCAATCTGCTCGACATGTGCACGCAATGGCAGCCGGCCGGCTCCGATGGCGTGTACGAAGGCCGCGACCGTAAGACGGACGCGGTCAAGTGGACCGGCACCCGTGTCGACCTGATCTTCGGGTCGCACTCGCAGCTCCGCGCGCTTGCGGAAGTCTATGCGTGCGCGGACGCCAAGGAGAAGTTTGTGAAAGACTTCGTGGCGGCCTGGACCAAGGTGATGAACGCCGACCGCTTCGACCTCGCCTGACCTTCGCCTTAAGCGATCAAAGCGAAACGGCCGGGGATTTCCCCGGCCGTTTTTCGTTTTACTTTCTTATCCCTCCCCGCTTGCGGGGGAGGGATAAGGAAGAATTACTGCCTAATCCTTCCCATCCACTTCGCCGTGCGCGACCTTGAGCGCGTCGGGCTGCGGCATGGAGATAACGTTGTAGCCGGAATCGACGAAGTGCACTTCGCCGGTGACGCCGGTCGACAGATCCGACAGCAGGTACAGACCGGCGCCGCCCAGCTCTTCCAGCGTGACGCCGCGGCCGAGCGGGGAATATTTCTGCTGGAAGGCAAACATGTAGCGCGCATCGGTGATGCCCGCGCCGGCCAGCGTGCGGATCGGGCCGGCGGAAATGGCATTGACGCGGATTTTCTGATGGCCGAAATCGACCGCCAGATAGCGCACCGACGCCTCCAGCCCGGCCTTGGCCACGCCCATCACGTTGTAATTCGGCATCGCGCGCTCGCCGCCGTTATAGGTCAGCGTCACCATCGAGCCGCCGTTCGGCATCAACGCGGCCGCGCGCGCGGCGGCTTCGGTGAAGGCGTAGCAGGAGATCACCATGGTGCGGATAAAGTTCGCACGCGTCGACTCCGCGTAGCGGCCCTTGAGCTCGGTCTTGTCGGAGAAGGCGACGGCGTGCACGAGGAAATCCATCGTGCCCCATTGCTTCTTGATTTCGGCGAACACGGCGTCGACCGAGGCAATGTCCTCGACGTCGCACGGCATCACGAACGTCGAGCCGGCCTGCTCCGCGAGCGGCTTCACGCGCTTCGCCAGCGCGTCGCCCTGATAGGTGAACGCCAGTTGGGCGCCTTGGCCGTGCAGCATCTTGGCGATGCCCCAGGCGATCGAGTGGTCGTTGGCGACCCCCATCACCAGCCCACGTTTGCCCTCCATCAATCCCGGCATGTGCTGGTCACGCGTCGACATGCTTGAGGACGATCGAGGCATTGGTGCCGCCGAAACCGAACGAATTCGACAGCACCGCACCCAATTTCACGTTGTCGCGGCGCTCGCGCAGAATCGGCATGTCGGCGAAGGCCGGATCGAGGGTCTCGATATTGGCGCTTTCGCAGATGAAGCCATTTTGCATCATCAGCAACGAATAGATCGCCTCCTGCACGCCGGCCGCGCCGAGCGAATGGCCGGTCAGCGACTTGGTGGCGGAAATCGGCGGGCACTTCGCCCCGAACACGTCGCGGATCGCCTCGATCTCCTTGAGATCGCCGACCGGAGTCGCCGTGGCGTGCGGGTTGATGTAGTCGATTGGCGCCTTGCAGGTCTCCAGCGCCATCTTCATGCAGCGCATCGCGCCCTCGCCCGACGGCGCCACCATGTCGTGGCCATCGGAGGTGGCGCCGTAGCCGGCGACCTCAGCATAGATCTTGGCGCCGCGCGCCTTGGCATGCTCGAGCTCTTCCAGCACCAAGACGCCGGCGCCGCCGGCGATGACGAAACCGTCGCGGTCCGCGTCGTAGGCGCGCGAGGCCTTCTGCGGGGTGTCGTTGAACTTCGACGACATCGCGCCCATGGCGTCGAACAGCACCGACAGCGTCCAGTCGAGTTCTTCGCAGCCGCCGGCGAACACCATGTCCTGCTTGCCCCACTGGATCATCTCGGCGGCGTTGCCGATACAGTGGTTGGAGGTCGCGCAAGCCGACGAGATCGAATAGTTCACGCCCTTGATCTTGAACCAGGTGGCGAGCGTCGCCGACGCGGTGGACGACATCGCCTTCGGCACCGCGAACGGGCCGACGCGCTTGGGTCCCTTGGTGCGCGTGGTGTCGGCGGCCTCGACGATGGTGCGCGCCGAAGGCCCACCGGAGCCCATCACGATGCCGGTGCGCACGTTGGAAATGTCGCTTTCCTCAATGCCGGAATCGCGGATCGCCTGCTCCATGGCGACGTGGTTCCAGGCAGCGCCGCCGCCGAGGAAGCGCATGGCGCGACGATCGACCGAGGTCGATGGATCGAGCGTGGGCGCGCCGTGTACCTGGCAGCGGAAGCCGAGCTCGGCATATTTATCCGCGCGCACGATGCCGGACTTGGCCTCGCGCAGGCTCGCCAGAACCTCCTGGGTATTGTTGCCGATGGACGCGACGATGCCCATCCCCGTGACGACGACCCGTCTCATTGCCGCATACCCTCACTCGCGCCGCGGATTGCCGATGATTGTTTCATATACATGGTTGCTTAAACTTGGGCTGCCTCAGGCAACCGCGCAAGACCGGGGATTGCGCTCAAACGCCGCTTGGCTGTAGCGCTTCGTCCTGCTTGAACAGGCCGACTTTGAGATCGAAGGCCTTGTAGATCACGTTGCCGTCCGCCGAAAGCCAGCCGTCGGCAATGCCGAGCACCAGCTTCGAGCGCATCACCCGCTTGAAGTCGACGCCGTAGACGACCTTTTTCACGGTCGGCAACACCTGCCCGGAAAATTTCACTTCGCCCAGTCCGAGCGCGCGGCCCTTGCCCGGCGAACCCAGCCAGCCGAGGAAAAATCCGACCATCTGCCACAGCGCGTCGAGGCCGAGGCAGCCCGGCATCACCGGATCGCCCTTGAAGTGGCAGAGGAAGAACCAGAGGTCCGGCTTCACGTCGAGCTCGGCGCGGATCATGCCCTTGCCGTGCTCGCCGCCCTGCTCCGCGATTTCGGAGATGCGGTCGAACATCAGCATCGGCGGCAGCGGCAACTGGGCGTTGCCGGGCCCAAACAGCTCGCCTCGGCCGCAAGCCAATAGATCCTCGTATTCGAAGCTGTGACGCTTGGTGTCCATAAGCGCGGTATCCCCGCTGGGCGGGCCTGCTGTCTGAATTCCCATGCGCGGACTCGTAACACACCGAGGCAATGGGACAAAGATGGCGGAACCGCACGCCTGCGGACAAGTTTCCGGCCGAAACTGCGCGATAAACCGGGCTACGGCGCTATTTGCGAAAGAGTTGCATCTAGCCGCCTAAAGCGTATATGTAACGCTAGAAACGCCTTTTCGTACCAACGAGCCACGCAAGTATCATGGTGTTCCCTTCCGCCAAGCCCGCCGTGACCCCGTCACCGGCAAACGATCGTTCGGAGCTGACCGGCTGCCCGTGGCATGACGTGAAGGCCATGCTGCGCCAGGTCGGCTTGCGACCGACGCGCCAGCGCATGGCGCTCGGCTGGCTGCTGTTCGGCAAAGGAGACCGCCACCTCACCGCCGAAATGCTCTACGAAGAGGCAACCCGCGCCAAGGTGCCGGTGTCGCTCGCCACCATCTACAACACGCTGCACCAGTTCACCGAGGTCGGCCTGCTGCGCCAGGTCGCGGCCGACGGGTCGAAGGCGTATTTCGATACCAACACCGCCACCCATCACCACTTCTTCATCGAGGGCGCGGACGAGTTGCTCGACATCCCCGGCGCCGATGTTGTGGTCGGCCGGACCCCGGTCCCGCCGGAAGGTTTCGAGATCACGCGCGTGGACGTTGTGGTGCGGCTGCGGCGGAAGAGCTGACGCGAGTTGTCGGGCAGAATTCTCGTCATGCCCGGCCTTGCGCCGGGCATTGTAATTTAATCCACCTTTTCGTTCGGATAGGCGCCCCACAGCCGTTCCTGGCGGATCCAGCCTTCGAAATTTTTGCCGGCGAACTTGCACCAAGTGCCGTTGCAGGATTTCAACACGCCGAGCACGCCGGATTGCAGGCGAGCGGTCTCGCTGGATTTGGCGTCCGGGCTCTCGTAAAGCGGCACCAGATCGTTCTTCAAAGTCGGCACCACCACCGCCGAGCGCTTGCCCGACAATAGCGAGTGGTAGACCCAGCCTTCCGCCCCTTCCCAATCGCGGATGCGCCGCCAGTTTTCGAACTCGGCCGTAACTTCCACCGGCGCGCCGACGCGGGTATAGACCCAGCGGACGTCCTGGTCCTTGTTGGGACCGGATCGCACATTGACCCGGTCCGACTTGAGGCTGACGAAACGCGGGATCGGCAGGCCGCTCACCGAGCCGGTGGCGATGGCAGTATCGGTGCCGGCCCGGGCGGTCGGCGCCATACCGGTCGGGTCCAGAATCGTCAATGCGGCGGCGGCCAGCGCCGCGCGGCCGAGCCGGCGAATCGCGGTCCCAAAGCTTTGTGTTGTCACTGTCATCTGGTAGGAAAATGTACGGATTTCGACCCCACGCGCGAGGAGCGCAGTGTGGGCGAGCACGGTTAAAGAGGGCTGAACGGCGCCAATCGGCAGTTCGATAGGCCGCCGGCCGCCCGCGGTAAACAGGACATGCCGAAGGCCAAAAAGCCGCTGGTCATCGTTACCCGCAAGCTGCCCGACAATGTCGAGCTGCGCATGCGGGAACTTTTCGACGCCCGGTTTAATCTCGACGACAAGCCGATGACGCAAGCCCAACTCGCCGAAGCGGTAAAAACCGCCGACGTGCTGGTGCCGACCGTCACCGACCGCATCGACGCCTCGGTGCTCTCGAAGTCGGGCGACCAGCTCAAGCTGATCGCCAATTTCGGCAACGGCGTCGACAATATCGATGTCGCGACCGCCGTGCAGCGCGGGATTACCGTCACCAACACGCCGGGGGTGCTGACCGAGGACACCGCCGACATGACCATGGCGCTGGTGCTGGCGGTGCCGCGCCGGCTGGTGGAAGGCTCCAGCGTGCTGACCTCCGACAAGGATTGGAGCGGCTGGACGCCGACCTGGATGCTCGGCCACCGCATCTGGGGCAAGCGGCTCGGCATCATCGGCATGGGGCGCATCGGCCAGGCGGTGGCGCGCCGCGCCCGCGCCTTCGGCCTGCAAATCCACTATCACAACCGCCGCAAGGTGGCGCCCAAGATCGAGGAAGAGCTCGACGCCACGTATTGGGAAAGCCTCGACCAGATGCTCGCCCGCATGGACATCGTCTCGGTCAACTGCCCGCACACGCCGGCGACCTATCATCTGCTGTCGGCGCGCCGGCTCAAGCAGCTGCGGCCGCAAGCCTATATCGTCAACACCTCGCGCGGCGAAGTGATCGACGAGAACGCGCTCGCGCGCTTGATCGACGCCGGCGACATTGCCGGCGCCGGCCTCGACGTGTTCGAGCACGAGCCGGCGGTGAACCCGAAACTGGTCAAGCTCGCGCGCGAGGGCAAGGTCGTGCTGCTGCCGCATATGGGCTCGGCCACGATCGAAGGCCGCGTCGACATGGGCGAGAAGGTCATCATCAACATCAAGACCTTCATGGACGGCCACCGGCCGCCGGATCGCGTGCTGCCGTCGATGCTGTAGCGGCTACTTGTCCCGGATGTGGTGCAGCGCGTAGCGAAGCGCAGCGGTGCACCGCTGATCCGGGACCCAGCTCGCTTCTTATTTCAACCGGGGTCCCGGGTCTGCAGCGCACCGCTTCGCGCTGCGCTGCGCCCGGGACACGCCTCAATATTTTCCCGACAAATCCCGGATCGTCGCCTGCTCGCCTGAGAGCGGGTTGTCCTTGTCCCATTCATAACTCAGCGTCTCGAACCGCATCGAGCGCGCGTCCACCATCAGCAAGCGCCCGACCAGCCCTTCGCCGAAGCCGACGATCTCGCGGATCACCTCGAGCGCCATCATCGAACCGAGCACGCCCGGCAGCGCGCCGAGAATGCCGGCTTCGGCGCAGGCCGGCACCGTGCCGGCCGGCGGCGGCTCGGGAAACAGACAGCGGTAGGTCGGATTGCGGGCGCCGCCGGCGCGCGTCTCGTACGGGCGCAGCGTAGTGAGCGAGCCGTCGAAGGTGCCGACCGCGGCGGTAACCAGCGGCTTCCTGGCAAAATAACAGGCGTCGGAAACGAGATAACGCGTGGCGAAATTGTCGGAACCGTCGGCGACGATGTCGTATTTCGTGATCAGGCCGAGCGCGTTGCTGGCATCGAGGCGCGCCATATGCGTTTCGATATTCACATGCGGATTGAGCCGCGCGATCGCAACCTCGGCGCCGTCGACCTTGCGCGTGCCGATATCGCCGCTGCCGAAGATCACCTGCCGCTGCAAATTCGATAGCGACACCGTGTCGTCATCGATCACGCCGATCGTGCCGACCCCGGCGGCGGCGAGATAGAGCAGCACCGGCGCGCCGAGACCGCCGGCGCCGATGACGAGCACGCGCGCGGCTTTTAGCTTGGCCTGACCCGGGCCGCCGACCTCGCGCAGCACGATGTGGCGCGCGTAACGTTCGAGTTCCTGTGCGTCGAGCATCGATTAAACCTATGGGTTCCCACGCGTTTCGGCCAGCCTCTTGATGCCTTGCACCGACGCCTCGATGGGCTAAGGTGCCGCAATTCGGTGGGCGGACGGCGTTAAATCGATGCGTTACGGTGCGTTCCTGGTGATGCTCTCGCTGTTGCTTGGCGCCGGTACGGCGCGGGCGCAATCGCCTGGCGTCATCCCGGCGCCCGCACAGACCGAAGCCAAACCTGCAATCAAACATGTGAAGCGGAAACCGGTGGCGGCAAAACCGGCGCGAGCCAAAGCTGCCGACGTCAAGCTCCCGCCAGCCAAGCCAGCCGCAGTCAAACCGGCCGAGACCAAACCGGCCGAGGTTAAGCTCCCCGTAGCCAAGCCGACCGAGGCAAAATCGGCGCCTAAGGCCGTCGCGGTCAAGCCGGTCGCGCCGGAGAAAACCGCCGCCGCAGCGCCTGCCATGCCGAATGCGCCCGCCGCCAAAGCCGAGGCCGCGCCCGATGCGGGGATTCCTTCCGCCGAGCGCTCGAAGCTCCAGGCCGCTCTCCTGTGGTCGGGCGACTATACCGGCGCGGCCGGCAGCGACGATCCGATGGTCACGGCGATCAAGAGTTTCCAGAAGCGCCATAAAGCCAAGATCACCGGCGAGCTCACGCCGTCCGAGCACGCCGATCTGATCGCCGCCGCCAAGGCGCACGAGGACGAATTCGGCTGGAGCGTGGTGGTCGACCCGGCCACCGGCATCCGCATCGGCCTGCCGACCAAGCTGGTGCCGCAGGCGCGCGACGCCGCGCGCGGCACCCGCTGGTCGTCCGCGCACGGCGAAGTGCAGGTCGAGACCTTCCGCATCACCAAGCCGGGGCTGACGCTCGCCGCGCTGTTCGAGCAGGAGAAACAGCAGCCCGCCACGCGCCGGGTCGAAACCAGCGCGCTGCATGACGACAATTTCTTCATCAGCGGCATGCAGGGCCTGAAAATGTTTTCGGTGCGCGCCAAGATGCGCGACGGCGAGATCCGCGGCTTTTCCATTCTGTACGACCAGATGATGGAGAGCATCGTCGCGCCGGCGGTGGTGGCGATGGCGAGCGCGTTCTCGCCGTTCCCGGAGCGCAGCGCGCCCTACGCCGCGCTGGCGCGATCGGTGGAATACGGCACCGGTCTGGTGGTGAGCGCGCAGGGCCACATCGTCACCGACTTGAGGCTCACCCAAGGCTGCCAGGTGATCGTCGCGGCCGGGCTGGGCGACGCCGACCGCGTCGCCGAGGACCCGGAAAACGGGCTCGCGCTGCTGCGGGTTTACGGCCAGCGCAAGATTTCGCCGCTGGCGCTCGCGCACGATGCGCCGGAAGGCGGCAAGCCGCGCGATGTGACGCTGGTCGGCATTCCCGATCCGAAGGAGCAGGACGGCAGCCGCAAGCTCACCGAGATCAAGGCGCGGCTTTCCGACGGCAGCGCCATCGAACTGCGCCAGCCGGTGCCGATGGCCGGATTTTCCGGCGCCGCCGCGCTCGACGCGCGGGGACAATTCCTCGGCATGATGGAAATGGGCCAGGCGGTGCTCGCCAGCGTCGAAGCGTCCGCGCCGCCGGTGCGGCTGGTCAGCGCCGGGACCATCCGCGGCTTCCTAGCCGCGCATCATGTGGCGACGGCAACTGCGCCATCCGCCGACGCCAAGGCTTCGGTGGTGCGGGTGATTTGCGTGAGGAAATAGCGGCGCGCTACTTATTCTTCCACACCGGCTTGCGCTTCTCGACGAAGGCTTTCATGCCTTCCTTCTGATCTTCCGTGGCAAAGAGCGCATGGAAAATGCGCCGCTCGAACACCACGCCCTCCGCCAGTCCGCCCTCGAAGGCGCGGTTGATCGCCTCCTTGCCGGCCAGCACCGACGGCAGCGACATATTGGCGATGGTCTCGGCCACCTTCATCGCCTCCTCCATCAGGCTCGCCGCCGGCACCACGCGCGCCACCAGCCCCGACTTTTCCGCTTCCGCCGCATCCATCATGCGGCCGGTAAGGATCATCTCCATCGCCTTGGCCTTGCCGACCGCGCGCGTGAGCCGCTGGGTGCCGCCGATGCCGGGGATGACGCCGAGCTTGATTTCGGGCTGGCCGAATTTTGCTGTGTCGGCGGCGATGATGACGTCGCACTGCATGGCGAGCTCGCAGCCGCCGCCGAGCGCGAAGCCGGCGACCGCCGCGACGATCGGCTTGCGGGCGCGCGCGGCGCGGTCCCAGTTGCCGGCGAAATTGCCGAGATAGGCCTCGATGAAGGTCTTGTCGGCCATATCCTTGATGTCGGCGCCGGCGGCGAAGGCCTTGTCGTTGCCGGTGATAAGCATGCAGCCGATTTTGCCGTCGGCCTCATAGGCGTCGATGGCCTGGCCGAGCTCGGCCTTGAGCGCCATGTTGAGCGCATTGAGCTGCTGCGGACGGTTGAGCCGGATGACGCCGACGCGGCCTTTGGTCTCGGCGATGATGTGCTGGTAGCTCATGGCTTGCCCTTGCGGTTTGAAATCACTCGATCTTGATGCCGGCGCGCTTGATCACGTCGCCCCATTTGGCGGAATCCGTCTTGATCGTTGCGGCAAGTCTTCCGGCGTGCCTCCGGCCGGCTCGTCGCCGATCCTGGCGAATTTCTCCTTGAAGGCTTCCGACACCAGCGCCTTGTTGATCGCGGCGTTGAGTCTGTCGACGATCGGACGCGGCACGCCGGCCGGCGCGATCACACCGGTCCAGGTCGGCGCCAGATAGCCGGGCATGGTTTCGCCGATGGTCGGCAGATCGGGGAACGCCGGCGAGCGTTTGGCGCCGCTCACCCCGAGCGCGTGCACCTTGCCAGCGTGGGCCAGCGGAGCGATCGACTGCAGGCTCTCGAACATCATATCGACATGGCCGGCGATCAGATCGGTGAACGCCGCCGCGCCGCCGCGATAGGGCACGTGCACGATCTGGGTGCCGGTCATGAACTTGAACATTTCGCCGCCGACATGGCCGGGCGAGCCGTTGCTCGACGAGGCATTGGTCAGCTTACCGGGATTGGCCTTGGCGTAGGCGATCAGCTCCGCGACCGACTTGACCGGAAGCTGCGGCGAGACCGCGAGCAGCAAATGCCCGCGCGCCACCAGCGCGATCGGCTGGAAGTCGCGCTCGATGTTGTAGGGCAGTTTCGCCACCATGTGGCGGGTGATGGCGAGCGCGCCGATCGGCCCCATGCCGATGGTGTAGCCGTCCGGCGCCGACTTCGCGACCAGATCGAGCCCGAGCGTGAGCGCGCCTCCGGGGCGGTCGTCGACGATGACCGGCTGGCCGAGCTCCGGACCGATCACCGAAGTCAGAATGCGGGCGACGTTGTCGGTCGCGCTGCCGGCCGCCTGCGGAACGATGAACCGGATGGGGTGATCGGGATAGTCGGCGGCGAACGTCGCGCCCGCCATGCAGGCGAATAAGAAAGGAATGAGAGCAAATCTGCGCATGTCATTGTCCCCGGCTTCTAGGCCCAGCTTGGCTTATTTTTGACAGCTCGGGCAATAGAAGGTCGAGCGGCCGGTCTGCACGATGCGTTTGATCGTTGTCTTTTTCTTGCCCTCGCAGTCCGGGCATGGCTCGCCTTCGCGGTCGTAGACGCGGAAATTGTGCTGGAAATCGCCGAGCGCGCCGTCGGTGCGGCGGTGGTCGCGCAGCGAGGAGCCGCCGGCGGCAATGGCGTCCTGGAGCACCGACTTGATGGCATCGACCAATGCTTCGGCGCGCGCGTTGGGCTTACCGTTGCGGTCGGCGATGGTGGAGGCCTGCCGTTTCGGAGACAGCCGCGCGCGGAACAGCGCCTCGCAGACATAAATATTGCCGAGGCCGGCCACGACGCGTTGATCGAGCAGCGCCGCTTTCAGCGACGTCTTCTTGCCGGCACAGGCTTTCGCCAGCATCGCGGCGTCGAATTCATTGCCGAGCGGTTCAGGGCCGAGCGAGCGCAGCAGCGGTTCGTGTTCGATCCTGGCGCGCGCCACCAGCTTCATCGAGCCGAAGCGGCGCGGATCGTTGAACGTCACCGTGGCGCCGTTCGACATGTGAAACACCACATGGTCGTGCGCGGTGCTTTTCGATTTCTCGTGATAGTAGACGCTCGGCTTGGCGTCTTGGCCGACGCGGAACGAGCCCGACATGCCGAGATGCATCAGCAGCACGTCGCCCGACGACAGGTCGGCCAGCAGGTATTTCGCGCGCCGGCCAAGCCCCTGCACCGTTTTCCCGGTCAGTCGCTTTTCGAAGTCCTTGGCAAGCGGCCAGCGCAGGCGGCGATCGCGCACCTCGACCTTGAGAAGCCGTGCGCCTTCCATGGCGGGCGCCAGGCCGCGGCGCACGGTTTCGACTTCAGGGAGCTCGGGCATGGTTAACTCTGGTTCCGTTCACACATAGCGCCCTCGGGCCCGCCGCGCTATGGTCCTGCCCGCAAAGGATTTTTGGCTATGGCTGCCCGTGAAGACACCCATTTCGGCGAAAAGACCGTGCCGCTGGCCGACAAGCAGGGGTTGGTGGACGACGTGTTCCATTCGGTGGCGCGCCGCTACGACCTGATGAACGACCTGATGTCGGGCGGGCTGCACCGGGCCTGGAAGGACGCGCTGGTGACGGCGGTCAATCCGCCGAAAACCGACAAGCCCTTCGCCCTGCTCGATCTCGCCGGCGGCACCGGCGACGTGGCCTTCCGCGTGGTGGAAGCCGGCGGCGCGGGCACGCGCGTCACCGTCTGCGACATCAATGCCGACATGCTCGCCGTCGGCCGCGAGCGAGCGCGTGAACGCGGCCACGACGAGGCGGTGAGTTTCGAGCAAGGCAATGCCGAAGAGCTGCCCTACCCGGACCGCAGCTTCGATTGCGTCACCATCGCCTTCGGCATCCGCAACGTGCCGCGCATCGAGCGCGCGCTGGCCGAAGCGCATCGCGTGCTGCGCATTGGCGGCCGCTTTTTGTGTTTGGAATTCTCTTCCGTGACCGTGCCGGGCGTCGACGCGCTCTACGAGCTTTTTTCCTTCAACGTGATCCCGCGCATCGGCCAGGCCATCACCGGCGACCGCAAGGCCTACCAGTATCTGGTCGAGTCGATCCGCAAATTTCCCAAGCCGCCGGTGTTCGCGAAGATGATCGAGGCGGCCAGCTTCCGCCGCGTCTCGTTCAAAACCATGACTGCCGGCGTGGTGGCACTGCATTCGGGCTGGAAATTGTGATCGCCGGTATTTCCCATCTCGTCCGTCTCGCGCGCACCGGCTTCGTGTTCGCGCGCGAAGGCGTGTTCGCGCTGGTCGATACAAGGCCGCTGCCCTTTCCGGCCAAGACGGCCATCGCGCTCGCCCGCCTGTTCGAGCGCCCCACCGCGAAAGACGGATCGAGCCGGCTCGCCGCCGCGCTCACCAAGCTCGGGCCGACATACGTCAAGCTCGGCCAGTTCATGGCGACCCGCCCCGACGTCGTCGGCAAGCAAATCGCGAGCGATCTCGAAAGCCTGCAGGACAAAATGGCGCCGTTTCCGCAAGGCGACGCGGAAGCCGTGGTCGCCGCCGCTTTCGGCAAGCCGGTGAACGAGGTGTATGTCAGCTTCGGTCCCGCCGTCGCCGCCGCCTCGATCGCGCAAGTGCATCGCGCCGAAGTCGCGCAAGAGGGCGCCAGCAAGCCGGTGGCGGTAAAAATTTTGCGGCCCGGCGTCGAGCGCCGCTTCAAGGCCGACCTCGACGCCTTCTTCTACGTCGCGCGCAAGGCGGAAAGCCTGTCGCTGGAGGCGCAGCGGCTGCGGCCGGTCGAGGCGGTGGCGACGCTTGCCCGCTCGGTGGCGATGGAAATGGATTTCCGGCTGGAGGCCGCCGCGCTGTCCGAGATGGCGGAGAACACCCGCGAGGACACCGACTTCCGCGTGCCCACGGTGGACTGGGACCGCACCGCGCGCGAGGTGCTCACGCTGGAATGGATCGACGGCACGCCGCTCAACGACCGCGCCGCGCTGGAAGCCCGCGGCCTCGACCTGCCGGCGCTCGGCCGCAACGTGATCCAGAGCTTCCTGCGCCATGCTTTGCGCGACGGCTTCTTCCACGCCGACATGCATCCCGGCAACCTGTTCGTCGACCAGGACGGCAGGCTGGTGGCGGTCGACTTCGGCATCATGGGAAGGCTGGGGCCGAAGGAGCGCCGCTTCCTCGCCGAGATCCTATTTGGCTTCATCACCCGCGACTACCAGCGCACCGCGCAGATCCATTTCGACGCCGGCTACGTGCCGCGCAGCCATTCGGTGGAGAGCTTCGCGCAGGCGATCCGCGCCATCGGCGAGCCGATCCACAACCGCGCCGCCGAAGACATCTCGATGGCCAAGCTGCTGATGCTGCTGTTCGAGGTCACCGGTCTGTTCGACATGCGCACGCGGCCGGAACTGCTGCTGCTGCAGAAGACTATGGTGGTGGTGGAAGGCGTTGCGCGCACGCTCGATCCCAAGCTCGACATGTGGACGGTGGCCGACCCGGTGGTGCGCGAATGGATCGAACGCAATCTGGGGCCGGCCGGCCGGCTGGAAGACGTCGCCGAGGGCGCCGGCGAGATCGGCCGTTTCATGGGACAGGTGCCGTCGCTGCTCAGCCGCGCCGCCACGCTGATCGACCAGTTCGACGACATCACGCGCGACGGCCTGGTGCTGTCGCCGGAAACGGTCGAGGCGATCGGCCGCGCCGAGCAACGCCGCAACCGCTGGACCGTAGTGGCGCTGTGGACCATCGTGGCGCTTTTGGCGTGGGCAGTGTGGCGACTGATCTGAGCGCCAGCGTTACGGCGTCTCGGCCTGCTTGACGAATTTGTCGTTTTTGTATGTGGCGCCGAAAAATACGTTCACCGCACGGATCTGGTCGCCTGTGAACGTCAGTATCTCGACGTTGTGGAATTCGCGTCCGTCATTGGTAATAGCCTTGTAGTTCACGAACACTTCGTCGCCCAACTCGACCACCTTCTCCAGCACAAATCCTTTGAAGAATCCGCTGGTCGGCCAGCAGCGCTTGAAATAGGCGGCGCGGTCGATGGCGTCATCATAAGGACTGGTGAAGGTGAAGTCGTTCGCGATCAGTCGCTCGCCCAAGACGCGGTCTTGTTTCTGATAGGCCTCGAATAGGCTTCTCGCGATGTCTGTTTTTTCGGCCATCAGCGCACTACCAGTTCTTCCAGCTTATCGATCGTCTGGGTCCAGCCCGCTTCCATGCCGGCCAGCATTTGCGGCGCGATCGGCACCAGGCCGACCATGTGCGACTTCATTGTCAGCGTGGTCTTGCCACCCTGCTCGCTCAGCGTAACGGTGGTCTCGCCCTCGAGCAGATGATTGCCGTCTTTGTCGGTGGCAATATTGCTGAACACCAGCCGCTCGGGTGCGACGACCTCGCGGAACACGCCCTTCATCGGATAGTCGTTGCCGTCCGGCCCGTGCATCACGATACGCAAGGCGCCGCCGACCCGCAAATCCAGCTCCGGCACTGAACTGGTGAAGCCGCGCGGCCCGAACCATTGTGCCATCATCTTGGCATCGGTCCAGGCCTGCCAGACCAGCGCGCGCGGCGCGCTGAACACGCGGGTGATGACGACCGTGCCTTGCGGCCGCGCCGCCGCGATTTCGGATTCCGGGCTCATGCGTCCGCTCCGTCGAAAGCCCGCTCCAGCGCGGCGACGTCGAGCTTCTTCATTTTCATGAAGGCGTTCATGACACGCGCGGATTTCTTGGCATCCGGGTCGGTCATCATTTTCGGGATGGCCGACGGCACCACCTGCCACGACAGGCCGAATTTGTCCTTCAGCCAGCCGCAGGGGCCTTCCTGCCCGCCCGCAGTCAGGGCTTTCCAGTAGTAGTCGACGTCGCCTTGTGTGTCGCACATGACCTGGAACGACACCGCTTCGTCGAACTTGAATTGCGGGCCGCCGTTGAGCGCGGTGAAGGGCTGCCCGTCGAGCTCGAAGGCCACGACCATCACCGATCCCGCCGGCTTGCCATGCACATCCTGCCCGGCGTCGGGAAAGCGGCTGACCGAGGTGATCTTGGAATTCTTGAACACCGATACGTAGAATTTGGCCGCCTCCTTCGCTTGTGTGTCGAACCACAGGCAGGGCGTGATGGCTTTGGTTCCGATTGGCATCTCGGTACTCCTACATTGCGCTCGCGAGATAAGCGGCGAGCTTATCCATGGTTCCGGTCCAGCCTTGCGTTATGCTGTCGTGCATGGCGTCGAAGGTTTTCTGCTCTTCCGCAGTGGCGTCGAGCGTCTGCCAGCGCACGGTGAACTTGGTTTTGCCGCCGGGCGCATCCTCGAAGGTGAAGGTCGAACGCATGGTGAGCGGCCAGGTGGCGCTGCCGGGATGGCGCGTGACGCCGCCTTTCTCATCTGAAAATGAATTGATGAAGACCAGTTTCTGCTGCGGCACGATCTCGCGATATTTGAACAGGCCCCACATCGTCGAGCCGTTCGGCGCCTTCATGCCGTAGTGGTAGCTGCCGCCGACCCGCAGATCCATCTCGGCGGCGAGCACGGTGAAGCCTTTCGGGCCCCACCAGTGCTTCATGCGTTCCGGATCGGTGAAGGAGTGCCACAGCAGCGCGCGCGGCGCGTCGAACACGCGCGACATGACGAAATCTTTGCTTTGCGTTTCGATCATCACCGGCCTCCGCCTTGCGTGTGCGTGTGCGTTCACTTCGCCTTGAGTACCATCCAGTGCACGCCGAAACGGTCGCGCACCATGCCGAAGCTCGAGGCGAAGAAGGTCGGGCCCATCGGCATCACCACCTCGCCGCCGTCCGATAGCGCCTTGAACCGCGTCGCCGCGTCGGCGTCGGTCTTGACGTTGAGCGACAGTGCAAAACCGTCGAATTTCGGATTGCCGGTGTTGCGGCCGTCGGACGCCATGACGCTGGTGTCCCCGATCTTGAGGCAGGAATGCATCACCTTGTTTTCGTTGGCAGGCGTGCACATCGACTTCTCGGGCGAGTCCTTCCAGCGCATCAGCATCGCGACTTCGGCGCCGATCGCCTTCTTGTAAAACTCGATCGCTTGGTCGCAGCGGCCGTCAAAGAACAGATAGGGCTGAATTAGCATGGCTTGTCCTCTATAGGGTGATCTTGACTATTAGGTTGATATCAACGTATTATCCTGCATGTCAACCCGTCAGGCGCATTTGGAACTTCCGCTCGGCGCCGTGCATGAAGTGCGCGACGCCTGCCTGTGTCTGCACGTGCAGCGGGCGGCGCGCGCGCTGGCGCGGCGTTTCGACGCGGTGCTGGCGCCGCTCGGCCTGACGCAGGGCCAGTTCTCGCTGCTGATGTCGCTCAACCGGCCGCAACCGCCGAGCATCGGCAGCGTCGCCGCGCTGCTCGCCATGGACCGCACCACGCTCACCGCCAATCTCAAGCCGCTGGAACGGCGGCATCTGGTGAAGATCGCGGTCGACAAAGAGGATAAACGCGGCCGCCGCCTGGTGATCACTGCCGCCGGCCGCGCGCTCATGAGCAAGGCCTACCCGGTTTGGCAGAAGGCGCACGCGGAAACCGAACGCCTGATCACCGGCGTCAGCGCCGATGCCATGCGCGACGCTTTGCGCGCGCTGTCGTAAATCTCGACGCCTTTGGAACATGGCTAGCTCCGCTCCGCCGCGACGTATTCGGCCAGCCGCGCCATGGTCTGCACGAGGCCCTTGTCGGCGCCGTATTCCTTGATAACGCGCGCGCGTTCCTCGGCGGAAGGGAAGGTGCCGTGCCAGGTGAGCCGGGTTTTGCCGCCCAAATCCTCGAAAGTGAGCGTGGCGTTGAACTGCACCGGCTCGACGTCGTCGGCGCCGCCGTGGCGATAGGCGATGCGCTCGGGCGCAATAATTTCATCGAAGGTGATGAGGTTCTGATAGTCGCGGCCGTCGGGTCCGTGCATGACGAAGCGCCAAACGCCGCCCTTGCGGAATTCGAACCGGCTGGTGGTGGTAGTGAAGCCGTCCGGTCCCCACCATTGCGCCAGATGCTTCGGGTCGGTGAAGGCCGCGAACACCAGTTCGCGCGGCGCGTCGAACACGCGCGTTCCGACGATGGAGCGCGGATCCCGGTCGAGGTCGATGCTATTTGTTGCGGCCACGCTTGCCTTCCTTGCGGCTTCCTTTGGCTTGCAGCGTCTTCAGATAATCGTCGAGGCGATCGAGCCGCTGCTCCCAGAGCCTGCGGTATTCGCCGAGCCAGTCGTCAACCGGCTTGAGCGCCGCCGCCTCGATGCGGCATGGCCGCCATTGCGCATCGCGCGAGCGCGCGATCAGCCCGGCATGCTCGAGCACCTTGAGATGCTTGGAGACGGCGGGCCCGCTCATCTTGAACGGCTTGGCGAGGTCGCTCACCGTGGTCTCGCCGAGCGCGAGCCGGGCGAGAATCGCGCGCCGCGTCGGGTCGGCGAGCGCGGAAAAAGTGGCGCTGAGGCGGTCGGCGGTCATTGGTATCTAACCATCCAGTTATTTAACTGGTCGGTTAATTACACAAACGCCCCGGCACGGTCAAGCGGCGTTCTATTGGATTCCAAGAGGGAAATCGGGATTGGGAAGTATATAATCCCGAGGGAAATTGATTGCATTGATTGCAGTGCTATCAATACTATGCTAAGTTCCTACGATATAGTGGATTTTGACTTGGGATTTTCATGGCTTCCCTCACCGTTCGGCAGCTCGACGAGCGCTTGAAGAAGCTGTTGCGCCTGCGCGCGGCCAAGAGCGGCCGCTCGGTCGAGGACGAGGTGCGCACCATTTTGCGCGCCGCCGCCGAGGACACCGGCAGCGAGGCGCCGGAGACGGGCAACCCGCCGTCGCAACCGCCGCGCCGCCCGGCGAGCGCTCCCGCCGGCGCCAAGCGCGTGCTGCTGATCGTTGGCGGCGGCATCGCCGCCTACAAATCGCTCGATCTCATCCGCCGCCTGAAAGAACGCGGGCTGGCCGTGCGCTGCATCCTCACCAAGGCCGCCGAACATTTCGTCACGCCGCTATCGGCCGCGGCCATCGTGGGCGAGCGCATATTCACCGACCTGTTCGATGCCTCGAGCGAATTCGACGTCGGCCACATTCGTCTGGCGCGCGAAACCGATCTTATCGTGGTGGCGCCAGCCACCGCCGACCTGATGGCCAAGATGGCCGGCGGGCTGGCGCCCGACCTCGCCACCGCGGTGCTTTTGGCCGCGGGCACGAAAATTCTGCTGGCGCCGGCGATGAACCCGTACATGTGGGCGAACAAGGCGACGCAGCGCAATCTGGCGCAGCTCGTGGCCGACGGCGTCGCGCTGATCGGCCCGGGTGAAGGCGAGATGGCGGAAGCCGGCGAGCGCGGAACCGGGCGCATGGCGGAGCCGCTGGAGATCGCCGCCGCGGTCGAGAGATTGCTGGCGAGCGAAACGGCGCAGCCGCTTAAGGGCACGTGCGTGCTGGTCACCTCGGGGCCGACGCACGAGCCGATCGATCCGGTGCGCTACATCGCCAACCGTTCGTCCGGCAAGCAGGGCCACGCCATCGCCGCGGCGGCGGCGCGCGCCGGCGCCGCGGTGACGCTGGTCAGCGGGCCGGTGAACCTGCCCGATCCGCCCGGCGTCGCCGTCGTGCATGTCGAGACCGCGCGCGAGATGCTGCAAGCGGTCGAGCGCGCGCTGCCGGTGGACGTCGCGATCTTCGCCGCCGCGGTGGCCGACTGGCGCGTCGCCAGCGCTTCTGAGCAAAAGATAAAGAAGAAGGCCGGCCGGGCCACGCCGGAACTGTCGCTCACGGAAAATCCCGACATCCTCTCGACCGTCGCGCACCGCAAGTCGCAGCGGCCGCAACTGGTGATCGGCTTTGCCGCCGAAACCGAGAACGTCGCCGCCAATGCCAAGGCAAAGCTCGCGAGCAAAGGCTGCGACTGGATTCTCGCCAACGACGTGTCGCCGTCGACCGGCATCATGGGGGGCGACCGCAACACGATTGAACTCGTGACCGCGACGGCGATCGAGCCCTGGCCGCCGCAATCGAAAGAAGACGTGGCAAAGATGCTGGTTGCGCGGGTGGCGAATGCGCTCGCGAAATAGTAATTCGCGACTTACGCACAACTGATTTGCGGTCGAAGGTTCTGGATTTCAACTACACAAGCTAGGCTCTCTCGCCCTGCCCGGCCGAAGAGCCAAATTTGATGGCGACAAATCTTCAATTCAAAAAGGTCCCCAGCGAACCCTCTACCGAGGTCAGAATACTGCGCCTGCCGCACGGCATGGACCTACCGCTGCCGTCCTATCAAAGCGCGCACGCCGCCGGGCTCGATCTGACCGCGGCGGTGCCGGCGGACGCGCCGCTGAGCCTTGCGCCCGGCGCGCGCGTTCTGGTGCCGACCGGCATCGCCATCGCGCTGCCGCAGGGCCATGAAGCGCAGGTGCGGCCGCGCTCCGGCCTCGCCGTCAAGCACGGGCTCACCGTGCTCAACGCGCCCGGCACCATCGACGCCGATTACCGCGGCGAAATCCAAGTGCTGCTTGTGAATCACGGCAGCGAAGCGGTGGCGATTCCGCGCGGCATGCGAATCGCCCAGTTGGTGGTCGCAACCGTGGCGCGCGCGCAATTGCGCGAGGTCGATAGGCTCGATCAAACCCCACGCGGAACCGGCGGATTTGGCTCCACCGGCGGTTGAGCGGGCGGAATGCGTTTTCGGCTAAACGGATGTCAGACCGTAGCCTATTACCACTGCCATTCGCCGCGACCGAGGCCACGCATGCCGTTGGTATCCCGCAAGGGTATTCTTGCCATTGCCGCTGTTATCGACGTGGCGATCCACGCCCGCACCCGGCCGGTCTCCGCCAAGGCGCTGGCGGAACGCCATAAGCTTCCGCCGCGCCATCTCGAGCCGGTTCTGCAGGCGCTGGTGCGCGACGGCATCCTGCGCGGCGTGCGCGGGCCGCATGGCGGTTACGAACTGGCGCGCGAACACCGCCGCATCAGCGCCGAGGACATCCTGCGCGCCGCCAGCGCCGTCGAGGACGCCGACGATCCGCAGCTGCCCAACTCGGCGCTGGCTGTTGACGTGGTCAGGCCGGCACTGGCCGAAGCCGAACGCACCTTTTCGGCCGCGCTTGCCCGCATCAGTGTCGAGGCCATGGCGAAGCGGGCCGAGGCGCTGAAATAGCGGGCGCACGGCCGCGAACACGAGCCGCAAAAGCGGCGATCGGTTTTCGGATAAGGTCAAGCGCAAACAAAAAGATAGCTGGAAGCCCAATCCGCCTCCCGTTCACGATCTGGACTCTTTCGGCATGAGTCCCCGCGGGGGTAAAGTCCGGCGATTCGCGAGCAGCGCGGCGGACGCCGTTCGCTTTCCTGGGGCAGGTCTGAATGCCGGAGACAATCCGGACGGCGAACGAGAGACTGCGTTCTCGTCCGAGGCGGGGCGGATTCCTCGTCGCCGTGATTTTTGCAGCGTTTTTCAGCGCGCTCAGCACGCCGGCTTATGCCGGGGTGGCTGCAGCGCTGAACCTTGTCGACAACATCGTCAGCGCCGTCACGGCGGTGAGCCGCGCGCAGGCTGCCGCGGTCACGCTGACGCTCGGGCTCGTCTGCTTCGCGATACTCGCCACCATTGCGCTGTTGCGCGCGCGCAAAACCGCCGCCACCCATGAAACCGCGACGCACGACGAAACCATGGCGCTATACGCGGAAATCGACCGGCTCAAAACGTTGCTGCTGTCGCAGCCGCAAGTGCTGGTGGCTTGGCCGGCGGGCGCCAACGAGCCGGAAATTTTCGGCGACACCGCCATTGTCGTGCCGGGCGCGCGGCCGGAACGCGTGCTCGCCTTCGGCACCTGGCTGGAGCCGGCGGCGGCGCAACGGATGCAGAATGCCGTCGACACGCTGCGCGCCAAGGGCCGCGCCTTCGTGATGACGCTCACCAGCAGCGCCGGCCGTCCGCTCGAGGCGGAAGGCCGCGCGGTGGCGGGGCGCGCCGTGCTGCGCCTGCGCGACGTCAGCGGCATCGAGAGCGAGCTGATGGATCTGGCCGGCCGCCACGACCGGCTGACCGGCGACGTCGAGACGCTGAAGGCGCTGCTCAATTCGCTGCCCGCCCCGGTGTGGGCGCGCGACCACGACGGCCGCCTGATCTTCGTCAATGCGGCTTACGCCCGCGCGGTGGAAGCCGACGACCCGGCCGACGCGGTGGCGCGCAACCTCGAACTGCTCGACCGCGCCGCGCGCGACAACCTCGACCGCGCGCGCGCCGACGGCCCCCATTCCGAACGGCTGCCGGTCATCGCCGCGGGTCAGCGCCGCATCTTCGACGTGGTGGACGCCCCGAGCGGCGCCGGCAGCGCGGGCATGGCGATCGACGCCACCGAGGTGGAGGCGATGCGCGCCGATCTGGCGCGCATGATCGAGGCGCACCGCCGCGTGCTCGACCAGCTCGCCACCGGCGTCGCCATCTTCAACGCCGACCGCAAGCTGATCTTCTACAACGCCGCGTTCCGCTCGCTGTTCGAACTCGACCCCGCCGTGCTCGACCAGGCGCCGACGGACAGCTTCGTGCTCGATTCCTTGCGCGCCGACCGCCAGCTGCCCGAGGAGCAGGATTACCGGCAGTGGAAGCAGCAGCTGTATGAGGCCTATCGCGCGGTCGAGCCGCAGGAGCATATGTGGCACCTGCCGGACGGCCGCGCGCTGCGCGTGGTGACCGCGCCCAATCCCGAGGGCGGTGTCACTTACTTGTATGACGACGTCACTGAGCGCCTCGTCATGCACCGCCGCTACGATGCGCTGATCAAGGTGCAAAGCGAGACGCTCGATCACTTGGCCGAAGCGGTCGCGGTGTTCGGTTCGGACGGCCGCGTGCGGCTGCACAATCCGGCGTTCCAGCGCATGTGGAAACTGACGCCCGAGGCGCTCGACCAGCATCCGCACGTGGAAGCGGTGACCGCCTGGGCGCAGGCGATGCACGACGACAATACGGTGTGGCGCGATCTACGCGGCGCGGTGACGGCGATCGACAGCCGCGAGCCGATCGTCGCGCGCCTCGAACGCCGCGACGGCATGATGCTCGACATGACCACCATGCCGCTGCCCGACGGCGCGACGCTGGTCACTTTCCAGGACGTCAGCGACACGGTGAATGTCGAGCGCGCGCTGATCGAGAAGAACGAGGCGCTGCAGGCCGCCGACGCCATCAAGATCGATTTCGTGCACCACGTCAGTTACGAATTGCGCTCGCCGCTCACCAACATCATCGGCTTCGCGCATTTCCTCGGCGATCCGGCGTTCGGCCCGCTCACCGACAAGCAGCGCGAATATCTCGGTTACATCACGGCCTCGACCAACGCCCTGCTCGCGCTCATCAACAATATTCTCGACCTCGCCACCATCGACGCCGGCGCCATGTCGCTCAACCTCTCCGATGTCGACATCCGCTCCACCATGGAGGAGGCGGCCGAGGGCGTGCAGGACCGGCTCAAGAAGGACGGCATCACGCTCGACATCCGCGCCGTGCCCGGCATCGGCAGTTTCACCGCCGACGGGCGGCGGCTACGGCAGATACTGTTCGACCTGTTGTCCAACGCGGTCGGCTTTTCGCCGCCAGGCGAGGCCGTCACGCTCGCCGCCGAGCGGGGGCCCGACGCGGTGGCGTTCGTGGTCACCGACCGCGGCCCCGGCATTCCGCCGGAGGCGATGGACAAAGTGTTCGACTGGTTCGAGACCGACTCGAGGGGCTCGCAGCACCGCGGCAGCGGGCTCGGCCTCTCGCTGGTGCGCTCGTTCGTCGAGCTGCACGGCGGCACGGTGACGATCGATTCTACGCTCGGCAAAGGCACCACCGTCACCTGCGTGTTCCCGACCGTGCAGGAAGCCAAGCAGACCGCGGCGTGACGGCTAAGGGTGCGCACTCATAAATCGACGCTGGTGAATAGCGCCTAGCGAATGTCTGCTTTGCCGCCAAACGCGGACATTCGGCGATAGGCCTACGATGTCCGTTAAGTGCCATGTATGGACGGCGCCCGCGGTGCAAGGGAAAAATCGGACATTTCAGCGACGCGTTCGGGTGCAGCCATGTATTCGGCCTTTGAATGCGGCCGCTTTGGCCGCTGGCCCTGATGTGATGCGCTGATCGGGTCCCAACCAAAAGCACGCGTTCTTTCCTCGCGTGGCACTTAACGGGTTTTCCCAATCGACGGTCTCGACCGTTTCGCATCAATGTCGTCATCACCCCTGCAGTTCGTGTACGCACGGACGCAACCTCATCCTCCCATCGCCAGACTCCTTACGCCCCTGCCGCAAGCGCAGGCGCCCGATAGGTGCCGCCCTTGGCCAGCAATGCCCAAGCGATGCGCGCCATCTTGTTGGCAAGCGCCACCGCGACCACTTTGAACGGTTTGCGGGCGAGAAGCTGTGTGAGCCAAGGATATTTCTCCGGCTGCTGGCGCGCCCGCCTCAACACCGCATGGGCTCCGACGACCAGAATGCGCCTCAGATATTGGTCGCCCTGTTTCGAGATCGGCCCGAGCTTCTGTTTGCCGCCGGTCGAATCTTGGCGCGGCACCAGCCCGATCCAGGCCGCCAAATCACGACCCGACCGGAATGCCTTCGGATCCGGGACAGTCGCTGCAATCGCGGTCGCCCCGATAACACCAATTCCGGGGATGGTCTCGAGCCGCTTGCTCGCCTCGTTCGAGCGATGCTGAACAATGATCCGCTTCTCGATCGATCCAATCATCGTCTGCACCGCCTGAAGCCCCGCCGCCAGCACGACGAGGCTCGCGTGAGCATCGACCGGCAAGCGCGCATCCTCTTCGCTCGCAATGATCGTCAGCAACTCCTTGATCCCTTCACGTCCTTGCGTAGCCACAATGCCGAGCTCGGCCATATGCGCCCGCAATGCATTGATCACCTGGGTCCGCTGCCGCATCAAAAGATCGCGCGTTCGATGCTGCATCAACCGACCCTGCTGCTCGGCCGATTTGACCTGCACGAAACGCATGGTCGGGCGTCGCACCGCCTCGCAGATCGCCTCGGCGTCAGCGGCATCGTTCTTGTTGCGCT